>NHFZ02000002.1 GCA_002171275.2 Pelagibacteraceae bacterium TMED124
AAACCATAAAAAGCCTCCAAGTTTCTTTTTTTTATTTAATAATATCTCAACCATAAGGACTTTCAAATGAAAATGACTAAAATTATGTTCAAAGGTACTTATAACTCTTAAATTTTCAGAAATTTTATATTTTTTTTTCCAGTTTTTTATTTGATTTTTATATATTTCATCTATCTCTGTAATTTCTTGATATTCAACATATTCAGAAGTAGGAAGTTCGTATAAACCTTGTAAAATTTTTTTTTGTGATTTTCCCACTAGAAATTTATTTTTAAATCTAATTAAAAAAATTACTCCCGCCTTCGTAGATCTAAGAATCCTTTTTTTAGGTTCAAAATTGATCCTTCCATTACTTTTACAAAATTTTTTGATTGGACATAAAATACATTGAGGCGCACGACTTTTACAAATTATATTAGCCAAATCCATAAGTGACTGAAAGTAATATTTATTATTTGTTAAAGGTGTAAGTTTTTGCGCTATTTTTCTAATATTTTTTTTAAAATTCTTTTCTGACCGATTTAAATCAAAAACTCTTAACAAAATTCTTTCAATATTCCCATCAATCACTGCACAAGGTTCATCTTTAAGTATTGCCGAGATGGAGCTAGAAGTATAGTCACCAATTCCTGGAATATTCATTAAATTTTTCGAATCAATGATTAGTTTATTTGATTTCAGAAATTCTTTCGCCTTAAACAAGTTTTTTGCCCTTTGATAATATCCCAGACCTTGCCATTCAAATAAAATTTCCTCAGCAGTTGCATCAAAAAATGATTTAAGATTTGGCCATTTTTTTAAGAATCTTTTGTAAAAAGGAATTACAGTCGTAACTGTTGTTTGCTGGAGCATAATTTCTGAAATCCAAATTTTATAAAAATTCTGGTGAGTTTTTTTTCTCCAAGGTAAATCTCTTTTGTTAGCAAAATACCAATCCAAAATTTTTTTTTGCCATGCTTTCTTAAAAGTTAAAGTAATGTCATAATCGTATCTCATGAATGCAAAAAGAAATATAAATAACCTAAAAAAAGTTTCAACTATTTTACCGCAAATTTTTAAAAAGATTAATAAAAACGGTAATTCTCAATTATTAGAAATAAAAATGAACTGGACATCAATAGTGGGTAGAAAATATGCTAAAAAATGTCATGTTTTATCTTTAAAAAAAATTAACAAAAAAAACGTACTAACAATTGGTTGCAGTAATGCTAGTTTATTTGAACTTTCTTATTCAACCGTTGAGATAAAAGAAAAAATAAACCATTTTTTTTTAAGAAATGTTGTGGATATAATAAAGTATAAAAAATCATTACAAATTTAGGTATTTATGGTAAAAACTAGTTATGTTAACAAATAATTCAACATTTAAAATTATTTCTTTTTTAGCACTATTTTTTCTAATTACCCATAAAGTAGAATCAAGAATTGTTGATACAATTGAAGCCCTTCAAGAAAAGAAAATTGGTGATAAAGAAGCGTCTATCAAAATTGTTGAATTCGCTTCTCTTACATGTGGTCATTGTGCCAAATTTCATAATGAGGTGTTTCCAAAAATTAAAAAGGAGTATATTGATACAGGAAAGATTGTGTTTACATATAGGGACTTTCCTCTAGATAAATTTGCCTTAAAGGCATCTGTAATAGCAAGATGTTCTGGAAATGATAGATTCTTTAATTTTTTAAAAGTTTTATATAAAAAACAAAAAGATTGGACGAGCACTCAAGATCCTTTCAAATCCCTTTTAAAAATTGCAAAATTAGGTGGATTAAAAAATGATGAGATCAAAGTTTGTGTAGGAAATAAATCAATTGAAGATGGTATCTTAAAAGAAAGGCTAAGTTCCTCTAAAAAATATGATATTAACGCAACTCCAACAATATATATAAATAATAAAAAATATGATGGAGACCTCACATTTGAAGCTCTAAAATTAAAAATTGACTCATTATTAAATTAATTCAAATTGTTTACAGTAAATAAATTAAAGATATCTGGATTTAAGTCATTTGCACATCCAATCGAATTGTTAATAGAAGACGGTGTTACTGGAATTATAGGTCCCAACGGATGTGGAAAATCTAATATTTTTGAAGCAATCCGATGGGTAATGGGAGAATCATCTTCAAAAAGTCTTAGATCAAGTTCGATGGATGATGTAATTTTTAATGGTACACAAAGTATTCCAGCAAAAAACTTTGCTGAAGTCAGCATTGAACTTGACCAATTTGATGCTGATGGATCACAAAACCTTAAAATTGATGATAAAAAAGTTATTATTAGCAGAATACTTGAAAGAGGAGTGGGATCATTTTTTAAAATAAACAACAAGGATGTTAGGGCAAAAGATGTAAGTGTTTTATTCTATGATTCTGGGAGTGGACCAAGATCAAGTTCAATAATTACTCAAGGTAACATAGATCAAGTAATTAACTACAAACCAATCGAAAGAAAAATTATTCTAGAGGATGCTGCAGGCATATCAGGTTTGCAAGCAAGAAGAAGAGAATCAGAACTCAAATTACAATCTACAGACGTAAATTTAGAAAAAGTGCAAATAAATCTTGATAATCTTTTAGATCAAAAAAAAAGTTTGTCAAGACAGGCAAGACAAGCTGAAAGATATGAAAGCTTATCTAAGGCAATAAAATTTTATGAATCTCTTCTTATTTTCTCAGAGTGGAAAGACCTAAAAAATAATTTAGATGATTACACAAAAAATATTATAACTCTAAGGCAAAATCTTGAAAATTTTATAAATGAGTCTTCTTTGAAAAAGAAAAAATTTCAGTCTCTAAGAACTCACTCCGACAAACTTCAAGCTGTTAGAAATGATTTAAACAAAAAACTATATGAAACTCAGAGTCACAAAAATAACTTTTCAAACCAACTTGATCTGATTAAAAATAAAAAAGAAGAAATTAGAAGGTTTCTTGACACAATTGAAACAGACAAAAATAATGAATTGAAAAATCTAAAAGACCTAGAGATTTATATTATAGAATGCGAAAGAAAAATCAGTAATTCTTTAAATAACATTAATTTAAAGAAGAAATTAGATTCAGAGTTATCAGAAGAAATGAGATTAAGAAATGAGGTAAAGCATATTGAGAGTATATATGTAAACGAAATTCAACTAACACTTGGAGATGAGTTTAAATCTGATAACTTAAAAGAAGAAAAAGATTCCTTAAAAAAAGAAGAAACAATAAACAAAAAAAATATAAAAAGTGTTTCTGAAGAAATAAAAAAATTAGAAAAATCTTTAAAAAATGAGGAGTTAATCCTTGCTAATAAAAATTCAAAAAAATCACTGTTTGAAAAAAGTATTGTCACACTTAAAGATTCTGTTCGTATCAATAGAACTACAAAAGATTCTAACGAGGAATCATTAAAAAAAATTGAAGAAAATATTGAAATTAACTTAAAAAGATTCACTGAAATTGATACTGAAATTAAAACCCTTAATCAATTAATTGGAGATGCAAATCTTTCTAAAGAGTCAATTGTAAACTTAATTAAAATTAAATCAGGTTATGAAAGTGCTGTTTATGCAGCATTAATGCATGAGCTTGATGCTACATTAAATAGTAAATCGTCTAAAAAATGGATAAGTAAAAAAATTGATAATTTAGAGGCTGTTAAAAACCCCCTATCAAACTATGTTGAAGGTCCAAGAGAGTTAGACCTTATTCTTTCACAAATCTTTTTAGTAGAAAAAAAACATAACGTTCTTGAGGAACAAAAAAAACTTAAAGTTGGTCAAATGTTAGTTAACAAAAACGGAAGTATTTGGAGATGGGATGGATTTATATCAGAAGAAAACCTTCAAAAAAAAAAGATAATTGATTCTCAACTTAAAATTAATGAACTAAATGAAACTATCAAAAGCTTAAATACAAAGTTAATTTCTTTAAAAAAGGAAAGTAAATCTATAGAAATCATTAACAAATCACTTGATAAAAAAATGTATGGTGAAGAAAAAGATCTTGAATTGAACTATAAAAACTTAGATTTAATAATTTCTCAAATATCTATTCAAAAGGAAAAAATTACACTTATCAAATATAATATTCAAAAAAATACGGAAAAAAATGAAGAACTCAAAAAATACGAAATTAGCATTGCATCAAAACTTCAGGAAATACAGGAAAAGGAACTTTTGCTTGACCAAAGTTTCAATGGAAAATCAAAAACCGATAAAGAAGGTTTTGAAAAAAAAATTAGCGAGCTAGATAATCAAATAGAACAAAAAAGATTAGAAATTAACAAAATTAAAGAATTAATAATGAAGGATGAGCTAAATAAAACATATCTAAAGAACGATATTGAAAAAAGTAAAACAAATGTTTTAAGTATAAAGAAACGAATTGAAACTTATAATAAAAGACAGAAAGAATATCTCCAGGAAGAGGAGAAATTAACAACCTTACCTAATGAAATTCAAAAGAAAATTGATAACTATCAGGGATACTGTAATTCTTATGAATCAGAACTTGTTAAAAATAACAGTTCTATAAATCAAATAGCTCAAGACTTAAAAATAGTTGAGACAGGTTTACTTAAAGTTGAGCAAAAAAGAGAAAACCAAAGAAATGAAATCACAAAGTTAGATGGTATTTTAGAAAACACTAAGATCAAAGAGAAAGAATTAAGAGATTTAATTTATAAAAGACTAAATAAGCAACCAGAAGATTTAGAAAAAGAAAAAGAATTAATTGATAAAAAATTAGACACACATGAAGAAATTAGGAATTATTTGCAAAAAATAACCTTTCAAAGGGAACAAATGGGACCTGTGAATCTTAGAGCAAAAATAGAAGAGTCAGAAATACAATCAATGATAGATGAACTTGAGCTTGAGAAAAATGATTTAGTTGATGCATTAGACAAATTAAGACAAGCTATAAATAAAATTAACCTTGAGGGTAAAAATAGACTAATATCTGCATATGAAAAGGTTAATAAAAATTTCTCAGACCTTTTTAAAAAATTATTCAATGGAGGAGAAGCAAAGTTAGAACTTGTAAAATCAGACGACCCACTTCAAACCGGCTTAGAAATATTCGCAAGACCTCCAGGTAAAAAGTTATCAAGTATTAATTTATTATCTGGTGGTGAAAAAACTTTAACGGCCATAGCATTAATTTTTTCGATTTTTTTAATAAACCCGTCGCCCATTTGTATTTTAGATGAAGTAGACGCAGCTTTAGATGATGTAAATATTGAAAAGTTTTGTTTGATACTTAATGAGTTAAAAAACAATACCCAGACAAAATTTTTACTTATAACGCACAACAAAATTACAATGTCTTCAATAGATAGAGTTTATGGTGTTACAATGCCACAAAAAGGTATTTCTGATATTGTATCCGTTGACTTTGAAAAAGTTGACTTTCAGGAAGCAATCTAATGAGTAGTAATCTAGAAAAATTTAAAGATAGGCTAAAAAGTATTGAAGAAAATAGATACAAAAAAAAAACAGATCCTAAAGGCTTTGGATTAGGAATGAAAATTAGCTTAGACTTAATTTCTCCCATTATTGTTGGAATTTTAATTGGACTGGGTTTTGATAAAATTTTTTCAACAAAACCTGTATTTTTTTTAATTTTTTTGCTATTAGGAATCATTACTGGCTTCATTAGCATAATAAAGTCCATGAAGTCACTGAAATAAAAAATTTAAAGGAAATTTAATTGGCAAGTCCCTTATCACAATTTGAAATAAAAACCTTAATACCAATTGAAGTTTTTGGACATGATGTTTCGTTTACAAATTCTTCTCTTGCAATGCTGGTTACAATTACTTCAATCCTCTTATTTATGATTATAGGATTAAAAAGCTCTAATATTATCCCATCTAGAAAACAATCTTTGTTAGAATTATCTTATGAGTTTATAGCCAACATGATATTAGATAATGTTGGTAAATCTGGTATGAAATATCTGTCATTCATCTTTTCCTTATTCATGTTTATTTTAGTTGGGAATTTATTGGGTATGTTCCCTTACAGTTTTACTTGGACAAGTCACATTATTGTAACTTTTTCAATTGCTTTTTTCATTTTTTTAGCAGTCACAATAATTGCAATATCAAAACATGGGCTAGTAAAATTCCTAAAATTTTTTGCACCAAGTGGAGTTCCAAAGCCTATGCTTTTATTATTAGTTCCTATTGAGATTATATCATACCTCTCCAGACCTATAAGTTTATCTGTTAGGTTATTTGCCAATATGATGGCTGGCCACACTCTATTAAAAGTTATTGGAGGCTTTGTTTTCGTGTTGGGTGCTAATAGTTTTATAATTGGTGGGGCATTACCGGTTGCATTTCTTGTTGCTTTAACAGGTCTAGAAATCGTTATTGCTTTTTTACAAGCATATGTATTTGCAATATTAACTTGTTTGTATATAAATGATGCAATACATTTACATTAACTTTTAAACTTAAGGAGAAAATTATGGATATTGAATCAGCTAAACTATTAGGCGCAGGGATTGCAGTACTTGGTGTTATTGGCTCAGGAATTGGAATTGGTTCTATTTTCTCAGCTTTTATAACTGCTGTTGGAAGAAACCCTGAGGCAAGAGAGCATGTCTTCACAATGACAATGCTAGGCTTTGCCCTTGTCGAAGCACTTGCACTTTTTGCATTAATTATTGCACTACTACTACTATTCGTTTTTTAAATGCTTAGTAGGTTTGGTCTTACTTTTTTTCTCCTATTTTTCTCTAATAAAGTTTTAGGAGCAGAAGGGCAAGGTGGGATGCCACAGCTTAACCCAGATTCATTCAGCTCACAAATTTTTTGGCTATTCATCTCTTTTTCAATTTTATTTTTATTTATTCACTTTTTCTTAATACCAAAATTAAAAAGAATTCGAGAAAAAAGAGATCAAACAATAAATAGCTACTTATCTCAAACAAAAAGAATAAACGAACAAATTGACAATATAATTGTCCAGATTGATTTAGAATTAAACGAAGCAAAAACTCGCTTTAATGATAAAATCAAAGAAGAGTTTGAGAAAAATAAAATTATATTTGAAAAGGAAGTAGGCCTAATTGAAAAGGATTTTGAAGCTAAGAAAGAAAAGCTTAATTCTGAACTGCTTAAATCAAAGAGGGATATACAAAATAAGATTCCTAAAATCTGTATGGACTTATCGAACCATCTTTATGAAAAAATTCTAGGAGAAAAGACAGAAAGTGATCCAAAAGAATTTGAAAAAGTAATGAGGGATCTGTGAGTTTAGATTTAAATATTCTTGATAACGCCACCCTATGGGTAGCTGTTTCTTTTGTAATTTTTGTAATATTGGTTTTTAAACCAGTTAAAAGTATTGTGCTAACAAACCTAGATAATAAAATAGAAGAATTAAAATCTCAGTTAGAGGAATCAAAAAAACTCAAAGAGGATGCTGAAAAAATTTTCAATGAACAAAGTAAAAAATATGAGGTTACACTTATTAAGATTAAAAAGCTTAATGAAGAAGCCCTTTATGAATCAAAAATAATAAAGAAAAAGATTGAAGAAGATATAAAAAACTCACTTTTAAGAAAAGAAAAAGGTTTTAAACAGTTATCTTCTCAAATGGAGCTTAAGATAAGAGAGGATTTAAAAAAAGAAATAATCAACAAAACTCTTTATTACACAGAATTTAAAATAAAAAAAAAATTGAAAAAATCACATAATTCAAAACTTATTAATGAATCCCTTTCTAAACTAACAAGTCATCTTTCTTAAAAGATAAATGGCCGTACACACTAGATTATCAAAGGGGGATATTTTAGATATTTTAAGAATTTACAGAATAGGAAATTTGGTAAATTTTTCTGGCATACAAGAAGGAATAGAAAATACCAACTACAAAATAAAGACAACAAAAAACTATTATATACTAACCATATTTGAAGAAAGAGTTAATAAAAATTACCTTCCAATTTTTTTAAATTTAATGCTTAATTGTAATAGTAAAAAAATTTGCTGCCCAAAACCAATCTTAGATAAGGATCATAAGTTAATTAATAATTTTAAAAAAAAAAAAATAGCAATATTTTCTTTTCTAAATGGTAAATCTAAAAAACAATGGTCAGAAATTAATTGCTTTGATATTGGGAAAATATTAGGTCGATTCCATTCTGTTAACAAAAATTTTAAAAAAAAAATAACCAATGAATTTAGTTTAGACTTTTGGAAAAAAACTTTTAACAAAATGGATAGATCTAAACTTGATTCAGTAATCCCTGATGCTCACAAATTACTGAAAACTGAATTAAAATTTATAAACCAAAATTGGCCAAAAAATCTTCCAAAAGGTACAATTCATGCAGATTTATTTCCTGATAATGTTTTCTTTGAGGGAAAAAAAATTTCTGGAATTTTAGACTTCTATTTTTCTTGTCATGATTTCCTAATTTATGATTTAGCCATAACAATCAATGCATGGTGTTTTAAAAGAGGCAAATTTAATCAATCTTTTTTTAATCAAATTATAAGTGGGTATCAATCTGAAAGACAACTGACTAAAAAAGAAAAAATACAATTTAATATTTTACTTAGAGGGGCAGCACTAAGATTTTTATTAACTAGGCTATATGACAAAATTAATAAAAAAAAAAATAGTATTGTCACCTTAAAAGATCCTATCGAGTATTACGGTATACTAATATTTCATATTCAATCTCAAGAAAGGTTTAACTATTTCAAATAAATTTATTATTTATACAGACGGAGCTTGTATTGGCAACCCAGGTAAAGGAGGTTGGGCAGCTATAATTTTAGATGAAGAAAATAAAAGAGTTGTTTTATCAGGTGCTGAAAAGTTTACTACCAATAATAAAATGGAACTTACAGCTACAATTAAAGCTCTTAATCACCTCAAATATAAATCGAACATTATTATTTTCACTGACAGTAAATATGTAATTGATGGAATAAATAATTGGATATTAAAATGGAAACAAAATAGCTGGAAGACATCAAATAAGAAGGAAGTTAAGAATAAGGAGCTTTGGTTAAATCTCTATAAATGTATAAATTATCATCAAGTCGATTGGAAATGGGTAAAGGGTCACAGTGGTGATATTCTTAATGAAGAGGTTGACAAAATTGCACGAGAAGAGGCAGAAAAAGTTATAGATTTTTAAGTAAATTTTCTGCTGAACTTTTTTCTAAACCACCACCTTCTTCATCAAAAATATTTTTAATAAGACCATTATCTATAAAAATTGCAAACCTAGAAAGTCTTTTTCCAAGTCCTGCTACGGCAAGATCAATCTCAAGACCAGTTGCTTCCAATAATTCAAATTTAGAATCAGCCAAATACTTAACTTTGCTTTCTGAATAGGAGTTTATCCATGCATCCATTACAAATGGATCATTAGCTGACACAAAATAAATATCATCTATTCCCTTTTTTTTAAATTCCTCGAATAGCTTGACGTAACCTGGTAAATGTTCATTTGAACAGGTTGGAGTAAATGCTCCAGGAACAGATACCAAAATTATTTTTTTTTTATTAAAAATTTCTGATGATTTCAGCGTCTTTGGGTTTCCGCCAACTAATTGAAAAAAAGTTACGTCAGGAAAACAATCATCTACTTTAATTTTCATCTTTTTTTACTTTATAAATATTATCAATTACAATTTGTTTAGTTAAAATCTCAGGCAGAATAATTCCCTTTTTATTATTCGGTCCATAAATTATATTAACTGGAATTCCTAGTCTACCATAACTTTTTATAAAATTAAGGATTTTTTCATCTCTTTTTGTCCAATCTCCTCTCATTAATAAAACCCTTTCTTTATTTAAAAAACTTTGTAGATTTTTATTTTCAAGGGTTGTTTTTTTATTTAACTGACATGTGATACACCAATCAGCTGTAAAATCTAATAAAACAACTTCATTATTTTGAATTAAGTTATTTAAAGTTATCTCATCAAATTTAGTCCAATTGAAATTGGATCCCTTGTTTTCAAAAGGAGAAACAATTAAAAGAAAAAAAAGCATCATAAATATCAAAGAAAAAAATATTTTTTTTATGCTTTTAAACAAAATTAAAGACAGGACTATAATTAAAAAGAAAATAAACGAATTAAAAATATCAGGGATTTCTGCTAATTTCATCAACCAAGAGGAAGTAATTAGAAGAATTAAACCTAAGAAAAACTTAAAATTTATCATCCATGTCCCTGGAGTTGGAACAAACTTTAAAAAGGTGGGGTTCAATAAAATTAAAAAATAAGGAAGAGAGAATCCTAAGGCAATAAATGAAAAAATAAAAAATATGTTTAGGTTAGATGTCATCGCTGAAAAACCAATTGCTGTTCCTAAAAAAGGTGCACTACACGGTGTGGCCATTAATGTTGCAAACATTCCAGATAAAAAGAGACCTTTATTATTGTTAGATGATGAAATATTACTTAATTTATTAAGTAATCTATGAGGTAAAAATATTTCAAAAAATCCCAACAAATTTAATGAGAAAATGAAAATGATAGTAGTAATTATCACTAAAAAATAGAAATTCTGGAATTGAAAGCCCCAACCTACCTGATTTCCAATAGATTTAAAAAAAATTGTAAAAACTGATAATAAAATAAAAGAAAAAAATATACCTGAAATAATAGAAAATATTTTTTTTTTTATTAAAAATTTATTTTCATTACTTGCTTTTAACAGTGAAATCATTTTTAAAGATAAAACTGGTAAAACACAGGGCATAAAGTTTAGAATAATGCCTCCAAGCAAGGCTAAGAGAAAAATATGAAAAATCTTTCCATCTTTATTTAACTTTAAATCTGAGATTTTTATCTCAATTTCTTCTATATTTTCTCCATCAGAAATTGCCAATAATATAATATCATCTTCATTAAAGTTTTCTTCAGTAATTAACTCTATTAGATTGTGGTTTTGCTTTTTATAAACTTTAGTAGATAAACTAGAAAAATTGGAAAATGCAAAAATGTCTATTTTCTTAAGATTAAAATTGTCAATTTTAAAAATAATCTTTTGATCACTTAATTTTTGTAAATCTTTAACTGAAAAAAAATTTAAATTTTTTTTTGGAACCTTTTCTAAATATTTATAAAGGATACTTTTTTTTAATTCTTTAGAAGATTTCTCCAGAAAATGATTAAGATTTCTTTCAACAGAAATTGGTATACATACATCTTTACAGACTAAATACTCTAAATTTAGTTTTGAAGTTATTTTTTTTTTATTTTCATTTAACTTAAGCCTGACTGGAAAAATAATTTCTTTTTCATATCCTATTGTTTCAATTTCATAATCTGAGAATTTTTGTGGAAAAGGAAACAATATTTCATTTTCAAGAATTTCAGAATTATCATTAAAATCTATCGACAGGGGAGCCCCTGCTTCTCCAGGATTTTTCCAGTATGTTTTCCAACCCTCATCAAGGGTTATTTTTACTCCAAAGTAAAAATATTCTTTATCATATAAAAAAATATCTTTTGGAACAATTTCTAAAAAAGAATGTTTATCAAAGCTTTCTTCAGCATTAGCATCTAAATGAGTAAAAAATAAAAAAAATAATAAAAAAACAAACATATTTATCTTCTATTTGAATATAAGAAAATTATCTGTAATAATTTAACTATGAAAAGTTTATATTTAAAGGGAAATATAATTTGTGCATTGCCACAATTAAAAGATATTTTCTTTTCAAAAAGTATAATCTATATTACGCATCATAATAAAGATGGAGCAGTCGGTATTGTTTTAAATTATAAAATATTGAACATAAAGGGTGCGGAGCTTTTCAAAAAACTACATATAAAAGATACAACTCAAAACCTAGAAACTGACTTTTCTTTTCACATTGGAGGGCCCTTGAGTCAGAATAATGGATTTATACTTCATTCAAGTGATTACAAGAGCAAAAATACTCTTAGGATATCTAGGAATGTCAAAATGACTTGTTCTACTGAAATAATTAATGATATTGCTAAAAATCAAGGTCCAAAAAAATTTTTTATTTCTTTAGGTTATTCTGGATGGGGACCTGGACAACTTGAAGATGAAATAAAGAAAAATAGTTGGATAAATATTAATGAGGAACTTGACTTTCTTTTTGATATGGACTCAGAAAAAAAATGGACCAATGCGATCAAAAGAACTGGGATAGACTTCACAAAATTTTCATCATACTCAGGAAATGCCTAAGTTTTTGATGTTTTTTCATCTATAACTTTTTTTATTTCATCTATTTCATTTCTAATTGTTAGATACTTCTCTTTTTTCTTAAGAATTTTTCTCATTTTTTGAGGATATATCAAGGGAATTTTAATAGAGTCACTAACTGTATTAAAAAACTTTGAAAAATGAGCCGTTGACAGATAAACCCTTTTTTCCTTATTTTTTAACAATTTTTTTCCAATTGAATAGCCTACAGCTGTGTGTGGATCTGTGACAATGTTAAAATCATCATAGATTTTTTTTATAGATTTTTTTGTTTCATTATCGGATAGAGATCCTCCTACAAATTCTTTTAAAATTTCAGTCAACAATTGTTTTGGTACAGAGTATTTACCTTCTTTATCCATCCTATTAATAAGACTAGAAACTTTTTTTCTATCTTCTAAAAAATGATAGAGTAATCTTTCAAAATTACTTGATACTTGTATATCCATACTTGGACTTAAAGATTCGAGTGCAACTTTTTTTTTCATAGTACCGTTACTAAAAAACCGTGTGAGAATGTCATTTTTATTTGAACATACAATTAGCTTTTTAATTGGCAAACCCATCCTTTTGCTAATAAAACCAGCATAAACATTTCCAAAATTTCCTGTAGGTACTACATAATTAATTGGGATCATATTTTTTTCTACTTTAAAGTAAGACCAAAAATAATAAATCACTTGACCAAGAATTCTAACCCAATTAATAGAGTTAATTGCAGCAAAATTATATTCCATACTTTTGGTATTTTTATTAAATAAATCTTTTACTAATTTTTGACAATCATCAAAGTTCCCTTTTACTGATACATTAGTTACATTGGACGCACTAAATGTTGTCATTTGTTTACGTTGTACTTCACTTACTTTACCTTCAGGAAAAAGAATAAACATATTTATCTTTTTAGATTTTGAACACCCATATATTGCTGCAGATCCAGTATCTCCAGAAGTTGCTCCAATTATAGTTAAATTAAGTTTTCTTTTTTTTAAAATAAAATCATACAAATTACCTAGTAATTGCAAAGCGTAATCCTTAAAAGCAAGTGTTGGTCCATGAAATAAATTCAGTATAAATTCATTATTATTTAGTTTATCAATATTAATAATCTCATTACCAAATTTTTTGTTGTAAGTTTTTTTTAAGATTAATTTATACTCTTTTTCAGATATATCCTTAGATACAACGAAATCTTTAGTTACTTCGTAGGCTAAATCTACATAGGAGAGATTCCTTAGTTCTTGTAATGTTTTTTTTGAAATCTTTGGTATATTGTTTGGAACATATAACCCCCCATCCTTCGCAAGACCATTCAACATTACCTGGACAAAGTTAATATTATTGTCGTTTCCTCTTGTTGATGAATAGAGCATTATTTTTTCTTTATACTTGAAAAGAAATAAACTCCAACAAGTCCCAAAGCTATCATTAACCAAGTAAGAGCGTATTGTAGATGATTATTTCGTAGGTATATTCTGGTTTGATTTCCTAATGGAAAACCATTTGGACCATTATTAACTGCTTCAAGATAAAAATTCTTTTCGAGACTAAATTTTAATTGTTTTTCCATTAATGTTGGCTCAACAAAAAACCAAAAATTTTTTAATGGATCGTTCTCTGGTTGAAAATATCCTTTTCTTCCTGGAATTCTTATCACTGCAACAAATTCCTTTTCTTCATTATCAATATTATTAATCCTTTTATCTCTATCTTTTTTTAATAATGGGACCCAACCGGTATCAAAAACTATAAATTTATTTTCATCAGTTTTGAAAGGAACTAAAATATGATAACCGTTATTTCCGTTTTTACTTAGCGCTGGCATATAAAACTCATACTCATTTAAAAGTTTTCCTTTAACTGATATTTTTTGAAATTCTAATTTTGAAGGTTTATTTAACACCTTTAATGGCCTAACTTCACCTTCATACATAGAAATTCTTATATCAATAAGATTACTTTTCCATTTTAATCTTTTAAATTGCCAAGTTGATAAACCGAGTAGGATTGATAGAGAAACTAAAAAGGCCAGTAAAGGAACAGCTTTTGTTTTAAATGTATATTCTTTGTTTTTAAATTTAAAATGCATTAATGGTACGGCTAAAAAGAAGCCCACCAGTAAACAAATGTGAATAGAAATAACCACACAACATCGACAAAGTGCCAATACCATGCTGCAAATTCAAAACCTAAATGTTTTTCAGGTTTGAAATGTCCTTTAGCACCTCTAATGAAGCAAACGATTAAAAATATGGTACCAATAATTACGTGAACGCCGTGAAAGCCTGTGGCCATATAGAAAGTAGAGGGATATATACCATCGTCAATGCTAAATGTTGCATGGACATATTCATATCCTTGAAAACCAGTAAATATTAAACCTAACAAAATTGTTAAAAATAAAAATACTAAAAAATTTTTTCTATCATTTTCTCTCAGAGCGTGGTGGGCCCAAGTTATGGTTCCTCCAGAAGCTAATAAAATGAAAGTATTCAACAAGGGTATGCCAAAAGGAGGTATTAATTCTATATCCTCTGGAGGAAAAACACCTCCAAGTGCTTCTTGTCGTCCAATTAACTCTTGACTATTTTCTCCTGGGTAAAAGGCTACATCAAAAAATGCCCAAAACCATGCAGAAAAAAACATAACTTCCGAAGCAATGAATAATATCATTCCATATCTTAATCCTATTTGAACCACTTTGTTATGAAACTTTCCACCTTCAGACTCAGAGACAACATCTCTCCACCAAAAAATGCTTGAGGCGATTAAAGCAAGTATGCCTATTATAAATAATAAAGATTTATCTTGATGCATGAATGTTATAAAACCATAAGCCAAGATTAGCAGTGAGGCCGCGGTTACTAGGGGCCAAGGACTAGGGTCGACTAAATGGTACGGATGTTTTTGATTATCACTCATTTTTCTTGTTATCTCTTATAAACATTGTATAGGACAGGGTTATCTCACTCAAATCATTAATAAATTTATCATCTTTTATTGAAGGGTCAATAAAAAAAGAGACGGGCATCTCAACAGCTTCATTAGGAGATAATTTCTGCTCCTCAAAGCAAAAACATTCAATTTTATTAAAATATTTACCCGCATTTAATGGAGTTACATTGAAAACCGACATAGTTGTTAAAGATTGGTTCGTATTATTTTTAGCATTATAGAAAGCCAAGTTATTTTGGCCTATTTTAACCTTTATTATTTTTTTTTGTGGCTTAAAAATAACAGGTGAGTTTTTTTCTGTTGAAGAATCAAATCTAACATTTATGTCGCCAAACTCTCCGGATATAGTATTAGATTTATTTATCATTGGTGTTCCACCATAACCCGTTACTTGACAGAATAGTTTATAGAGAGGAACAGCTGCGTAACTCATTCCTAGCATGAATAATACAAAAAAAACCAGTGAAGTGGCGTGAAATTTTTTTTTATTTATTTGCATTTTAAAACTTAAGTAGGGTTACACAATAAAAAATAGCTGCCAATGCAAAAAGGAAGAGTCCTAAAGCGATATTTTTTTTCTTTTTCTTATCCATAGATCTATACATATTTGTCAATTACCAAAATTAAAAATACTAGATAGAGATATAGTATTGAGTATTTAAACAATTTTGGAGCATAAATTGTTTTATTTTCATCGTTAGATATAAAAATTTTGAACGCTAAATAAACAAAATAAACTCCTAAAATTAAAGAGAAGAAAAGGTAGATTATTCCCGAAAATCCAAAATAATATGGTGATAAAGACGCTAGAAAAAGAAGGAGTGAGTAAGCCAGTATTTGTTGTTTTGTTTTCCTTTGACCTTTAACAACTGGCAACATAGGAATTTTAGCTCTCGAATATTCCGTATCTTTATATAATGCTAGTGCCCAAAAGTGAGGTGGAGTCCAAATAAAAATTAAAACGAACAAAATTATCGGGAATGTACTTACATCACCTGTTGCACATGCCCAACCTATTACAGGAGGAAAGGCACCAGCGGCCCCACCTATAACAATGTTTTGAGGAGTTCTTCTTTTCAGCCATATAGTATAAATAAAAATATAAAAACTAATTGATAATGCTAATAAAAAAGCAGCAAAGTAATTAACAGATAATCCCAAAATAACCACAGAAACAAGAGATAGGATAATGCCAAAACCAAGTGCATCACCGGCCATAATTTTTTTTGAGGGAATTGGTCTGTTTTTAGTTCTCTCCATCATTTTGTCTATATCTCTGTCAAACCACATATTAATTGCACCAGAGGCACCTGCACCTAGAGAAATGCAAAAAATTGAAAGAATACACAAGAAAGGGTGAAGAGTTGCCGGCGATAAAATTAGACCACTTACAGATGTAAAGACTGCTAGTGACATAACTCTTGGTTTAAGAAGAGAAATAAAGTCCTCTAAAGAACTTTGAGTCTCTGGCTCGTTCAATTGATTTATGGCGGATTTCGAACTCAACTGAGCACCTAAAGATTAATTATTTTACCTTAGGAATATCATCATAGGAGTGAAATGGCGGAGGAGAACTTAATTTCCACTCAAAAGTGGTTGCTCCCTCACCCCAAGGGTTTTTGGATGCTTTTCTTGCTCTAAGGAATGCTTCGATAATTACGAACACAAAGAAGAAGGCAGCAAAAACGGAAATGTATGCACCAATACTCGACACATAATTCCATCCTGCGAATGCGTCTGGATAATCAGGAATTCTTCTTGGCATTCCAGCCAGACCAGAGAAATGCATAGGGAAGAAGGTTATGTTAACACCAATGAACGTTAACCAGAAATGAATTTTTCCTAAGAGCTCACTATACTCAATGCCAGACATTTTACTGAACCAGTAATAAAAACCCGAATAAATAGAAAATAATGCTCCCATTGACATAACATAATGAAAATGTGCAACAACATAGTAAGTATCGTGAAGTGCAACATCAATTCCAGTGTTGGCTAAGACAACACCTGTAACCCCACCAAGTGTGAATAAGAATATCATGGCAATTGCAAATAACATTGGTGTTTTAAATTCAATTGAGCCTCCCCACATAGTTGCAATCCAGCTGAATATCTTGATTCCAGTTGGAACAGCAATAACCATGGTTGCGGCTAAAAAGTAAGCTCTTGTATCTACATCTAGACCAGTGGTATACATGTGATGCGCCCAAACTACGAAACCGACAACACCGATCGCAGCCATAGCGTAAGCCATACCTAAATATCCAAAGATTGGTTTTTTTGAAAAAGTCGAAACAACATGACTGACTATTCCAAAACCTGGAAGTATCAAAATATAAACTTCTGGATGACCAAAAAACCAAAATAAATGCTGAAATAAAACTGGGTCTCCTCCAGCTTCAGGATTAAAAAATGCTGTACCAAAGTTTCTGTCGGTTAACATCATTGTTATAGCTCCAGCAAGAACTGGTAGTGATAATAAGAGTAAAAAGGCTGTAATAAGGATTGACCATGCAAATAAAGGCATCTTATGCAAAGTCATGCCTGGTGCTCTCATATTGAATATTGTGGTGATGAAGTTAATTGCCCCTAATATTGAAGAGGCTCCAGCAAGGTGCATTGATAGTATAACCATGTCAACTGCTGGTCCCCCATGCCCTGAAGTAGAAAGTGGGGCATATAGTGTCCATCCAGGACCTGCCCCACCTTCAACAAAGCCAGAACCAACTAGTAAAATTAACGAGGGTACTAACAACCAAAAACTTAGATTATTCATTCTAGGGAATGCCATATCAGGGGCACCAATTAATAATGGAACAAAATAATTACCAAAACCACCTACCATAGCTGGCATTATCATAAAAAAAATCATTAATAAGCCGTGTGAAGTAATCCACACATTATACGTTTGATAATCGTCGCCTACAATCTGCATTCCAGGTTCAGCTAATTCCATTCTAATTAAAAGAGAAAAAATACCACCAATTAGCCCTGCTATAATCGCAAAGACTAAATATAAGACACCTATGTCTTTGTGGTTAGTTGAGTAAAAATATCTTGTAAAAAATGATGGTGCGTGACTTGACATAAATCCTCCCTATTTAGATACTATTATATCGTTATTGTCGCTAGCGAATTCAACCTTAGCTTCTTCAACCCAACTTGCGAAATCTTCTTGTGAAACCGCCCTGATGGATATTGGCATAAAACCATGACCTGGTCCACATAACTCTGAGCATTGACCGTAGTAAATTCCTGGCTCATTTACATTAAAGTAGGTTTCATTTAATCTACCAGGAATAGCATCCATCTTAACTCCAAGAGAAGGGACTGCCCACGAATGAATTACACCAGCAGGATCCGATGTTATTTGCATTTTAATATTTGTATTAACAGGAACAACTAGCTGATTATCAGTGGATAAAAGGCGAGGTTGACCTTCCTCAAGTTCGTCTTCTGTGAGCATAAAAGAATCAAAAGTTATGCTGTCATGGTCAGGATATTCGTAACCCCAATACCATGTGTAACCTGTGGCTTTAATTGTCATATCGATTTTAGAAAAATCATTTTGATTATATAAAAGTTTGAATGATGGAATTGCAATTACAACTAATAGGAGTACTGGAATAACAGTCCAGGCTACTTCAAGCAATGAATTATGAGTTGTAGTCGTTGGTTTTTTGTTATTCTTTGCACTGAATTTTACGCAAACATAAGCAAGAAGGAAGAAAACAAAAATTGTTATAAAAGTTATTATCCAAAATACAAAGTCATGAAGGTCAATTAAACTTTGCATAAGAGGTGACGCTGCATCTTGAAAGCTAATCTGCCATTCTGATGGTTGGCCTTTAGAAAAGGAATCTTTACTGATAAAAGTTAATAGAGGAGCTATTAAAAAAAATAAAATATTGTGCATAATCCGTTTATATATATATGTTAAGTAATATAGTTATGATTTATTAAAAAACAATCATAAATAAAATTAATATTATGTAAAATAGTTGATAGTATATAAATGAAATCATGTGAATTTTCAACTTAAATGTTCATTGATAACTTAAAACATTATGAGAAAGCCTGATGAGTATAATTAGAAAAAAAAAATGGGATGATAAGATAGTTTTATCAAAAGTTGATGGTCTATTATCAAAATTTGATGATGGAGAGCTTTTTGTTGAAGAAGTTTTTTCAGAAAATATTTTATTCGATGACAACAAAGTTAAAAATGCAAGTTATGACCAGGATAGAGGCTTCGGACTAAGAACTGTAAGAGGAGATTCATTAAATTTTTATCATAGTTCAGAATTAAATGAAGATACTTTAAATCTGGGAATTAAATCGATAAATAAAAATATCAAGTATGGTTGTGATGGTATAAATAATTTAAAAAGTAACCAAAATCTATATGACAGCAAGAACCCCATATCAATGTTTAAACTTGATAAAAAAATAAACTTATTAAAAAAAATAAATCAATACGCCAGAAAATTTTCATCATCTGTTAAACAAGTTTCGATATCTCTTAATGGAAGTTATCAAAATATTGAGATTTCAAAAAAAAACGGTGACTTTTTTTATGACTCAAGGCCATTAGTAAGATTAAATGTAAACATTTCAGTAGAAAAAAATGGTAAAATAGAAACAGGGTCTTACGGAATGGGAGGAAGATACATGTACGATAATCTTTTTCTTTCAAAAAGTTGGAAATGTGCTGTTGATAATGCCTATAATCAAGCCAGACTAAAACTATTAGCTAAACCCACTCCAGCCGGAGAGCAAACAGTAGTTTTGGGTCCAGGCTGGCCAGGTATACTTCTACATGAAGCTATTGGTCACGGTCTTGAAGGTGACTTTAACAGAAAAAAAACCTCTGCTTTTTTTGATTTAGTTGGAAAATCTGTTGCATCTGATCAAATTACAATTGTTGATGATGGAACTATTCCAAACAGGAGAGGATCACTTACAATTGATGACGAAGGCACTAAGTCACAAAATACAGTGTTAATTGAAAAAGGAAAGCTAAAAGGTTTTATGCACGATAGACTTAATGCTAAACTTATGAAACAATCACCAACAGGTAATGGGAGAAGACAGAGTTATTCTCACATACCCATGCCAAGAATGACAAATACTTATATGCTTCCAGGAAAATACGAACATGATGAACTTATAAAATCTACAAAAAAAGGAATATATGCCACTCAATTCAGCGGTGGTCAAGTTGACATTACATCTGGAAAATTTGTTTTTAGTGCTTCAGAGGCCTTTGAAATCAACAATGGAAAGATTGGTAAACCCCTCAAGGGAGCAACATTAATTGGCAATGGACCTGAGATTTTAAAGCAAGTTACAATGGTTGGAAATAATCTAGAATTAGACAATGGAATTGGAACGTGTGGTAAGGAGGGTCAAATGGTTCCGGTCGGTGTCGGACAACCTAGCCTCAAAATTAAAAAGCTTACTGTTGGTGGAACTATCTAAATCTACTTTTTATGAATTTTATCGAAAATTTTCTCCTCATATTTAATGAAATTCCTAATCATTAATGTCCACATTTCTTCTATAAATTCAACAGTCAAGCCTCTATTCATAGCCTCAGTCTTCAATTTTTCCAGAATAAAATTAATTCTTTCCTGGTCAACTATTTGGTCTCGTTTTTTTAACTTTACAACTTCTGTGACTAAATCTTTTCTTTTTTGAATTAAATCTAGAATTTCAAGATCAATTTCGTCAATAAACTTTCTTAATTCCTCTAACGATTCAATTTTTTTCATTTTCTAAAACCTTAAAATAATTTGTCTCATACAGCATATCAATGTCATTTTTCCATTCACTAAAAAATAATTTTTCCCACATTTCGCCAGGCGACTTTCCTGATTCTAAGATTTTTGTTAGTGGTTCTAAAAAAATTGATTCATTTCTTTTGTTTGATTTAACGCTTCTTCTCTCAAGACCTTCACTTGATTGATCAATTGTTTTTTTTGCAAAGTCTATAAGTTTTTCTCCATCCGGTGTGAAAGTGTTTAATCCATCTTTTCTTACATTTTGGTAAAAATTTTGAACATCTAAATAACTCCAATGATTAATTTTGGACCAAATTTGATCAAGATTTTTTTGATCATACAAAATTCCTGTCCAGAATGCTGGTAGTGCACATACTCTTGACCAAGGTCCTCCATCGGCTCCTCTAAGTTCTATAAAGGTTTTAAGTCTTACTTCTGGAAAAACAGTCGTTAAGTGAATTTTCCAATCTTCAAGGGTAGGCTCAATATTTTTTAAAACTTTTTTTTCCAAAAAATTTCTAAAAGTAAAATTCGTCATATTAATGTACTCATTGTCTCGTACTATAAAGTACATCGGTACATCCAGAAGATAATCAACATACCTTTCAAACGAGAAGGAATTTTCATATATAAAGGGCAATGTCCCGCATCTTTTTTTATCTGTTTTGGTCCATATAAAGGACCTAAAACTTTTGTAATTTGTTATTTTGCCATCAATAAAAGGTGAGTTTGCATAAAGCGCGATTATTATTGGTTGCAATGATTGAGAAACTCTCATTTTTTTTACCATATCAGACTCTGAGGAAAAATCGAAATTAGCCTGAATTGTAGCTGTTCTTAACATCATATCAAGTCCCTTCGAACCGACTTGAGGCATATATTCACTCATTATTTTGTATCTTTTTTTAGGCATCAAAGTTATTTTGTTAATTTCCCATTTAGGCAGAAGTCCCATACCCAGAAAATCAATCCCCATAGATTGACATATATCATCCAATTCACCTTGATGTTGATTAACTTCTTTACAAGTTTCAAAAAGATTTTCCATTGGTGCTCCAGAAAGTTCAACTTGCCCCCCTGGTTCAAGAGTTATAGAAGCATTATTTTTTTTTAAAGCTATAAGATTTGAATCCTCAAAAATTTTTTCCCAATTGTACTTATTGCTTAGTCTTGAAAAAATCTTTTGGATGTCTAAAAAATTAATTGGTTCTAGCGATTTTTTTTTAAACCCAAACTTTTCATGTTCTGTTCCAACTTTCCATTTAACTTTTTCCTTACATCCTTCCGCAAATATCTGGACCAGCAAACTTTTATTTAATTTAGAGTTCATAGTAAATTCCTAATGCTTGATAAAGAAACAATACAAGCAGTATCTACTTTTAGAACATTATTTCCTAATGTAACATTAAAAAAATTTAAATTTTCTAGAGCTTTTCTATCGTGAGGGCTCCAACCTCCAACTGGACCAATAAAAATTGCAATTTTTTTTCCCCCTTTAATTGGTAATTCTAAAATATTTTTTCCGTTTCTATCTTCATCACAAAAAATTATTACCCTTTCTTGATCCCAATTTTTAAGTAATTCAAAAATTTTTTTTTTTTTTTCTATTTTTGGAACATATAAAGACTCACTTTGTTCTACAGCTTCAATACAAACTTTTTCTAACCTTTGATAGTTTGGTACATATTTTTCTGAGTATGATGTTTCAATTGGAATAATTTTTTTTAATCCAATCTCAGTGACTTTTTCTATCAGGTAATTAATATTTTTAGATTTAATAAGTGCAAAACATAACCAAATATCTGGAATAACTTCAGATTTCTTAATTAAATTTTCTGGTATTACTTTTTTGACTTCAAGTTGTAATTTCCCAGACCATTCCTCTTTTTCATTAAAAATTAAAATTTTATCATTTTTGTTTTTTCTCATTACATTTTTTAAATAATGAAATCTTTCATTGTCTAAAATTAGGGGTTTATTTTGAAAAAAATTTTCTTTGAAAAATAATCTTATCTTTGGCATTTTATTACTTTCATCAATAACTAAATATTAATGACAAAAATTATTATAAGAATTTCTTAAACTCGGCACTATTATGTTTAGAAAAATGAAAAAAAAAATCAACTTTTTATTGGTATTGGGAAGATATAATTATCCAACGGGAGCGTTTCTACTGATGTGGCCGTGCTTTTGGGGGGTTTTATATAACCCAAACTTTGAAGGTAATTATTTATCTACATTATTTCTTTTATTCATGGGTTCCTTTATCATGAGAGGAGCTGGTTGTTGTATCAATGATTTTTTTGATAAAGATTTAGATAAAAAAATCGAAAGAACTAAAAATAGACCACTAGCTAAAAATTTAGTAAGCCATTTTGACGTTTTATGTTTTATCTTTTTTCAATTAATTCTAGGTTTGCTTATTCTGATAAATTTTAATGCAAAAGTAATTTTCTTTAGTTTTTTAATTTTTCCATTAGTTGTTATCTATCCTCTTTTTAAAAGAGTCACAAATTTTCCCCAAGTTATACTAGGTATAGTTTTTAATTGGGGAGTAGTAGTAGGTTTTTTGACCCAAAATAATCACCTCAACATTGGAATTATTTATTTATACATATCAGGGATATTTTTAACAATTGCATATGATACAATTTATGCCTTCCAAGATCTTTCTGATGATAAACTCGTAGGAGTAAAATCCTTAGCTATATATCTTGAAAAAAAACCAAAAATCATTATTTTTCTAATTTTTTTTATAAGTTATATTTTTCTTAATCTAAGTATTATTGAAAAAAAGCAAGACAACTTTTTGGAAACTATTTTTTTAACTTTAACAGTTCTTGTTTGTTACATAATTCAATATCTAAACTTTAAAAACAACAAGTCTTATAAATCAATTTTTGATTTTAGTGTTTATGTGGGAGCTACAATAACTGTTGTAATTTTTCTTCAGAATTATCTATGAGGAAGTATTATGAATCTTGTATTGCAACTATCAACGTTAAGCCATGATATTCTATTCCATTCAACTTTTGCTGATTCATAAGAGTTAAACGGACCATATTTCTGAAGTTTTTGACCTTTCTCAAGTTGATCAAAATCGGTATTTTTATATGTTCCTCCTACTACCCAATAACTCATTTTATAAAATACTTTTTCGTTTAAGTTGAAATTATAAGAAATTCAAATATAAGTTATTATCTTATGGATAAAAATTTTCTACAAGATATTTTAAAAAAATTAAAAAATAAAGGTGTCGAGGAGGCTGATGTAGTATTTTCTTCTTCAAAAAATAAAAGCTCATCTTGCAGACTTGGAGAAATAGAAAAAACAGAAGAATCAATAACTAACGAGATAGGTATAAGAGCTATAATAAAAAAAAGACAGTCCATTATATCATCAACAAATATTGAGTATAGCAATGTAAATAGTCTAATTGAAAAAGTTATTGAAATGGTAAAAGTGGTTCCAAAAAATGAGTACTGTGGTCTAGCAAAAAAAAATCAAGTTTCAATCCCTAATAAAAAAGACTTAGAAAGTCTTGAGCTTTTTGACACTTATGAACCTGATAAAAAAGAAATAAGCGACAAAGTATTACTTTTAGAGCAAAGTGCTTTAAATAACAAAAAAATAATAAATTCTGAGGGTGCCGAATTATCATACACAAAAAGTAATTACCTTTTAATGGCAACTAACGGATTAGAGTCTGAAATAACAAAAACTCATAGTGATTATATTCTAGCTGTTCTCGCAGGTAATAAAAACAACATGGAAAGAGCATATGATTATAAATCAAAGGTATTTTTTAATGATCTTGGAGATTTTAATAAAATTGGAAAAAAAGTTGCCTCAGATGCCTTAAAAAAAATTGGTTCAAAAAAAATTAAAACTTGTAAGTGCGATGTTATTTATGACTCTAAAGTTGCTTCAAGTCTTCTAAATAATCTATTTAATGCATGCAATGCCTCGTCAATAATTAAAGGTACTACTTTTCTAAAAAATAAAAAAAATAAAAGAATTTTTAATGACAAGATTGATATTATTGATGACCCGTCAATGAAAAGAAAATTAAGATCAAGACTAATCGATGGAGAAGGTATAAAAACTGAGGAAAAAAAATTAATAGAAAATGGTGTTTTACAATTTTTCTTTAATTGTCTAAGCACATCCAGACAGATTAAGGAAGAACCCTCTGGTCATGGAACGAGATATATTGCTTCGATTCCATCTGCATCATATACAAATTTATATCTAAAGAATGGAAAGTATAAGAAAAAAGACATGATTACGTCATTGAAAAAAGGTTTACTTATTACCGAGTTAATGGGAAGTTCAGTTAATTTATCGAATGGTGATTACAGTCGTGGAGCGTCAGGTTTTTGGGTTGAAAACGGACAAATAACTTATCCAGTATCAGAAATAACAATAGCTGGCAACCTCGAAAGTATTTTTAAATCGCTTATTCCTGCAAATGACCTTGAATTCAATTTTGGAATTAACTCACCTTCATTACTTATTCAAAACCTCACAGTTGGTGGAATCTAATTGAAGAATAAAGTAGTTTCTGAAGAATTAAAAAAAAATTGCAATTACGCAATAATTGAAGCTGGAAAAATTGCTTTAAAGTTACAAAAAAAAATTAAAGTAAAGTATAAGTCCAAAAACCAACCAGTAACTAATGCAGACATAGAAATTAATAATTTTTTATTTGATTTTTTTAAAAAAAAGACTCCTAATTTTGGGTGGTTATCTGAGGAATCCTTAGATGACAAGTCCAGGCTTGAATCTGATTTTTTTTGGTGTCTAGATCCTATCGATGGAACCAGATCTTATATTTTAGGAAAACCTGAATATACAATATCACTTGCATTAATAAATAATTCTAAACCAATCTTAGGAATTATCTATAATCCTGTAACTAATGAATATTTTTATGCAGAGGAAAATAATGGAGCTTTTTGTAATAAAACCAAAATTAAAGTAAATTCAAAAAAAAGTTTTGAGTTTTGTTCATTAGCTATAAGTAATTCGGAAATGAATATCTTAAAATCTTATAGTTTTTTTAATAACAAGCATGTCAAAAAAATAGGATCTATAGCTTATAAAATTGCTTTAGTCGCTAAAGGTAAAATTGATATTGCAATTAGTTTAACAAAAAAAAATGATTGGGACCTAGCTGCTGCTGATTTACTTATCAGAGAAGCACGAGGAAAAATAATGGATACCAATGGGAAAAAAATTATTTACAATACTCAAAGTCTTAATATTAATTCAGTAATGGCAGCAAATGTTGATATTATTTCAAATCTTAAAAAAAAATTTGATTGTTAGTAATGAATGTAAAAGTTTCCACAAAACAAATTCTAATTAGACTTTTCAATTCTTACGTAAAAAAACACTATGTAAAAATTTTTATATCAGTTTTTTGTATGGTTCTAATTGCTGCAGCGACAGCAACCAATGCGTGGCTAATGCAACCAGTTCTTGACGACATATTTATAAAAAAAAATAAAAATTTAATTATTATTATTCCAGCAGTAATTCTTTTAATAGCCTTTGTAAAAGGAACAGCATCATATTTTCAATCAGTTCTTATGAGTTTTGTTGGATATAAAATAGTTGCTGATGTCCAAAAACACATGCTAACAACATTATTAAAGTGTGACCTATCTTATTTTAACATAACCAATTCAGGTACTCTTGTATCAAGATTTTTAGCTGACGTTGGGGCACTTTCAAGGGGAGTTCACAATGTTATAATCAATATTGTTAAAGATTCCCTTACATTTATTTTTCTTCTGGGAGTTATGTTTCATCATGACACTAAATTAGCAACTATTACATTGTTGATATTTCCACTTGCTATATACCCTATTTCAAGGATAGGAAAAAGATTACGAAAAATATCTAAAAATACTCAAGTAGGTTTTGGTTTACTGACGAAAAAACTTACAGAATCATTTCAGGGCATTAAGACAATTAAATCTTTTAATGCTGAAAAAGTTGAAACTAGTAAAATTGAAAAAGAAATTGAAAATTTATTTTTTCTAACCTTAAAATCGACGAAAGTAAATTCTATTTCAAGACCACTAATGGAAACTTTAGGAGGGTTAGCAGTTGCGTTAATTGTTTATGTAGGTGGAACCCAAGTAATAGGTGGTGAAACTACCCCCGGAACATTTTTTTCATTTTTAACTGCTTTACTTATGGCTTATCAGCCATTAAAGTCACTCGCTACTTTGAATGCTACACTACAAATTTCAATGGCGTCAGCTGAAAGAATATTTGAAATTATAGATCAGAAACCAATAGTAATTGAAAAAAATCCAGACAAAGATTTTTTGCTAAAAACCGGTTATCCATATGATTTAAAGATTAAAAAAGTAGACTTTAAGTATGATAATTCTCCAAATCAAATTTTAAAAAATATTGATCTAGAAATTACTAAAGGTCAAAAAGTTGCTCTTGTTGGACATTCTGGAGCAGGTAAAACAAGCTTGTTAAATTTGATTCCAAGATTCTTTGATGTTGAAAAAGGTCATATTTTTCTTGGTGAAGTTGATATAAGAGACTTAAGTTTCAAATTTTTAAGAGATCATTTTTCTATTGTAAGCCAAGATGTCATTCTATTTGACGAAACAATTAAAACAAACATTGCTTACGGCAAACAAAAAGCAAGTTTACAAGAAATTAAAACTGCTTGTGAAAAAGCCAACTGCAATGAGTTCATTGATAACTTACCTAATAAGCTAAATGAATATGTAGGTGAAAAAGGTGTCAAATTATCTGGTGGTCAAAAACAAAGAGTTGCAATTGCTCGTGCTTTTTTAAAAAATTCACCTTTTCTCTTATTAGATGAGGCAACTTCATCATTAGATTCTAAATCAGAAAGAAAAATTCAAGTTTCCCTATCAAAACTGATGAAAAATAAAACTTCATTAGTTATAGCTCACAGGCTGTCAACAATTTTAGATGCCGATAAAATTGTTTTACTTCACAAAGGAAAAGTTGAAGCTGTTGGTAAACATAATTTTCTTTTAAAAAGTTCAAAAATATATAAAAATTTGTATGAACTTCAATTTAAGGAAAAAAAATGATAAAAAAATTTTTACAAAATGAGTATATTCAAAATCTAGCTGGTTTTTTAATCTCTTTGTACATCAAAATTTGCTACCATACTTCCTTGTGGTATGTAAGAAATAACAAAGAACTAGAAAACCATATTGAAAAAAAATCAAAAATAATTGTTATTTTTTGGCACAACAGATTATTAATGGCTCCTTTTTGCTGGGAGTATAAAAATAATTTCAAAATGCTAATTTCAAGTCATCGAGATGGAAGAATCGGTTCAATTGCAGTTT
>NHFZ02000005.1 GCA_002171275.2 Pelagibacteraceae bacterium TMED124
AAATAAATTCATTAAAATTAATTTTTATAAAAATATTTGAAAATTTAATATCTTAGTAGTATAAAACAAATAAAATTAGGATATTGAAATGTACGCTATATTTGATCATAAGGGTAAACAATATAAAGTTTCTAAGGGTGATGTTTTAAAGCTACCTAAAGCCTCCGATTTAAAAAAAAATGATGCTCTCATACTAGAAAACATTATTCTTCTTAAAACAGATGATAAAGGCGTTATTATTGGGTCACCTTGTATAAAAGATGCGAAAATTAAAGCAAAAGTGACTGATCAAATAAGAGATAATAAAATTATTGTTTTTAAAAAGAAAAGAAGACACAATTACCGACGAAAAATAGGTCATAGACAAGATCTTACTCTAGTGAAAATAGAAGAAATTATTTCATCATCAAGTTCTAATAATAAATCTAAAGACATCCAATCTAAGAAAGAGGTCACAGATGGCTCATAAAAAAGCTGGAGGAAGTACCAGAAACGGAAGAGATAGTGCTGGAAGAAGACTAGGCATTAAGAAATTTGGTGGAGAGAAGGTAATCCCTGGTAATATTATCATTAGACAAAGGGGAACAAAATTTCACCCAGGAAAAAATGTTTCAATAGGCAAAGATCATACAATTTTTGCTCTCACGGAGGGTTTTGTTACATTTAAAAAGAAGTCTTCTGGAAAATCATTCGTTGAAGTCCAACAAATAAAATAATAACCCTTACCATGAAGTTTCTAGACGAGGCTAAAATCCATCTTAAAGCAGGAGATGGAGGAGCAGG
The DNA here is from genome assembly GCA_002171275.2 of Pelagibacteraceae bacterium TMED124. The sequence continues at coordinate 784 of NHFZ02000005.1, forward strand.
TTGCACAAGTTTCAGAAGAGAAAAGTTTGTAGAATATGGTGGTCCCGACGGAGGAGATGGTGGTAGTGGAGGTAGTATTTTATTTGAGTCTGAAGAAAATTTAAATACCCTCATTGACTTTAGATACCAGCAACACTTTAAAGCTGAGAATGGAAAAAATGGTTCAGGAAAAAATAGGACTGGTCAAAATGGGAAAAATATTATTATTAAAGTACCTGTTGGAACTGTAATTATGGATTCTGATAAAAATGAAGTATACAAAGATTTAGTAAAAAAAAATGAAAGATTTTTAATTTTAAGAGGAGGAAAAGGCGGAGTAGGAAATTTAAAGTTTAAATCATCAACTAACCAAGCTCCAAGAAAATTCACTAAAGGAAAAGCAGGTGAAGAGCTTTGGGTATGGTTAAGACTAAAGTTAATTGCTGATATTGGTTTTGTCGGTTTACCGAATTCGGGAAAATCAACTCTTTTATCAGTTTTATCTAACGCTAAAGCGAAAGTTGCAAATTATCCATTTACAACATTAAAACCCCAACTTGGTCTTTTGAGATTTGAACAAGGCGATGTAACTCTTGCTGATCTTCCAGGCCTAATATCTGGAGCTAACAAAGGAGTTGGTCTTGGTTTGAGGTTTTTGGCTCATATTGAAAGATGCAGAGCTCTAGCTCATTTATGTGATTTATCTGTAGAGAGTGACAAACAAATAATTGAAAATTATAGAATTATAAGAAACGAAATAGAAAATTATGGTAATTTGGTCTCAAAAAAGAAGGAGATAATAATTCTTACAAAAAGTGACTTAGTTTGTAAAAATAAAATCAGAAAAAGGTCTGAAATTTTAAAAAAATATTCTAACTCTGATGTTACAATAATTTCTAGTCATAAAAAGGACGGAATTAATAAACTAAAATCTATTTTCCGTGAAATTTTAGATGAAAAAACTACAACTTATTAAAAGTGCAAAGAAAATTGTTATAAAAATAGGTTCATCACTATTAATTGATAACGGTAAGTTCAATCATAAGTGGCTAAGATCATTTGTTGAGGACCTTGATAGTTTTCTAAACAAAAATCAAATTATAATTGTTGCTTCTGGAGCAGTCTCTTTGGGAAAGAGTTACTTAAAATTTAATAATAATGATGTTAACTTGAATATTAAGCAGGCATTTGCTGCATGTGGTCAGATTTTCTTAATGAATAATTTTATCAAGGTTTTTGAGGAAAAAAAAAAAAAAGGTTGCTCAAATTCTTCTCACTTTTTCAGATACAGAAGACAGAAGAAGGAGTCTGAATTCGAGAGAAACGATAAAAAGTCTTATTTTGTCTGATGTGATTCCTATAATAAATGAAAACGATACAGTAGCAACTGATGAATTAAAGTTTGGCGATAATGACAGATTAGCAGCAAGAGTTGCTCAAATCGTTGAGGCTGATTTGTTGCTTTTACTCACAGATGTTAAGGGTTTATATAACCAAAACCCAAAACATTATGATAATGCAAAATTACTTGAGACTGTAAAAAAAATAGATTCTCAAATTTATAAGATGGCAAGTTCTCAAACAAATTCCTATGGTTCTGGAGGAATGTTTACTAAAATCCAAGCAGCTGAAATAGCTGGAAGTTACGGTTGTAATACATTAATTTTTCAAGGTAATATTGATAACCCTTTTAAAAATTTAAAAAAAAATGATGTAGGGTCTCTTTTTATTTCAAGTGAAAAAAAAAAGAAGGGAGTGAAAAATTGGCTTGCAGGTTCTATAAATATTTCTGGAACCTTAGAAATAGATAATGGTGCTATAAACGCTTTAAATAAGGGAGCTAGCCTGCTACCTATTGGCATACAAAGAGTCTTAGGAAAATTCTCAAAAGGAGATATAATTGAAATTATAGATTATAATGGAAAAAAACTTGGTAAGGGAATTAGTTATTATGATGCAAATGAAGTTGAGATGATAAAAGGAAAAAAAAGTACTTTAATTAAAAAAATTTTAGGTTATGAAGGTAGAGAAGAAATTATTCACAGGGATTATTTATATTTAAGTAAACGATGAGTATTGAAAACTTAGAGAAAAATATTTTGCAAATTGGAAAGCAAGCTAAAGAAGCATCAAGATATGTGTCTCAATTGAGTACAAAATCTAAAAATGAGATACTTTGCTCAGCCGCTCAGAATTTATTTAAAAATAAAGACTCAATTTTAAAAGCTAATGAACAAGATATAAAAGAAAATAAAAACAAACTAAATTCTGCAACACTTGATAGACTTATCTTGGATGAGAAAAGAATAGAATCAATTAGCAACGGATTAGTAGAGATCTCTGAACTAGAAGATCCAGTTGGGAAAATAATTGAAAAATGGTCAAGACCAAACGGGTTGAAAATTGAAAAAATATCTATTCCGTTAGGTGTGATAGGTGTAATTTATGAATCAAGACCAAACGTTTCAGCTGATGCTGCTGGACTTTGTTTGAAGTCTGGAAATTCACTTATACTTCGTGGAGGTTCTGAAAGTTTTAACTCTTCAAGCAAAATAGTTGAAATAATAAATCGTTCCTTCGATAACTTTCAATTACCTACAGGTGTTTTACAATATATTCCAACAAAAGATAGAAATGCTGTAGGTCATCTCTTAAGGATGGATGATTTTGTGGACGTAATAATTCCAAGGGGCGGAAGATCTCTTATTGATAGAGTTATTAATGAGAGCAAAGTTCATGTTATTAGACATTTAGATGGCATTTGTCATACTTATATTCACAAATCATCTAATGCCAATCTTTCGAAAGAGGTGGCTGTTAATGCAAAAATGAGAAGACCTGGTATTTGTGGTGCTACAGAAACTATCCTTATTGATAAAGAGATATTATCAACACATTTGCCTAATATAATTAAATCCTTGACTGAAATGAACTGTGAGGTTAGAGGCGATAAGTATGTTTTAGATTTAAATAATTCCTTAACGCTTGCGAATGACCAAGACTGGCATACGGAGTATCTTGATAAAATTGTGTCTATAAAAACAATTTTTAAAGGTGTTGAAGAAGCAGTTAATCATATAAATTTTTATGGATCAGGGCACACAGATGCAATAATTTCTGAGGATGAGGATGCAGTTAATTTTTTTTTAAATAATGTTGATAGTGGAATTGTTATGCATAATACTTCAACTCAATTTGCAGATGGTGGTGAATTTGGAATGGGAGCTGAGATTGGAATTTCTACTTCTAAAGTTCATGCGAGAGGACCTGTTGGGGTTGCGCAGCTAACAAGTTTTAAATATAAAGTTAAGGGTTCAGGCCAGATTCGACCATAAATTGTTTAATTCAAAAAAAAAGTTTGTAGGTATTTTAGGTGGAACATTTGATCCACCGCACGAGGGCCATCTTTTTATAAGTAAATTTGCAAAAATAAAGTTAGATATCAGTGAGATTTGGTGGGTTGTTTCAACAACAAATCCATTAAAAAAAAATAGGGTGAATTATGAAAAAAGACTAAAAAAAGTAAAAAAATTTTTGATAAACGAGCGTATAAGCATTTTAGAAATTCAGGATTTATCTAAAAATATCTATACAGTTGACCTTTTGGAATATTTATTTAAGAAATTTCCTCAAAAAAAGTTTATATGGCTTATGGGGGCTGACACTCTTATTAATTTTCATTTATGGAGAGATTGGAAAAAAATTTTTTATAATATTCCGATTGCAATTTTCGATCGTCCATCTTACTCTTTGAGTATATCAAAAGCAAAAGCGACTTTACACTTTAAGGAAGATAGAATTAATAGCAAATTATCAAAAAATTTAAAATTTATGAAAACTCCAAAGTGGTCATTTATAACTGGCTTAACCCACCTACAATCCTCAACAAAAATAAGGCAAAAAAAAGTTGAATCACCATAAAGATATCAAAAATCTTTTAAAAAAAATTATTAAAGATTTAAACGATTTAAAGGCTGTTGATATCAAATTTATTGATATAAAAAATAGGAGTGCTCTTGGTGATTTTTTACTAATAGTAACAGGAAATTCTTCAAGGCACATAAATGCTATAGCCACAAAAATTATTCAAGATTATAAAAAAAAAGTAATTTCTGTTGAAGGTTTAAAATCTACGGAGTGGGTAATTGTTGATTTTGGAGATATAATTTTGAATATTTTCAAACAAGACGCAAGAGAACATTATTCTTTAGAAAAAATATGGCAATCTGACTTAGAGGACGAAAAAATAAGTTTTGGTTAAATGAATATAAGTATTATTTCATTAGGAAAGTTTAAAAAAAAACCACCGTTTGAACAAATATTTGATTATTATAAAAAAAGAATCAACCTTAATATTCATCTTAAAGAAATAAAACCGTTTAACTTTGAAGAAAAAAAAAAGTTATTTTTTGAAAAAACAGAAATATTAAAACATCTTAAACCAACAGATGATATTGTGGTACTAGATAAAGATGGTAAAATGCTTTCGAGTGTAGACTTTTCAGTTTTTTTAAAAAAAAAGATGATAGAAAGAACTAAAAGAATTTGTTTTTTAATTGGAAGTGAATTGGGTTTAGATTTATCTCTGAAAAAATCTTATCAAACTATTTCTCTAGGAAAAAAAACTTGGCCACATCAACTGGTAAGAATAATGCTAATTGAGCAAATTTATAGATCCTTAGAAATTATTAATAATAGCTCTTATCATAAATAATATTAAAAGAATGAGAAAAATTTTATTGTGTATTTTAGATGGGTGGGGGCTAGGAAAAAAAAATAAATACAATGCCATAGAAGTTGCAAAAACAGACAATTTTGATTCTATTACTAAAAACTTTGACTTGGGAAAACTGCATGCATCTGAAAAAAAGGTAGGATTACCCGCTGGACAGTTTGGAAATTCAGAAGTAGGTCATATGAATATTGGCGGTGGAAGAATTATTCTTCAAGACATTTTGAGAATAGATAAATCTTTTAAAAACGGTAATTTTGAAAAAAATTCTAATTTTTTAAAGATGCTTCAAGAATCTTCAAGAATTCATCTTTTAGGTATCTTGTCGTCTGGAGGTGTTCATGGTCATCAAGATCACCTTTTTAAAATTATTGAGATTTTAAATAAGAAAAAAAAAGAAATTTTCTTACATTGTTTTCTAGACGGTAGAGATAGCTCTCCAATTTCAGGATATGAAAATGTGTTAAATTTAATGAAAAAAATTAAAAATCAGAAAAATATAAAAATAGCTAGTATTTGTGGAAGATTTTATTCAATGGATCGTGATAATAGATGGGATAGAATTAATCTTGCCTATAAAGCTATTATTGAAGGATCAGCAGATCATCAAAAATGTCCATTAAAATGTATAGAGCAAAGCTACAGTAAAAAAATTACAGATGAATTTTTTAAACCAAAAAACTTTTCTAATTATTCAGGTGTGAGAAAAGACGATGGTTTTTTTATTACTAATTATCGAGCTGATAGAGTTAGAGAACTTTTAACATCAATTTTTGATAAAGATTTTAATAATTTTAAACGAAGAAAAATTGCGAAATTCTCCTCTGCCATTAGTATGATTGAGTATTCAAAAAGATTAAAAAAAAAAATAACTCCTATGCTTGAGCCTTTGACAGTTGAAAATAATCTGGGTGAAATTTTTTCAAAAAAAAAGTTGAATCAACTTCGTATCGCGGAGACAGAAAAATATGCCCATGTGACTTATTTTTTTAATGGAGGTGTTGAAGAAAGTTATGCTGGTGAAGATAGAGTTTTGATTCCTTCTCCTAGAGTTGAAACCTATGATCAAAAACCAGAAATGTCAGCGATTGAACTTACTAAAGAATTGTCAAACAGAGTTAGAAAGAAAAAATATAGTTTAATAGTAACTAATTTCGCAAATACCGATATGGTAGGTCATACTGGAAACTTTAGGGCAACAGTAAAAGCTGTTGAAGCAGTAGATAGATGTATAGGAAAAATTTTAGAAGAATGCAAAAAGAATGGTTATACATTAATTATAACATCTGATCATGGAAATGCAGATTTGATGTATGATGAAAAAAAGTCTATTCCTTGTACAACACACTCAATCAACCCCGTTCCTTTTATAATTTGTGAAAAAATTAAACTCAAAAAAAAAGAGGGTATTTTAGCAGATATTGCACCTACAATTTTAGATTTAATGGAATTAGAAAAACCAAGTAATATGAATGGTTGTAGTCTTTTAAGATGAGATTTATAATTCTCTTCATATTTATCTTTTTTTCTGGTGATTGTTTTGGTTCGGAAGATAAAAAGTTGAAAAAAAAACTTTCGGTATTAAAAAAACAAACAGTTACCATTCACAATGACATATTAGTAAATGATGATGAGCTAAAAAAAATAAAAATTGACATAGAAAAAAATAGTCAAAAAAAAACAATATTTGAAAAATATATTAAAGACAAAGAAATTGTAAGTAGAAGACTTTTTCTTTTATTGCAAGATAAGATCTATATTTCACCAATTAATAAATTTATTAAAAGTTTAACAATTCAATCCGATGATTTAATTACTAAACAAATTGTCAGAGAGTTTTTCCTAAAGGAAGCGAAAACTAGCATCAGTCAGTATCTTGAGAGTATTGAGGGAATTGAAGAAATTACAAAAGAATTAGATGATAAAATCATAGTTTTTGAAAAAAAAAAAAAGGATTTACGGAAAAAGTTAAAGATTCTTGAGAAAAAAATGATGGAGGTTTCAAAATTACAAAAAAAAGTAAGAGTTGATTTAGCTTTAAAGATTAAAGAAAAAAAACTAAAGGAAAAAGCAAAAAATCTAAACGAATTAATAAGTGGTGTTGAAAAAAAAAAAAAAAGTAAAATATTAAGTTTAAACAATATTCAATATCCAGTACGAGGTGAAATTATTTCTAATTATGGAGAGGGTAAAGATACTAGAAAATCAAAGAATGGCATGGTTTTTAGGGTTACAAAGGACTCTTTTGTTACATCACCCATTAACGGTATGGTTGTTTATGCCAGTCAATTTAGGAGTTATGGTAATTTAGTGATTATAGAAAATAACGAAGGCTTCTACTGTATTTTATCAGGAATGAAAAATATTTTAATTTCCTCTGGTATTGAGGTTTTAAAAGGTGAACCTATTGCGAAATTAAATACTGGAAAAAATAGTCAGCTTTATTTTGAGTTAAGGTTGAACGGTAAAATTATTAATCCCAAATCAAAAGTTGAGATTTTATAAAAAAACTGCATAATCAAGTTATGATCAAATTTTTAACATATTTTTTTCTAGTTTTTCTGTACTTTTCAGATGCTACATCAGAAGATGACAAGGAAGTTTATAAACATTTAAACCTTTTCGGAGAAGCATTTGAAAAAATAAAAAATAATTATGTGGAAGAAGTTTCATCTAAGGAATTGGTTGAGGCTGCAATTGAAGGGATGCTAAGTTCGCTTGATCCTCATTCTACTTTCCTTAACACGGATGAGTTAAAAGAACTAAAAGTTCAAACAAAAGGGGAATTCGGTGGATTAGGTATAGAAGTTACACTAGAAAATGGTTTTGTAAAAGTTATTTCCCCAATTGATGACACTCCTGCATCAAGGGCAGGAATTTTAGCAGGAGATCTTATTACTCATTTAGATGATGAACCGGTTTTGGGTATGACGCTGTCTGAAGCCGTATCTTTGATGAGGGGCAGAGCTGGATCTAAAATCAAACTAACGGTTAATAGAGAAGATAATAAAACTCTACAAATTGTTATTACAAGAGCTGTAATTGAGTTAAAAGCAGTTAAAGCAAAAATACAAAATAATATTGGATATATAAGAGTTTCATCTTTTAACCAAAAAGTTGACACTCAAATTATTAAAGCGATAAGTAAGTTCAAGAAAAACAATAAAATTATAGGTTATGTTCTTGATTTAAGAAATAATCCTGGCGGTCTTCTTGATCAAGCGGTTAATGTTACAGATATTTTTTTAGATAGAGGAGAAATAGTGTCAACCAGAGGAAGATTTGAAAGAGATGGTAGTAGATTTAATGCCATCAAAACAGATTTGACTGATGGTTTACCTCTAGTCGTCTTAATCAATCAAGGTAGTGCATCAGCTTCAGAAATTGTTGCAGGAGCTTTACAAGATCACAAGAGAGCAATTATTATGGGAACAAAATCTTTCGGAAAAGGTTCAGTTCAAACAATCCTTCCATCTGGAGAAAATGTTGCATTAAAACTAACTACGGCAAAATACTACACACCATTTGGTAGATCAATACAAAAAACAGGAATTGATCCTGATATTTTAGTTGAACAAGTAGAATTAAAAAAGTTGTCAGAACCTGAAACCCCTTCAAGAAAAGAAGCCGATCTAAGAGGCGCAATAGATAACGATCAAAGTTCAGCTATCAATGCCAATGAAAATGAATCGAGTAAGAAAAAAGAAGATGATTCTTCAAATGATTATCAACTAAGTAGAGCTTTCGACCTTATACTTGCTTTAGACTTAGCTAATAATAATTAACAATAATAAGCTTTCAAAAAAATATGAAAGATTTTAGAAAAGGAGTAGGTATATTCCTCATAAATGAAAAAAAGCAACTTTGGGTTGGAAAAAGAATAGATTTTAGGAATGATTACTGGCAAATGCCTCAAGGTGGAATTGATAATAATGAAAACCCCAGACAAGCTATGATTAGAGAGCTAAGTGAAGAGGTAGGAATTAAAGAAAACTATGAAATTTTAATGGAGCTTGAAGGGTGGCTTTCATATTCATTACCAAGTTCTCTTAAAAAAATTGTTTGGAATGGAAGATATGTAGGACAATTACAAAAATGGTTTGCCTGTAGATTTTTTGGAGAAGATGATGAATTTGATCTTGAAACTCATAAACCTGAATTTGAAGATTGGAAATGGATAAAACCAGAAGACGCTATGGAATCTGTCGTTCCGTTTAAAAAAAAATTGTATAGAGATGTTTTGAAGGGGTTTAAAAACCTTTACTAATAATATAATTTCTTAGAAACTTTTGCTTTTTCAATTTCTATCTTGTCATCAGTTTTTTCGACTTTGTACTCAGAGGTTTTTACAACATCTTCACTTAAGAGGGTGCATTTATTTTTAGAAACTTCAACGATACCGCCATTAACCAGAAAAGTTTCAATTATCTTTTTATTTTTAAATATATATGCTACTCCAATTCTAAGAGTAGTAAGGAATGGCATATGGTTTTTTAATATTCCAAAGTCCCCTTCGATTCCTGGCAAAATACAAAGGTCGATCTCATCATTAAAGACTGTTTGCTGTGGTGAAATTATTTCTAGATTAAAAGACATAGCAAATTATTTGTCAATTTTCTTAGACTTTTCAATTGCTTCTTCTATTGTTCCGACCATATAAAAAGCAGCCTCAGGTACATCATCATACCTTCCATTTACAAGATCATTAAAACCTTTAATTGTATCTTGTAGATTAACAAAAACACCTGGACTTCCAGTAAAAACTTCTGCTACATGAAAAGGCTGGGAAAGAAATTTCTGAATTTTTCTAGCACGATCAACAACTAATTTATCTTCTTCAGATAATTCATCCATCCCAAGGATAGCTATTATATCTTGAAGTGACTTATATTTTTGTAATGTTTCTTGAACCTTTCTTGCAACATTATAATGCTCCTCACCTATAATTCTTGGATCTAGAATTCTAGATGTAGAATCTAACGGATCAACTGCAGGATAAATTCCCAATTCAGCTATTTGTCTGGACAGAACTGTCGTTGCATCTAAGTGAGCAAAAGAAGTTGCAGGAGCTGGATCTGTCAAGTCATCTGCAGGTACATAAATTGCTTGAACGGATGTTATTGATCCTTTGTTGGTAGATGTTATTCTTTCTTGAAGAGCTCCCATATCTGTTGAAAGGGTTGGTTGATAACCCACAGCTGATGGTATTCTTCCAAGTAAGGCTGAGACTTCAGACCCAGCCTGAGTGAATCTGAAAATGTTATCTACAAATAACAAGACATCTTGACCCTCCTGATCTCTAAAATACTCTGCAAGTGTTAAACCCGTTAAAGCAACCCTAGCTCTAGCTCCAGGTGGTTCATTCATTTGTCCATACACTAAGGCAGCTTTAGATTCATTTGTGTCAAGTTTGATAACACCAGATTCAATCATTTCATGGTAAAGATCATTACCTTCTCTTGTTCTTTCTCCTACACCAGCAAACACAGAATAACCACCATGTCCTTTAGCAATATTATTGATTAGTTCCATAATTAAAACAGTTTTTCCGACGCCAGCACCACCAAATAAGCCGATTTTTCCTCCTTTAGCATAAGGAGCTAAAAGATCTACGACTTTGATTCCTGTTACTAGGACTTCAGTTTCAGTTGACTGATCTATAAATTCAGGGGCGTTTTTGTGAATAGGTGATTTTAATTTTGTTTTGAGCTCACCTCTTTCATCAATCGGTTCACCGACTACATTTAAAATTCTTCCGAGTGTTTCTGGACCAACAGGTACAGAAATGGGGTTTCCTGTATCTTTTACGTTTTGTCCTCTAATCAGACCATCTGTCGAATCCATTGCAATAGTTCTTACGGTGTTTTCACCTAGGTGTTGAGCCACCTCTAAAACTAAATCCTTATTCTCATGTTTAACAATTAAAGCATCTAATATTTGTGGTAGTTTTTCGTCAAAGGATACGTCAACAACCGCACCTAAAACTTGTTTTATTTTTCCAATATTTTCTGTCATGTAAATATCTCCTTTAAGTTAAACAGCTTCAGCCCCTGAAATAATTTCAATTAACTCTTTTGTAATTAGTGCCTGTCTAGATCTATTGTAAAAAAGAGTAAGCCTATCAATCATATCGTTAGCATTTCTTGTTGCATTATCCATCGCTGTCATTCTTGAACCTTGTTCACTTGCTAAATTTTCAAGCAAAGCAGAATGGATTTGGATTGCAATATTTTTAGGAATTATATCATCCAAAATTACTTCTTCATTTGGTTCAAAGTCATACATCATTTTTTCAGTAGTACCTTCTGGTTGGTTATTTTTTTCAACAGGAAGTAATTTTTGAGACTCAACGTTTTGCGAAATTGCGCTTTTAAATTTAGTATAAATTAAATAGCATTCGGAGATTTCATTATCAAAAAAAAGTTTAAGAACTTGATCTCTAATTGAGCTTGCGATGTGAAACTCAATTTTAGGGTTTGCAAAGTCAGAAACTAAATCAATAGTCATATCCTCGTAAAGTCTTCTTAAAGATTGATATGCTTTTTTTCCTACAAATAAAAATTTAAAGTCTTTTCCATTACTTTTCAAAGTTTTTGTTAAATTTTTAGTATGCTTTATTATTGAGCCATTAAAACCACCACACAATCCTCTGTCTGCAGAACAAACAATTAGTAATACTGTTTTTTTGTTATTAGTTTTACTGAATTTTAAATTATTTATATTAGACCGTGAAATAAGAGATAGAACGATACCCTTCATTTTATTTGCATAAGGACGGGATTTTTCCGCATTATCTTGAGCCCTTTTTAACTTTGCAGCTGCAACCATTTTCATTGCAGATGTAATTTTTTTAGTTGATTTAACACTTGATATTCTGTTTCTAAGATCTTTTAGGCTAGGCATTTATTTACTGTAAAAATTCGTTAGTAGTAGATTCAAGAAATTGATTAAGTTTTGTTTCAGTCTCTTCAGACAGGGACTTTTGATCTTTGATTGTTTTGAGAATATCTTTACCTTGATTTCTTAACTTTTTAAGTAAAAAACTCTCGAATTTTGTTATTTCAGAAATTTCAATTTTATCTAAAAACCCCTTAACACCTGAAAAAATAACTACAACTTGCTCCTCAACTTTCAAAGGTGTGTATTGAGGCTGTTTGAGGATCTCTGTTAATCTTCTTCCTCTTTCAAGAAGATTTCTGGTTGATTGATCAAGGTCAGAGGCAAATTGCGAAAAGGCTTCCATTTCTCTAAATTGCGCAAGATCGAGTTTAATTGACCCTGAAACTTGTTTCATTGCCTTAATTTGAGCAGCAGATCCTACTCTGCTTACTGATAAACCAACATTAACAGCAGGTCTAATTCCCTTAAAAAAAAGTTCTGTCTCTAAAAAAATTTGTCCGTCAGTGATGGAAATAACATTAGTGGGAATATAAGCAGATACGTCTCCTGCTTGAGTTTCAATTACAGGTAATGATGTCAGGGAACCAGATCCGTTGGCATCACTCATTTTAGCAGCTCTTTCTAAAAGTCTAGAGTGAATATAAAAAACGTCACCTGGAAATGCTTCTCTGCCTGGGGGTCGTCTAAGAAGTAAAGACATTTGTCTGTAGGCTACTGCTTGTTTAGATAAATCATCATAAAAAATCACCCCATGCATACCGTTATCTCTGAAAAATTCACCCATTGCACAACCTGTGTAAGGAGCAAGAAATTGAAGAGGTGCCGGATCAGAAGCTGTAGCTGCTACAACGATTGAATATTTTAGTGCATCATTTTCTTCCAGAGTTTTTACAATTTGAGCAACTGTAGATCTTTTTTGACCAATAGAAACATAAATGCAATATAGTTTTTTTGATTCATCATTTGATTCATAAGCTTCTCTTTGATTTAGAATAGTGTCTATGATTACAGCAGTTTTTCCAGTTTGCCTATCACCTATTATCAACTCTCTTTGTCCTCTACCTATTGGGATTAGACTATCAATGGCTTTTAAACCAGTTTGCATAGGTTCATTAACTGATTTTCTTGGAATTATCCCAGGTGCCTTCAGTTCTGCCCTTCGCATTATTACATCCTTGAGAGGTCCCTTTCCGTCAATTGGATTTCCAAGCCCGTCAACGACTCGTCCCAGAAGAGATTTACCTGTTGGAACCTCCACAATAGATTGAGTTCTTTTTACAACATCACCTTCTTTAATAGATTTATCACTTCCAAATATAACTACACCAACGTTATCTTCTTCAAGGTTAAGTGCCATACCTTTAACTTTTCCAGGGAATTCAACCATCTCTCCAGCTTGAACATTGTCCAAACCATAAACTCTAGCAATACCATCCCCTACAGTTAAAACTGTTCCAACTTCAGAGACTTTTGCCTCATCACTAACATCTTTTATTTCTTTTTTTAAGATGGATGATATTTCTGATGCGTTTATAGACATAATTAATTCAACCTTTCATTAAAATTATAATCTTGTAGTTTATTCTTAATTGAGTTGTCTATCATAATAGAATTAACCTTTAAAATGATTCCACCAATTATACTTGTATCAATTATTTCCTTAAGCTTTATTTTACAATTAAGAGTTTTTTCTAAAGATGACTGAATTCTTTTTTGTGTAGTTTTTTCAATTGAATCTATTGTTGTAATGGAAACTTCTAACACACCATTTTTTTCGTCAAGGAGGTTATTAAATTCAATAAATATATTTTTTAATAAAAAAAGCTTTCCATTATTAGCAAGGGTAATTAAAAAATTTGAAAAAATTTCGCATAATTTTATTTTGTTTAAAATCTCTATTAGTATTTTTTTTTTCTTAATTGGGTTTATTAAAGGTGTTTGGAAAAAAAACTTTAATTCTTCTAGTTTGTTGAAGGTTTTTATGAAATCATCGAAGTCTTTTTTTGCTTTCTGGACATCTGAGCTGTTGTTACATGATAACAAAAGTGCTTTTGCATATCTTTTTGCTGTTTCGATTTTATGTGAAGATTTATTACTCAAAATACGTTCTCATCAATATATTTAGGGTTTTTTATCATAAGAATTAGATCTATTCAATCAATGATTATTTAATAATTTATAAAAAATTAATTGGATCAACATCAATATATAATTTTATTTCCGATGGTACTTTAAATTTTTTGATAAACACTTTTATATTTGACTGTAAAGCATAGTTTTTTTTAATTTTTATTAATAATCTATATCTATATTTTTTATTTTTCATTGAAATAACAGCGGGTGCAGGTCCATAAATATCAGTTTGTTGAAAATTTCTTTTTAATTTGTTACATAATAAATTACTAAATTGTCTACTTTTTATTTCGCTGATTGAAGTAATTATTAGAGAAATAAAATTTGAAAAAGGTGGGTGTTCAAATTGTTTTCTTCTTTCAATCTCCTGATTATAAAAATTTTTAAAAGAATATTTTTTACAATTTTGAAACACCAAATGCTCTGGTTGGAAAGTTTGAATAAGAACATTTCCTAATTGATCTTTTCTACCAGCTCTCCCAGAAACTTGAATTATTTGTTGAAAACATTTTTCAAAAGATCTGAAATCAAAATCGTTTAAGAAATGATCTATATTTAAAATTCCAACTGTTTTTAAGAAGGGGAAATTGTGTCCCTTTGATAAAATTTGTGTTCCAACAATAATATCTACTTTATTATTAATTATTTCTTTAAGAACCGAATTGAAATTCGCCTTATCTTTAACTGAATCGCTAGAAATAAAAACACTTTTCGAGCTCGAAAATTTTTTTTGAATTTCTTCATATATTTTTTCGATACCTTCTCCAGGAAAAATTATAGAATTTTCTGAATCACAACTATTACAAAAATTTGTAAATTTTTCACGATAGGAACAATGATGACAAAGCAAAAAACTATCTTTATCAATAAAGTTGTGAAGAACTAGTGATACATTACAATTTGGACATTGTTTTATGAATCCACATTTTTTACAAAGAGTAAATGAAGTGTAGCCTCTTTTATTAATGAAAACCATTGATTGAAGCTTAGATTTTAAATTTTTTTCAATTTGTATAACAAGCTCCTTAGAGATTATATTTCTCTCTTTTTTCATGTCTATTATTTGAATATCTGGAAGAGGAGCTTTATTCACTCTTTTGGACATTTGGATCTCAGAGAATTTCTTTTTTTTACAATTATAAACATTTTCAATTGATGGAGTAGCAGAACTAAGAATAATCGGGCAATTAGAATTTTTCGCTCTTATTATGGCAAAGTCCCTGGCATTTATAATTAATTTATCCTCCTGTTTGTAGGACGGGTCGTGCTCTTCATCTACTATAATGATTCCTAAATTTTTAAACGGGAGGAATAAAGAAGATCTAGTACCAATTACCAAAATTGATTTGTTTAAAATAACATGGTTCCAAATTTTTGCTTTTTGACTTGATTTTATTGATGAATGATAAATTTCGGCTGAAATCCCAAAATCAAAAAATATTTCGTTTACCCATTCTTTAGTCAAAATTATTTCAGGAACTAAAATTAGGCATTGAAAGTTTTTTTTAAGTTTTTCTTTTACGATATTCATGTAAACCCTTGTTTTACCAGAGCCTGTAACTCCAAAAAGAGATATCACATTAAAGGTGTTAATATTGGTTTTATATATATTAGAAACAGCTTTTTTTTGTTCTTCAGATAAATTCGGAAGCTTGAAGTTATGATGATAATCTAATTGATCTAATTTTTTTGAAGTTTCATTAAATCCTGACAAAAAGTTTTTAAGTATAATTGATAGAGAGTTACATGTGTATTTTGATAGAAAATTTATACTTTCTATAATTTCTTCATTAAAAAAATAATTCTCAAAACTCGATTCAATCTCAGATAATTTTTTATTTATATCTATTCTTTTTGGTGTTTTGAGAACTAAACCAATCTGTTTTTTTCCTCTAAACTTTACTTCAACAATTTGACCAATTTTAGGTTTTGCATTATCTAATTTTTTTTTCTTATAGAAAAATGTTTTATCACTAATTGGAAGTGCTAAAAGAACTTCTAAAATCATTTTTAAAATTAAGCTTGAAATTTACGCAGAAACATTAAAGTATTATAACAAAAATTTTTTTTTTTATGTTGAGTAAAAAAATAAAAATAGAAGATATTAAAAAATTCTTATCTGAAAACCCTAGTTTTTTTATAGAAAACCCCAATCTTCTGAAAGATCTGCAGTTTCCTTCTTTAAAAAAAAATAATAGCTTAGGAAATAAAGTAGTTTCGTTCAAAGATTGGCTAATAAATAATTTACGCTTTGAGAAAGAGGATTTAATAGAGAATGCAAAATATAATTACTTGACGCAGAAAAAAATACATCAAGCAGTAATTTCAATAATTAATAAAAATGACCTAAAAGAATTTTTAAACTATTTGAATAATGAGTTACCGAAATTATTTCATTTAGAAATTATAAATATTGTATGTACTAAAAAGGAATTAAGTTCTGAATATAATCTAATTTTTCTTGAGGAAAAAGAAGTTAATAAATACTATCGCTTAAATAATCACTTTATAATGGATGCGGTTGACGATACAAAAGTATTGTATAAAAATGCAAAAAAAAAAATATATTCAAATGCAATTTTCTCTTTAAATATAAAGTCTTTGCATTTTTTCCCTTTGTTAACTTTTGCAAGCACTGACAAGCATTTTGTAAGTAATAGAGCCTATGATTTAATATTATTTCTTTCTAAAATAATTAAGTTTAAATTGGAAAAACTTTATAAGTGAGTTGCAAATGTTAAATGAAAAAATTAAGTATTGGCAAAAGTGGATAACATCGGAAAAGAGGTTAAGTTTAAATACCCAAAAATCATATCAAAGAGATGTATTATGTTTTTTGGATTTTTTAAAAAAACATATCAATAAACCTATTGAATTAAATGATTTAGAATATATTAAGTCAGACTCTGTTACATCGTGGTTTGTATCTAGAATTGAAAGTGGGATAACTCATAGGAGTAATGCGAGATCACTTTCATCTGTTAAAAGTTTTTTAAGTTTTTTAGTAAAAAATAAATTTATTAAATTTTCATCAATCTTAAGATTGAAAGGACCAAAATTTAATTTCGACCTTCCGAGACCACTATCACAAAATCAAGTAATTAGAATTGTTGAAAAAGTTTGTCGGGGGAATAAAGAATGGGTAATTTTAAGAAATTTTTTAATAATAATACTTATGTGGGGCTATGGTTTAAGAATAAGTGAAGTTTTAAATATAAAAAAGGATGATTTAGGAGTTTCTGACCTTGTGATAGTTGGTAAAGGAAATAAAAGTAGAATCATTCCAATCTCAACAGAGATATTAAATCTTTTGAAAAAATTAAAAGAAAAGTCATCTGAAAATTTAGTTGATAATGATTTTGTTTTTTTAGGAGTAAGAGGAAAAAAATTGAAAGCAGAGATTATACAGAGATTAGTTAGAAATATCAGAAATGAATTAATGCTTCACGAAAAAACATCACCTCATTCTTTCAGACATACTTTTGCCACAAATCTTTTAGAGCAAATGGTTGATCTGAGGTCTATCCAAGAGCTTCTTGGTCATTCTTCCTTATCTACAACTCAAAAGTACACAAAGGTTAGTAAAGAGAGATTAAAAGAGATTATTGAAAAGAATCATCCAAGATCATAATTTTTATTAAGATGTTTCGTACCTGAATGTAAGTTTCATTTCACCAGCAACTTTAACTATTTGTGCTAAGCATTCAGGTGCGTTTTCATCCCTTATTGAAATCGCAAATCGTGATATATATTGTGTATTTTCAGGATAAGAGATTTTTTCAGTGTTCATTCTTATAATAAGTGCGTTATTGTCATCCAGTGTTTTTATAATTCTGTGAAGTAAACCTTTTTTATCGTCACCTGACAGAACGATTCTATGTGTAATTTTTGAGGTTGGACCTGTATCTGTATTAGTTGGGAGTGCTTTTATATGGGTTTGTCCATCTTTTAGAGATGAGAGATTTGAAACCTCCTCTTGAAGATTCTCTAGATTAATCTTGTCAGTTGTTTGATACACCATAGTTAGCTCACAAACTCTTCCTAAGGTAGCAAAGGTAACACCAGAGAATTCACCTCCAATTTCTGTTAGATGAGATGTTATTTCAGATATAAGGTTTGGTTTATTTTCTCCAAGATATGAAATTAAGACGTTCTCAGTCATTACGAAACTCCCATTGAAATTTTCATTGCTTCTCCAATTTTTGTAATGGTCTCTGCTACTTTAACACCAGCTGATTTAAGAGCTTCTTTTTTTGCATCAGCGGTTTCTGCACCACTATTAACAATTGCTCCAGCGTGTCCTAGCTTTCTCCCTTTTGGAGCAGCCGCGCCAGCAACAAAAGCAGCAACAGGTTTTTTGAACTTACCACTCCAAGTTTTAATAAATTCAGCACCTTCGATTTCTGCAGTGCCACCTATTTCACCAATCAATACTATTCCATCAGTGTCTGAATCATTAAGGAATAACTCTAGTGCATCAACAAAATTTGTTCCATTAACTGGATCGCCGCCAATCCCAATAATAGTTGATTGACCTAGTTGAGCAGTTTGAACAGCTGATTCATACGATAGAGTTCCTGACCTTGAAACAACTCCAATTCTTCCTGGCTTACATATGTGACCAGGTATAATTCCAATTTTTCCTATACCAGGGGTCAATACTCCAGGGCAATTGGGTCCAACAAGTCTTGTTTTAGAACCTTTCATTTCTCTTCTAACTCTTTGCATGTCACTTGTTGGGATTCCATCAGTGATGCAAACGACAAGGTCAAGTTCAGCTTCAACTGCTTCGAGTATTGCATCAGCCGCAAATGGAGGCGGGACAAACACGCCACTGGCATTACAATCAGTCTTTTTTTTTGCTTCAGCAACAGTATTAAATACTGGAATATTAAGATGTTTTGTGCCCCCTTTTTCTGGTGTAACGCCCCCAACTATATTAGTGTTATATTCTATAGCTCTTTCAGAGTGGAATGTTCCTTGAGCACCTGTAAATCCTTGACAAATTATTTTAGAATCTTTAGTAAGTAAACCTGCCATTATTTTTTCTCCCTTACCAAATCTACAATGTCTTTGGCGGCTTGTTCCATAGTTTCAACTGGCTTTATTGGGAAGCCTGAGTTTTTCAGAATATCCATGCCCATTTCTACATTAGTCCCTTCTAGCCTAACCACAAGAGGTTTATCTAAACCAACTTCTTTTGAGGCATCTACAAGACCCTGAGCAATATCGTTGCATCTCATCATACCTCCAAATATATTTATTAAAATTCCTTTAACGTCTGGATCTTTATAAATTAGTTTAAATGCAGCTGCAACTCTGGTTGGTGTCGCTGCACCCGCGACATCCATAAAGTTTGCTGCCTCTCCTCCATAATATTTAATTATATCCATAGTCGACATTGACAAACCCGCACCATTAACCATCAATCCGATATTTCCCTCTAATTTTACATAATTTAAATCATGTCTGGCTGCCTCAAGCTCTAATGGGTCATATTCATTTTCATCTTTCATTTCAGCAACTTGTCTTTGTCTGTAGAGTGCATTATCATCAAAAGAAGCCTTACAATCCAAAACCACAACGTCATCTCCTTTTACAACAGCAAACGGATTAACTTCTATGAGAGCTGCATCAAGTGAAGTAAACGCTTTGTATATACCTAAAATATTTTTTTGAGCTTTTTTAGCTGCTACGCCAGTCAGACCAAGGTTATAAGCTATTGTTCTTGCATGATGCGTAAGTAAGTCACCTCCTGGAGAAATTTTTAACTTATAAATATCTTCAGGAGTTTTCTCCGCAATTTCCTCAATATTAACACCACCTTTTTTTGAGGTAATTATTGTATTGCCTCCTGTTTCTCTATCTACGGTTATACAAAAGTAAAGCTCTTTTTCAATTTCATAACCCTTTTCTAAATACACTCTTCTGACTATTTTTCCCTCTTCATTTGTCTGAGGTGTAATAATTTTCATTCCTATCATCTTATCAACTGTTTCTACAACTTCTTCGTTATTTTTGCATAACTTTACTCCTCCTGCTTTACCCCTGCCACCTGCGTGAACTTGAGCTTTAACAATTATTTTTTCTTCATTCAACCATGAAACAATATTCTCAGCCTCATGTGTTTGATAGACCACCTCACCAGGTGGAACGACTACACCAAATTTTGATAATAACTGCTTTGCTTGATATTCATGTATATCCATATCTAATTTCCTCGTTCGAGATTATACTTAAAAATAAATCATTTAAAACAATTTTAATAAAATTGTAACACTCGAGGATCGCAGATTATAACAGTTTTAATTTTTAGACTAGTAGTTTCTTACATTTTTGTACTAGCTCTTTGACGGCTTCTACAGAATTACTAAAATCATTTTTTTCAGAGTTTTGTAATTCTAATTCTATTATTTCTTCGACACCATTTTTACCTATTAAAACAGGGACACCAACACACAAACCATCAACATTATATTCACCCTCAAGATATGCACTACAAGGTAAGATTTTTCTATTATCAAAAAAATAGGATTCAAGCATTTCAATAGCACTTGTAGCTGGTGAAAAAAATGCAGAGCTATTTTTCATTAATGCAACAATTTCTCCACCACCATTTCTAGTCCTAGAAACTATTTGTTCAACTTTTTCTTTGTTAACCCTTTTTTTTTTAATAAATTCGTATAGTGGAATTCCTGATATAGACGTAAACCTTAATAACGGCACCATTGTATCTCCATGTCCGCCTAAAACCATCGTTTGTATTGAATCTGTTGAAATAGACAACTCATTTGAAAGAAAAAACTTAAATCTTGCCGAATCTAGTATGCCAGCCATACCTACAATCATTTGTTTATTAATTCCTGCAATTTCTTTAAGACACCAAACCATGGCATCAAGTGGATTTGTAACACAAATTATAAAAGCATTTGGAGAATATTCTTTAATCGCATTTCCTAATTCTTTCATTATTGAGAAATTTGTTTCAACTAAATCATCTCTCGACATGCCTGGTTTTCTTGGAATTCCAGCAGTAATGATAATTACATCACTATCTTTGATTTTAGATATGTTATCGGTACCAACGATTTTTGTGTTTAAGTTTTCAGCTGAAAGACTTTGTGACAAGTCAAGACATTTTCCTTCAGCTAAACCTTTGACTTTATCAACAAGTGTTATATTTCCCAATTTCTTTCTAGAAAGACTAAAAGCTAGAATTGTTCCAATATTTCCAGCTCCAATAAGGCTGATTTTTTTATCATGACTCATTGATTGTAATTCTATATTATGTCCAATCCAATATCTACAGATT
>NHFZ02000004.1 GCA_002171275.2 Pelagibacteraceae bacterium TMED124
AATTTATTTAAATTTCTATATTGATTATAAATCTGATTAAAATAATCTTCACCAAACTCTTCTCTTCCTGTTGATTTAGGTGGAGGGCTCAGAATATATCCACAATTATCAATTAGATAATTTAACATAGATTTATTAATTGTTCCATACGAACTGTACTCACCATTAAAATCATACGACTCATTCCAAAGTTTTTTAACACACTGATCAATTAAACACATCCCAGGACCTGTATCAAAACCTAGAACATCTTTCTTATTAAGCATTATATATGAAATATTTGATATACCGCCTAAATTAAGCGTCATAATACCCCCATCTGTATCTTTTTTAAAAATTAACCAATCTAGAAATGGCATTAGAGGAGCTCCAGTACCTTTTGATTTTATATCTTTTAATCTAAAATTATAAATCACTGGAACATTAAAATAATCTCCTAAATAGCATGGATTTCCAACCTGTACGCTTTTAACTTTATTTTTATGATAAATAGTCTGTCCATGAATAGATATATAATCAAAATGATGCAGAGATAAGAAACTTCTACTCAATCTCAAAAATTCTTTACCTAAAAAATTATCAATTTTATCAATTTTTACCTTATCTTTGCATCCAATATAACTGATAATTTGATTTATAACTGATTCATCAAACAAAAAACTTTCTTTTGCAATAATCTTGTAATTTAAATTTAAATTTGAATCTATAAATATATCAACAATAGAACAATCAAGAGCATCCATTGAAGTTCCTGACATAAAACCAGCAACTATCATGCCTTTTTTTTAATAGACTCTGATAAAGAACCTTTGTTTTTATTTAATATCATAACTGCTTGATTTTTATTGATACTTTTACTGCCCATTAAAATTGCAATCTTAATATTTTTACCAGATAATTGATATAATTTTTTAGCCTTTTTATCATCAATATTAATTTGATTTTTAATTATATTAATTGCGCGATTAAAAAGTTTTTTATTTTTAGGAATCAAATCAACCATAATATTGCCAAATGTTCTATTAAGTTTTACCATTGATATAGTAGATATCATATTAAGGACCATTTTTGTTGCTGTTCCAGACTTTAATCTTGTTGATCCCGTTATAAACTCAGGGCCAACAATCACTTTAATCAAAAAATCAACATATCTATTATGCAAAATGTCATTACATGTTAAAAAACCTGTTTTTGCACCAATTTCAGTAGCATACTTTAATGCCTCTCTAACATAAGGAGTGTCACCGCTTGCAGATATCCCAAGAAGTATATCATCTTTATTAAATACAATTTTTTTTAATGATTCCACACTATCAGTTATCGAATCTTCTGCACCTTCAATTGAATATTTCAGAGCATTATCACCTCCAGCAATCAACCCAACGATTAAATCTTTCGGTACGCCAAAAGTAGGAGGACACTCGGATGCATCTAAAACACCTAACCGACCACTTGTTCCTGAACCAATATAAATCAACCTCCCTGAATTTTTAATTTTATAAACAACTTCATCGATAAATTTCTCAATTTCAGGTATAGCTTTTTTAACTGAATTAGCAACTAAATTATCTTCATCATTCATTTTTAGCAGCATATTTAAAGTAGACTCTTCCGATATTCTTTTAGAGTTTATATTAATTTGTTCTGTGATTTTGTTGATTTTCATTGTATTTATTGTTTAATTTTAAGGATATCTATGTCAGATTATCTATTACTATATTCAATTATTGGGATTTTATTATCAATGCTTTTTTCAGCTGCAGAAATATCTTTAATAAAATCTAGCCCTCTACAAATCAATGTTTGGAAAAAACAAAATATATTTATAGCTGGCTATACATCAAAATTAATAGATAGAAAAGATGAAACTTTAACTTTGATTTTAATTGGAATTAATTTCTCAAATGTCCTTGCATCTTCCTTTCTTACTATTTTATTTTTAGAACAGGAAATTATATCAGATTCTCTAATAATACCTGTTATATCAATATTAATATTAATTTTTGCTGAAGTTCTGCCTAAAACAATATCAAAAGAATACTCAAACACATCTCTTTTCTTTCTTACTCCGATACTATATTTCTTTAAATTTTTGTTCTATCCGCTTATTGCAATATTAAACAATTTTAATTTTATGAAATTTTCAGAAAATAATCACAGTTCAGACTTAAATGAAACAGAAGAAAGAGAAGACCTAGAGCATGTATACAAAGAAGCGAGTGAAATGGAGATTGTTGAAGAGGAACAAAAAGAAATGATTGAAAACATATTTGACTTCGGAGAAGATACAATTGAAAAAATCATGACACCTAAATCTGAAATATCTGCTGTTTCAATTAATGATGACCTAGAAGTTATATTGCATGTTTTTATTGATAGTGGACATTCTAAGCTATGTGTTTATGAAAATAATCCAAGCAATATTATAGGAATGATTTCTTTATACGACCTTTTTGATACACCTACAGATATAAGAAAAATTATAAAAAATGTTTTATATATACCATATCAAAATAAGGTCATTGATGTTGTAAGACAGCTTCAATCTTCCAATCATAGTATTGGCATTGTTATAAATAAAGACAAAACTGCAAAAGGAATAGTTACTGCTGAAGATATTTTTGAAGAGGTATTTGGAGATTTTGAAGATGAATATGATTTCAAAGATGAAATAATTCATACAAAAAAAGATGGATCTTTTATTATAAATGCATCAATGAGTGTTGCAAAATTTAATCAAAGATTTAATAATATCATTCAATCTGACTATGAATCTTTAGCAGGCTATATTATAAATGAAATTGGTAAGATTCCTAAAAAGAGAGAAGTTTACTTCCTTAATATTGGTCAAGTTAAAATTATAAAAGCATCTCTCAGAAAAATTGAAATAATTCAATTATTTATCAATCGCTAGACTTATTTTTATTAACAATATATATAGCAACTAAACTTAATAATCCACCTATACCCACATTAAAAGAAAATGGCTCATTTAAGAATACATATGCCGTACTCATAGCAATAAAAGGCACACAAAATATAAATACACTTACTTTAGATGGACCTAATAATGGTGTCACATAAATATAAACAGAAGTGCCAAAAGACATTGCACCAATAGAAACTAAAAAGAAATTTAAATAAAACTTCAGATCAAGTCTTTTAAAATCTAAATCTCCTAAATCAGTAAATGGCCATGAAATTATAGCAGTAAAAAAATAACACAAGAAGATAAAAACATACGGATCTATTCTATTCATAGAATAATTAAAAAAAATAGTCATCACACCCCATGCTATAGAACAAAAAATAAAATATAAATTATTTGAATGTATAATAGATACTATCCCTTTATTCCACAAATCCATAATAATAAAACCACCTATTAAACCTAAACAGACACCAAAAATATCATTTACTGAAATTTTTTTACGAATTAATGACATAAGAATAATTGTTATTAAAGGATTTAACGTTGTTACTAAAACACCACCCTCTCCAGCAAGCCCATAATAAGTCCCCTTAAAAAAGAAAATATTATAAACGAAGAAAAGAATACTAGGGATAAAAATATATTTTAAATCACCTATTTTAGGGATTGTTTTTTTTCTTAAAAGAACAAAAGGTAATAACGACACGAATCCAAAAAAAAATCTTAAAAAAACCAGATTATAAAAACTTACATACTGACCTATAACTTTTGCACTACTCCATGCCGTTGCCCAAGAAACCATTGCAACAAACATCCAAAAATAAATTTTTGAATAATTTAACTGATCACTATCTTTCAAAAAAATAAATAAAAGCTAAACAATTTCACAATCTATACATTTACCTTTTGATGCAAGACTATTGTTTTTAGCTCTATATAAAAAAGCATCTTGTGCTTCTTTTCTGTTGTAACCTTGCCATGAATTTAAAGCATCTTGCTGAAGCGCTCTACCATACGAAAAAGTTAGATTCCACGGCAAATCAGAATCTATTAAATTCATAGCATTTAAATGAGCCGTTGCAAGATTACTGCTTTGACCACCAGATAAAAAAGCAATTCCAGCAACATCACTAGGCACATTATTTTTCAAGCATCTTAGAGTCATATCTGCGACTTCATTAACAGGAGCCTGCTTAGAGCAATCAATAGCAGAAATAACCATATTAGGCTTTAGAACCATACAATCTAATAACACTCTTTGTATATCAAGCTGACCAAAAGTCGTTTGTAGCACAAGCTCAGTAACTTCATAACATTTCTCAATAGTATGTCTGCCATCCATTAATACTTCTGGTTCAACAATAGGAACCAAACCTGATTCTTGACAAAGAGCTGCATATCTAGCCAAAGAATGCATATTAGCCTGCAAGCTACCTTTAGAAGGAATGTTATCACCAATTTTTATAACACCTCTCCATTTTGCAAAACGGGCACCTAAATTATAGTAGTTAATCAGCCTTTCCCTTAATCCATCTAAACCTTCTGTAATTTGCTCATCATTAAATCCAGCAAGATTCTTGGTTCCTTTATCTACTTTTATACCAGCAACTACACCTTTTTCTCTTAAGTAAGCTGGAAAAGGTTTTTTTTGATCGCAAGTTGTTGTTTGATGAAATGTCTCATCAAACATAATAACACCTCCAATATAATTTTCCATTCCCTCAGCACTAAACAATAAATCTCTATATTCGTTCCGATTCTCAAAAGTTGATTGCACACCTATAGAATCAAATCTTTTTTTACAAGTAGGGTTGCTTTCATCTGCAGCTAAAATACCCTTACCTTTTCCAGTCATAAGTTTTGCTATTTCTTTTAAACTTTTCATATCCTATCCTTTTTCTTGTCCTATTTCAACTAGCATATCTCTATACCATTTCTTATTAGAGTTAAAAGGTTTTCCACCTTTTATTTGTCTAAAATCAATACAATCAATTTTTTTATTTTTATTATCATTCAAACCTGCAACACCACTTTTTCCTTCTAAAGCATAATCTACAGCTTTTTTGCAAATTTTATCAATTAAAGAAATATCATTTTTATTAGGAGCTGATGATCGTGCAAAATAACCACTTTTCTGCACTAAAACTTTTTTTGCATTAGTCCATTTAGAAATTTTATTTGCATACCACTTTCCTGGATTAATATCATCAAGTCTCACATGACCAAATGCATCAGTCTTTATAGTAATTCCATTAGATTCTAAATCTTTAATTATATTTTTAATACCAGCACCTTCACTTAAAAAAATATTAACACAATCATAACGGTCCATAACCTTATTCAATCTTTTTGATTCTTTAACCATATCAATATCATTCTCAGGTATATAAATCCCATGTATATCCCAACTTTTTCTATTTAAACCATTATCATCATAAAACATTTTATTTTCTAACTTCTTTCTATAATAATAAGCTGATTTTGCTGTTAACCAACCGCAATTTCTACCCATAACCTCATGTATTATTAATTGTCTTTTACTTGTTGTGTTTTCATTGACAATATTTTCGAAAAAATTTGCACTCTGCTCTGCAGCAGTATCCGCACCAAGAGTTATAGATATTGGATAGACATCGTTATCTATTGTCTTTGGCAGTCCAACAACAGTCAAATCATAACCTTTTTCATCTAAAAATAATGCTAAATCACATGCTGTGCTATTCGTGTCATCTCCTCCAATAGTATGCAAAATATCTATCTTGTCATTAATAAGTTGATTAGCTGCAACTTCTAATGGATTTTCACCTTCATTTATATAACCATTTTTTATACAATCATTTAAATTAGTCAATTTAACTCGACTATTTCCTAAAATTGTACCACCAAACTTCTTAAGATTATCTAAATCATGCTTATTTTTAAATATTAAAGGCATAGACTCTCCCTTAAGAAGACCATAATAACCATATCTATAGCCTACAAAATTGAAAGACGTACCCTTTTTACAATATTGCTCTATAAGAGAGCTAATTGAAGCAGATAAACATGGAGCAATTCCACCTGAAGTTAAAAAAGCTATTTTCATAAAATTTTCGTAATTTATTAATCTGATAATTTAATACTATGTTTAAAACATATAATCTATATATTTTTTTATTTATACTTAATTTAATTTCTTTAGGCAATTCTCATGCAAAGAATATAGAGTGTTCCATATGTAGCTCTAATATTAAAAGTAAAGAATATCTAATAGATATATGGGGTAACCCATTTCATATATCACATCAAAAAGAAGGAATCTTCTGTGAATGCTGTTCAAGAATCATTTCAAAAAAAATTACTAATGGAGGCTATCAATTAAATGATGGACGATATATTTGCTCCTTATGTGATGCTTCAATAATTAAAAATGATGATGATATAAATAACTCATTTATTAAGGTTCAAAAAAAATTATACAAAGAAGGCTTAGAAATAGATAACATTAATAATATAGAAGTTAAATTAATTAATAGATCTGAAATGAAGAAATATTATAACTTTAACGAAAACAACCATCTTCAAGGAATCACAAAAATATCTATTGGAAGTGATAAAATATTTAAAATTTTCATACTAAACAACACTCCTAAAATTCAATTTGAAGCAACATTAGCACATGAGCTTCTACATGTTTGGCTTTATGAAAACAACATAAAAATATCTGATAGAAAAATGGAAGCTTTTTGTAATCTAGGAACCTATTTAATGTATGAAGAAGACGGTACAAAATTTTCAAAGATTCATATTATGAGTCTAGAAAATAAAAATAAAAATATGTATGTAACTGAGTATAAAGTGTTAAAATCTTTAATGGATAAACATAGTTTTAGACATATTTTAAACAACATAAAAACAATTGAAATAAAATGAAAAAATACAATCCTCATAAAGATTCCGATAGTCAAGCTACTTTAGATTGGATTGAATCTTTAGACTCTGTTATAAAATTTGAAGGTATTGAACGTGCTCATTACATAATAGAGAAATTAATTGAATACTCTAGAAGAAATGGAGTTAGACTTCCATACTCTCCATGTACTCCATATTTTAACACAATACCTACAGATCAGCAACAACCCTTCCCAGGTAATAGGTCTATAGAAAGACGTATAAAATCAATAAATCGTTGGAATGCTATGGCTATGGTAGTAAGAGCAAATAAATTTAACGAAGGAATTGGAGGCCATATATCTACTTTTGCATCTTCAGCAACTCTTTATGAAGTGGGATTCAATCATTTTTTCAAAGGTCCGGATTATCATGGAGGTGACTTAGTTTTTTTTCAAGGCCATGTTGCTCCTGGAATCTATGCTAGATCATATATGGAAGGACGTTTAACTGAAGAACATTTACGAAATTTCAGAAAAGAAATATCTAGTAAAAATGGTCTTTCTTCTTACCCACATCCATGGCTAATGCCCAATTATTGGGAATTTGCAACTGTATCTATGGGATTAGGACCTATTATGGCAATTTATCAAGCAAGATT
The DNA here is from genome assembly GCA_002171275.2 of Pelagibacteraceae bacterium TMED124. The sequence continues at coordinate 7,464 of NHFZ02000004.1, forward strand.
TATGAAATACCTGCAAAATCGAAATTTAATTCAAAAAACAGATAAAAAAGTATGGGCCTTTTTGGGTGACGGAGAAATGGATGAGCCAGAATCACTAGGTGCCCTAACTCTTGCTTATAGAGAAAAACTAGATAATCTTATTTTTGTTGTAAATTGCAATCTCCAACGATTAGATGGACCCGTTCGTGGAAATGGAAATATAATTCAGGAATTAGAAGGAGCTTTTAGAGGGTCAGGTTGGAATGTAATCAAAGTTATATGGGGATCAAACTGGGACTCTATTTTTGAGAAAGATACCAAAGGACTCCTTGCTAAAAGAGTTAAAGAGCTTGTAGATGGAGATCTTTTAAAGTATGTTGTTGAAGGCGGTGCTTACACGAGAGAAAATTTTTGGGGGAAATATCCAGAATTAAAAGATATGGTTTCACATCTATCAGATGAAGACTTAGAAAATCTGAAACTTGGAGGACATGATCCTGCAAAAATTTATGCTGCATACTATGAAGCTATAAATCATAAAAACCAACCAACTGTCATATTAGCTAGAACTATTAAAGGTTATGGCCTTGGAGAGTCTGGAGAAGGCCGTAATGTTACTCATCAACAAAAGAAATTAAACGAAGAAGAATTACTACAATTCAGAACAAAGTTCAATATACCTTTGTCTGATCAAGATTGTATAAAAACACCATTTTATAAACCTTGTGAATCGAGTGAAGAGGTAGAATATATTCATGAAAGACGAAAAAAACTTCATGGCTACATGCCAAATAGAAAAGACGCTTCAAAGAACCTTACAATACCTGAATTAACAATCTTCAAGGAACTTTTAGAAGGATCAGATAAAAGAAAGATATCTACAACTATGGCATTTGTACGTTTACTAAGATTAGTATGTAAAGATGCAGAAATTGGTGAAAAAATTGTTCCAATAATACCTGATGAAGCTAGAACGTTTGGAATAGATCCTTTATTTAGAGAGATTGGGATTTATTCAAGTGAAGGACAAAAGTATGAACCTGTAGATTCTGAACAATTCTTATTTTATAAAGAAGCACAAAATGGTCAGATTCTTGAAGAAGGAATTACAGAAGCAGGATCAATATCTAGCTTTATTGCTGCAGGTACTTCTCATATAACAAATGGAATTAAAATGATCCCATTTTTTATATACTACTCAATGTTTGGTTTTCAAAGAATCGGAGATTTTATTTGGGCTGCCGCAGATATGAGGACCAAAGGATTTTTAATCGGAGGAACAGCAGGCAAAACAACTTTATCAGGAGAAGGTTTACAGCATCAAGATGGACATAGTCATTTAATTGCAGGAACTATCCCAAACTTAAAAGCATATGACCCTGCTTTTTCATATGAAATAGCTGTAATAATACATGATGGTATGAAAAAAATGTATCAAAAAAATCAAGATATATTTTACTATATAACAGTCGAAAATGAAAATTACCATCATCCAAAAATGCCAAAAAACATAGAAAATGGTATTATTAAAGGAATGTATCAATTTAAAAAATCTGAAAATATAAAATTAAAAGTCCAATTACTTGCAAGTGGAGCAATTTTAAATGAAGCAATTGAAGCATCTAAACTATTAAAATCTGACTGGAAAATAAACTCTGATGTTTGGTCTGTTACAAGCTATAGTGAATTGTATAGAGATGCAGAAAATATTGAAAGATGGAATATTTTGAATCCAGAAAAAGAACAAAAAACAACCTACATAGAAACATCTCTAAACAAAAATTATCCCGTAATTGCTGTGTCAGACTATATTAAATTAGTCAGTGAGCAAATTTCACCTTATATAAATTCTTATTTCACATCTCTTGGAACAGATGGTTTCGGTCGAAGTGACACACGAGAAAACCTGAGAGATTTTTTTGAAATAAATCGTTACTATATAGTTATTTCGGCCATAAATTCTTTGGTAAAAACAAATAAAATTGATAAAAAAATGTTACAAAAAGCAATTCAAAAATATAGTATAGATACAAAGAAAAAAAATCCTTTTCAAATATAAAATGAATATAATTTTACCACAACTAGGAGAAGGAATTGATAAAGTTGAAGTGACAGATGTATTCTTTTCAAAAGGCGATTCAGTCAAATTTAACGATATCTTAATAGTCGTAGAGTCTGACAAAGCTTCTATGGAAATACCTATAGAAGAATCTGGAACAATAGCTCAAATTTTAATTGCAAAAGGAGATTTAATAAAACCTGGCGATATAATTGCTGAAATAACCAACGATACCACATCTACAGATAAAGATGACCTCAATGACTCAAAAAACAAAAACCCTGAAAATAATTCTATAACAGAAGAGGGGGCCCCTATAAAAGAACAAGACATTACAGAAAATGACAGGCTAAACACACCTGAAAAACTAAATTCTTTTAAAAAAACAATTGATATAATCACAACTCCTTCCGTAAGAAAGCTTGCAAGAGAACTAGGATGTAATCTTAATAATATAACAGGATCTGAAAAAAACAACAGGATAACTAAACAGGATGTGCTAGAGTATGTTAAAAAAAATGTAGAAGAAAAAAAAATGACATCGCCAAATCAAATTGAAGATGAATCTAAGTCTGATAATTACTCTAACCAATCGAATCCTGATCATAAAGTAAAAAAAACTCATAATGAAAAAACTGATAGCAAAATTAATGAAAAGCAATTTTTAAAGTTTGGCTCAATCGAAAAAGTTATGTTTAATAACATTAGAAAAGCAACATCAGAAAAAATGACAAAATCATGGAACACCATTCCTCATGTCACTCATTTTGATGAAGTTCCAATAGATTACATACTTAATCTAAAACAAGAAATTCAATCTGCTACTGATTCAAATAAAATATCTATATTAACTTTTATTATTAAATCTTTAATCAAAACATTAACAGTTATGCGAAACTTCAATAGTACCATAGATATTGAAAATGATATTCTTATTATAAAAAACTACATAAATCTTGGTATAGCAGTAGACACGCCTAATGGCCTTGTTGTACCATCTTTAAAAAACATAGAAAAAAAATCATTAAAAGAAATAAATGATTCAATTATTCAAATTAGTAATAAAGCACGGACTAAAAAAGTATCTATTGAGGATTTATCAGATGGTACTTTTACTATATCTAGTTTAGGTGGAATTGGTGGCAAGTTCTTCACTCCTATTATAAATTATCCTGAGGTTGCTATAATGGGAATATCAAGGATATATACAAAATTAGGATTAGACTATAACAACTTACCGTATGAAACAAAGATACTGCCTTTTTCATTATCTTACGACCACCGTGTTATAGATGGTGCAGAAGCTGCACGCTTTTGTAATTTATTTAAAAAAAACATAACAAATTTATCATCACATGAATAATATATCGAATTCTGATCATGAATTAATTGTTATAGGCTCTGGACCTGGAGGATATGCAGCTGCTTTTAGAGCTGCAGATCTTGGAATAAAAGTAAGCCTAGTAGAAAAAGACTCTAATCTTGGAGGTGTATGTCTAAATAGAGGATGCATACCTTCAAAATCACTTCTATATATATCGAAAATTGTAAATGAAACACAGAAAGCATCTGAGATTGGTGTAAAATTCAAATCACCAAAATTAGAAATAACTAAAATAAATGAATGGAAAAATTCTATAATTAAAAATTTATATACTGGGATAGAAAGTTTAGCAAAAAGAAGAAATGTAACTATAATTAATGGTAAGGCTAAGTTTATTTCCAAAAATGAATTGATAATTTCTAATGCTGAAAAAACCATGAATGCCAAATTTAAAAATTGTATTATTGCAACTGGTTCAAAATCATCTAATATTTCAAACATAAAAATAAATCATAAAAACATAATAAGTTCAAAAGATGCTTTGGACTTCAAATCTATACCTAAAAATATGCTGATAATAGGAGGAGGGTATATTGGATTGGAAATGGCCACATTTTATAGTGGTATGGGCAGCAATATAGATGTTGTAGAGTTTTCATCTAACATATTATCTGACATGGACTACGATCTAGTTAAGACACTTAAAAGAGAACTGAATAGTAAAGTGAGTATATTAACGGAAACTAAAGTAATCGATGTAAAAGATAATATAAATAATGTTTCAGTATCACTTGAGTCTTCAAATAAAGAAATTACTAAAAAATCATATGATAAAATTTTAGTTTGCGTTGGAAGAGAGCCTAATACTGGGAGCCTTAATCTTTCTAATGCAGATATAGAAACTAATGAAAAAGGATTTATTGAAGTAAATTCTGAATGTAGAACACTAACTACTAATATTTTTGCAATAGGAGATATTACAGGTAATCCAATGCTTGCTCATCGAGCAACGCATCAAGGCAAAGTAGCTGCTGAAGTTATCGCTGGCAAAAAAAGAGTTTTTGAGCCTGAATCTATACCCTATGTTATATTTACTAATCCAGAAATTGCATGGGTAGGCCCCTCTGAAAAAGAATTACAAAACAAAGGTGAAAAAATAGGGATTAAAACCTTCCCATGGCAAGCAAATGCTAAGGCACTGACTTTAGGTTGTTCTTATGGAAAAACTAAAATTATTTACTGTAAAAAAACCCATAAAATATTTAGTATTGGTATCATTGGAACAAATGCTGGAGATTTGATTGGAGAAGCTGCTCTTGCAATTGAAATGAATGCTTTTGTTGAAGACATATCTTTATCAATTCATCCTCATCCTACATTAACAGAAACAATTGCAAATGCTGCCGAAATGATTGATGGGACCATCACTGATTTATATTACCCAAAAAGAAAAATCTCTAATCACTAACTATATTCTTTTCTAGCTTTTTTTTGATTTGAATTAAATTATTAGTAGGTAAATCACATACATAATTTTCACATATATATGTCATAGGTGTATCTTTTTCATTATTATTAGAACATAGTAAAATTGAGAAACATATTATTAATAAATACATTCTTTATTTTAAGATAACACCATCTTTATTCCATGATCTCATAAGTGTCTTTTCTATACCGAATTCGTAAAGTTGTTCTGACTTTAATTTACCATTTCTATAGTACCATCTTTCATAACCATTTTTTTGTCCATAAAAATACTTAACAGAATGCATTAGCATGCCATCAGGATAATAATCTCTCCAGTAACCATGAAGTTTACCATTTTCATAATTTGCTTCTGAAGCAAGATTGCAGTCCTCATCCCACTTCAACATTGGTCCATCAAATTTATTATTAAAAAAAGATACTCGATATTTTTTGCAGCCATTATCATAATATTCTATTGACTTTTTTCTTGTAAACTTTTTAAAAATTTTAGGAGTCTTAAAATTTGTACAACTTGTTATTATTAAAAAAATATATATATTTAATAATAGCAACTTCATTAATTCTATTTTTCAGCAGTAATGCTAAATTTTATAGTAAAATCATCATAAATCATTCTATCTGACAAATTTTCAAAAAAACTACCTGAACCATAAATTATATCAAAATCTGTTCTATCAATAGTAGCAACTCCTATTGATTTAGCATAATTATTATCTATATGAATTGAGGCAGGTATTATAATTTCATTCTTTATATCTTTAATAGTCATAATACCTTCAATTGCAATATTATCAACCATAATAAATTGATATGTCTTATTTATTTCAAATGATGCAAATGGATACTTTTCAACACTAAAAAAATCGTCATCTTTAAGATGATTCTCTAATTTTTTATTCCATTCGTAATTTTCAATATCTAATACTTTAATGGTATTCATATCAATAATAATGTTACCACCTAGTATAGAATCATTTCTTATATCTATAAAACCTTCCTTTATAGATATTTCACCATAATGTTCTCCAGTAACTTTTGAACCAACCCATAAAACTTTAGACTGATCGGTATTTAAAATATATTTTTCAGAATATATAATTGAAAAAATAATATATAGTAAAAAAAAAGTTCTCATAATAAAATTCCTTAATATTAATAATAATTATACTGAATTTAAATAAAAAAGGGAACTCTTAAAAGAGCTCCCTTTTATTGTTTACCAGAGTCGAAGTTATAATAGGAGTAAGAAGTAGGCAGAGTACTTCCCTCTTTTTCTTACGTATGAAATTTATATTATAATTCACGATATCTAAATTGATGCAGAGCACAAAATTTCAACAATTCAATTATATCCTTTAATTTTAGCTCTTTTTAACTCAAAAAAATCTCTAATAATGCTTAAACACTTACCTTCAAGAATTCCTCCAAAAACAGTTGCTTTATGCGGAAACTTAGGACTACTACATAATTGATACAAAGATGATGCACACCCATATTTATTATCATAAGCTCCAAATATTACATTACTTAAACGAGAATTAACAATCGCTCCAGCGCACATCAAACAAGGCTCTTTTGTAACATAAAGACTACAACCATCTAATCTCCAATTTTTAATACTGCTAGTAGCAGAAGTAATCGCAATCATTTCAGCATGAGCAGTCCCATCATTCAATGTTTCACATTGATTATATCCTCTTCCTATTATTTGATTGTCTTTAACAATAATAGCTCCAATAGGAACCTCTTCTTGTTGAAAAGCTTTTTCCGCTTCACGAAACGCATACTCCATCCATTTTTTCTTATTATCTTTATTAAAATCCATTGATAAAATTGAATGCTCCTATGGTTGAAATCACAGCAGTCTCAGTCCTAAGCCTTCTATTTCCAAGAGAAACTGTCTTAAAGTTATTATCAACTGCTAAATTTACCTCATCTACAGTAAAATCACCTTCAGGACCAATGATAGCACATGTATTTACATCTGACTCTAAAGCTTTGCTAATAAAAAGCCTCTTTTTATCTACTATATGTGGAATAACACATTGTTTTTCTTTTACTCCTAAAATAAAATCCTTATAAGCAATCATGTCTTCAATAATAATTTTATAAGGATTAAAGGATTGTTTCATTGAAGAAATAGCAATTTTTTTCAAACGCTCAATTTTAACTTTTTTTCTTATAGAACGCCTAGTCTTTATAAAAGTTAACTTATAGGCTCCCATTTCAACAATTTTTTCAACAAGCCAATCTAATCTATCTGTACTTTTAGGAGGCGCTACTGCAATATGAATATTAAACTTATTTTTTTCTATAAAATCAGATTTAATGATTTTAACAGTACAACTATTATAATTATCATCCAAAATTTCACATTCATATATATGGCCCATCCCATCCAAAACTTTGATTTTATCGCCTATTTTATGACGCAAAACTTTAATACAATGCATAGACTCAATACTAGATAAATAAATAAGATTTAAGTCTTTTTCTTTTAAACCATAAAAAGGAATACTCATCGCAATATTACTTTAACCTTGTTTAAGTCTCCATCAATATCGCTATAACCAGAATCTATATTAAGTATTTTGCATATCAAGGGGTAAACATGAATATTTTCAAAAGATTTTATAGACTGATTAACTTTAAATGATGGACCTTTAGCATAAAATATTCCATGCATATTTTTAAATGAAGGATCATAGCCATGCATACCATTTAATGTTTTTCCAACTTTTTTATAATTATTTCTATCTGTTATAAACCAACCTTCATGCGCAACAAATAAAAAATCAGGAGAATCTTCATTAATAAAGTTATATTGAGAGGGAATTTTATCTTTTTTATAAACATTCATATGTTCTATAAATTCAGTATGCTTATATATTTTTCTTTTTGAAAAACCTTTTCTCTTTTTATCTACAAACAAAATACTTCCACCTCTTCCATAGTCAACTTTTTCTTTAGGTAGAAAATCATCTATAAAAATAATCTTATCTTTAGTAACAGAAGACATGCCGTGATCACTAACTATTATTAAATCAAGTTTATCCTTTATATCTAATAAATCTATTTGAGCTAGCAAATATCCTAATAACTGATCACTTTGAGTTATAATATCTTCAGTTTCCATTGATTTAGGACCAAACATATGACCTGTATGATCTGGCTCACTAAAATACAACAATACTAAATTAGGTCTATCTTTTTTAGGTAACCTAAACCAAGACATAACTGAATCTATCCTAGATGTAAATGAAATTGCTGAATCATATTTTTTGTAAATAGAAGGAGTTTTACCTGTTGCTTCTGAACCAACCCAAAAATATGACGCTGATTTTATATTATTTTTTTCTGCAGTTACCCATATAGGTTCACATCCATAAAAAGAACTATCTATAACAGAAGTTCGATTATACATTGAGTACATCTTATCTAATCTTTTACTATAAAAATGATTAGATATAATTTTATGCTTATTTGCATAGCATCCAGTTGCTATGGAATAATGGTTTGGGAAAGTTAATGATGGAAAAATAGGTATCAAAGACTCAGCTTTTACTCCATTTTTTTTCACTTTATCAAAATTAGGAGTATCTATATGCTGCATATAATCATATCTAAACCCATCAAATGAAACCAATAAAACATAATTATCCGAAAAGGATATTTTTAAAAAAATACATAGAAATAAATAAATCACTTTAAGATTCTGCCCATAAATTTGTTTTAACAAAAAATATTAATAATTTTATCAAAATTAAACCACTCATAAAAAAACTACTTTTAATAAAATATAGATTCGCTAGTACACCCGATAGGATTTGAACCTATAGCCTCTTGTTCCGTAGACAAGTGCTCTATCCAATTGAGCTACGGGTGCATTTATACAAATGAAAATATAATATATTTTATTTTTATTTCTTTGCTTTTTGTAGCAAATTAGAACAATGCTATGAATAATTTTATAATTTTATCAATCTCTATCTCTTTCGTTCTAGGACTATCAAACATTCTAGATGAATCCAATATTTTAGGTAAACAAAAAAAAGAACCTAATAATATGAAAGCTTATGGAAGCATTGACTTTGGAGATAGCAAACAATATGTAACCTCTAAATTTAAAGAAAATGAAATCTTTACCGATTTATATAACAATATTTATTTCATATACTTATTTGATACTCCCTTTCAAATAGAATTCATTTATGGTACGAATGAACGGAAACCTACTTTTTTAAAAACAATACGACTAAAACTACAATCAATAGTTGATAGTTATGTAATTGATAAAATAATTGAATCTTTTAATGAAAAATATGGACCCTCTGACAAATACTACATTAATCTTGATGGAAATATAAGAGACTATTATAAATGGTTACATATAGATAAAATAATTCACTTAGATTTTGATGGTATTGATATTGATATAACTATTAATTCTAAACATTTCAACAAATTATCTAAAAGCTCTATTGAAGAAGATATTGAGAATCGCTATAAAAAAAAGTTAGAACGTTTTGAAAATCAAATGAATAAGTTGTAAAAAGTATATTTAAACCCTATCTATAGTCCTGAAATAAACCTAACTCAAAATTATATTTATGATACGAATTATATCTAAAACACTTATTTGATTGTCACCATTTAAATCTGCATCACTTTTCTGACAATCATCAAAATCAGAAGAACTAATACCTCCTGACAATATAATATTAACAACAATAATTATGTCTTCGACAGCAATAGTAAGATTATCGCTAACATCACCAGGAATATTGCTACAATCATCGCATTCATCAAATATGCCATCTCCATCACTATCCAGATTACTTGTAGCATTACAGGGCAAACATTGTGGACCACATTCATCTAAAAGTTGCTGAATAAAACTTGAAGTTGAACCCCCAGACCAGCCATTTACTGTAGAATTAGTCCCATCACATGTAATTCCTGATTGATTTGGATTCCCATTTGAATTAAGAGGAAAAGGCTTCGCCCTTACGGTCATTGTATGGTCAATCAAAGCATAAGTGGGTGTTGCACCTCCCCATGAATCATAAAAAAGACTCACCATAGATGGTGAACCACTTTCATCAGCATCTATTATAAGAGGTGAATTAGGCACACCTAAATTTTGCCATTGTTGAGCTGTATACTGACCTTGCTGAGAACCATTGTTATTAGGTAAAGTAGACCCAAGAGCATTAAGAACAATAAAATTATATTCATCTGAAAACTGAGTTCCTAGCCCGTCAACTACGGGAACATTTTGATAGCAAGGACCTCACCAAGTTTCACTCATATCAATAAAAATGACATGATATTTACCACCATTTAAATCTCCATTTAAATCAGATAATTTAAAGATATCTCCACTAGAATATTCTTCATTACCAGCATTTTGCGCTACTATATACTCTATATTTTGATCTGATAACGAAATCTGATCGCCCGCACAATAAACTTGCGCTATTATTAAACTAAAACTAAATGATAAAATTGTAAATAAAACTCTCATAATTGCCTAACTTTAATAATTATTTCATCAACACAGCTTTCATACTTTGAAAGTTATTTTCAAACTGAAACCTAACATAATAAACACCAGATGGGAGATTTGATGCTTTCCACTGATATGAATGTAATCCTGAAGTTTGGAAACCTTCAAAAATAGACCCAACCTCTCTACCGTTTAAATCATAAACAAGTAGTTCTACATACCCATCCCTAGGTAATATAAACTCAACTTCAGTTGATGGATTAAATGGATTTGGATAAATTTTACTAAGACCATAAAATTCTGGATTATAATTATATGAATTTTGATTTTCGCTACTATAATCAACTTGAATTTGTCTACCAGACTCAGATACAGCAATAATACTTACATCATCTAAACCAATATCAGAATCTTTAATTTTAAAATATATACTATTACTATCAAATACCCTGTTTTCAAAAAGCTTATCAAAAGAAAGCATTGTAAACTTTCCATTTTTATTTTCAGACCATATACCAATATGACTATTATCTATAAGCTCTACATCAAAAGTCTTATTGCTTTCAAAAGTCAACTGTATACCTGCAACTTGAGTATCTGATATTAAATATAACCCCGTATCATCACCTTCTTTAACAATTCTAGCTTGAATTTTTTGATTTAAGGCATCAATATCCAAAGATATATCTCTAGAAAGACCAAGAGTTATTCTAATAATTTCAATGATATCCATAATACTAACTTCAAAATCATTATTTAAATCTAAATCAGACTTCTGACAATCATTGAAATTCTCAGAATTCATACCACCTGACAATATTGCTTGAACAGCTATGATTATATCACTTACATCAATTAAAAAATCATCATTAGGATCACCTGCTTTGTTATGACAATCATCGCATGTATCACCAAATCCATCCTCATCGGCATCAATTTGATCAGGATTATAAGTATTAGGACAATTATCTAAAAGACTAAATATCAAATCTGAATCTAAGTCATGATTATTACATGGTTCACAATCATCTAGCATACTTTGAAGGGTCATGTCAGCTAAAAAAGCTCCAACATTATTGTTCTTTCCTACAACTGTCATTGTATGATCTATAAATACATTAGAAGGAAATGCTCCTCCCTGGCCTAACATATCTATAAAATCATAACCAGGCTCTCCAGAATCAAGGTAACCATTACCGTTTAAATCAATAGCTGGACCATCATCTATAATTGTATTATTTGCTAAAGAACCTTGATTGCCCCACCCTTGACAATCAGTGATAGCAGAAGAAAGATTCATATCATCTAAATGAGTTAATGATACAACATGATTATGGAATGAATCAGAATCAGGATTCATCCAATTGTCAACTATATTATCCATTGAACCAATGGAACTATAGCAAGGACTTCACCATGCAGCAGCTAAATCAATGTGGATAACATAATATTTGCCACCATTTAAATCTCCATTCAAATCAGCAAGTTTAAATTGATTGCTCCCATTATGTGGATTTTCGCCATTACATACATCTGCTGTGATATTTTGGTCAGAGACACTAATTGTCTGTCCAATCTGATAATTAACACTAAAAACAGTACTACATAAAAAAACAACTAGAGCTAAATATTTCACTAAAACCTCCTAATAAATATAACGTTTACATAATATACTAAAAAATACAGAAACATCATATTTCATATTGTAACTAATTTTAGAAAAAGTTTCTGTATGTTAATTTAATGCCATCTTTGAAACCTGGCTGCTCAGCACAAATTCCATTGGCACATACTAACCCACCTTTCTGAGATCCATAAAAAACAGAAATCTGGCCAAACTGATCTAAGTTCAAAGAAAAATCTAATCCTTTCCAGTCCTGATTACTTTCAGTTAAATATTGCGTATTTCTTCTTTTTTCATGCTCGTAAAATAAGCTTAACGTCCAAAGCCCCTTTGAATTGTAAGATGCGCTTAAATACGTATTATATTCACTGAAATCTGAAGCTTCATCAAAATCATAATTATTATTTAAGGCAATATTTTGATTCACATTAATTGTCTCTTTTTTCTGATACTCTATATAAAAAATCCATGAACTTAAATTTTCTACTGATATAGTGAATTGCGTGGGAATTGTCCATGATTTGACAAATTCATATTTCCGTTCAATTGATTTACCTAAATACAAGCTACTCAAATAATCTTCACGACTTTTACCAAACTGATCTGTAATTTTATAATCAGCATATTCTTCTGGATTCACATAACCTTCACAGTTATCTTCGCCTAGAAATTGAATTGCAAAAACACAATCATTCTGGAATGAATTCCATCTATCATTAATTATCGTTTGTGCATTATTGTAAAAAATACTCCATGCATTATCTATATCTACAAGAACCTGGTCCGAATAATTAAAATTCTTTGTTTCCTGATGCTTAATTATTTCTGAGTAGTAATCAAACCCTATTTTCAGGTATAATCTATCCTTAATATAACCACTTAACTCAGCGTACAATTGACGATAAGGATAAAAGGAAACAAAATTATCATCAGAATCATCATAATTTAAAAGATCTATTAAGCTAGGAGTTGAAATCTGATTGTTTACTAAATCTAGACTTAATACCCCATTTTCATCTAAGTTATTAACTAAATCTTGTCCTGTTTCCACATATTGATTAGCAGCACTAAGAAAACCATTTATATAAGTGTATTCAGAACCTTGATTTATTTCATTTATAGGATTATTTTCTATGTAGCTTTCAACATAATCTTCTACGCTATACAAAGAATTATAAGTATATCGTTTTTCTTTTGCGTTATTTCTTCTAGATAAAGAAATATTCCCTAAAAAATTTAAATTCTTTGTTAATGGTGAAACTAATTCTATTTGATGGCCTATTTCATCTCCATAATTCATTGAATGCGCATTTCTTGATGCCAATATTGAACTAGATACATAATATACGGTTGGAGGAGAAGAAAAAGTCATAATATCATATGCCATATCATAATTTTTATATTCATACGTTAAACCAAGACTTTTAATATTTGTGCCCATAGAAGCATATAAACGATGTCCTTGAACCTTGCTTCCCAAAAGCTTATCATAATTTGACCAATCACCTTCAAAATACAAATCTAAATATTTGCCAGGAATTCCCCAGCCTAGATTTATGCTGTTCGCAAATAAAGAATCAGCTGTTATTTCTGATTGAACTATTCTATCAACCAAATCCCAATCAAATACTGTTGAGCTTTTATATTCACCTAGATAGAACGATGAAACAGTGCTTTCATCTATATATTTAGTTTGATTTTTATACAAAAAGTGACCATAACCATAATCTGTGTCATAAACTAACCCTCCAGAAATTATATTATTATCAATAAATCTATCAGGAATCTCAATAGCAGGATTAGTTCTTTGCTGTAACTCTGAGCTTCCTCCAACAATGAATAAATCAACATTACCTATATTATAGATAACTTCAAAACCTCTAAAACTATTATCAAAATCAATACTTTGATCAGGATATGTATATAAACCTAAACCTGCGCCATAAAGAGAATATATATCTCCAAACTTTATATATGTTTTGTCAAACTGTCTGTCAAAATAAAATTTACTTACTACATTATGTAATTCTGTTTTTGAAAAACCTAATACTGGGGCATCACTATATTCAAGTTCAATATAATAATAGTAATCCTTAAAATTAGAATTGATTTTTAGAAAATTCTCAAAAAAATTTAAATCATAAACTAAAGCACCATTATTTTTAATACCTGTACCATCTCCATACTTTAATTCATAGGAAAAATCCATAGCAAAAAAAACTGAAACTATAAAGAAAATTAAAAGATATTTTTTCTTCAAAACTAATCTAGCTCAGTAGAATCTTTTAAATTTATAATCAGACCATTAGAAACAATCAAATCTGACACTTCTTTAGCTAATTTAATTTCATCGCCAGGATTATAACCTACATGTCTTTTTTCTATAGAACCGTCCATATTAATGAGCACAACTAACGGCATAACACTACCCCCAATTTTTCTAAAAAGCTCCATTCTTGGATCTGAAATCACATCAAAAGAATATTTTTGAGAATTAACAAATTGCTTGACTTTTTTAATAGTTCTAGGAGTATCCATATTAATACTTATTACCTTAAAAACAGAATCACTATACTCTTCATTAATTTTACTCAAGTGAAGCATTTCTTTTTTACAAGGCTCACAAGAAAGCGTCCAAAAATTAACTAATATAGGTGACTGTTTATAAAATTCTTTAAAAATTATTTTTTTGTTATCAAGATCTTTGAAGTTAAGATTCGGGATATAAATTTTCTTTTTTTTAGATATATCATCCACTAATTCCTCACTAAAAGAAAAAGCTATAAAAAAAATCATTATATATAAAAAATTAACCATATTTTACTCCATAAAAATTATAAAAAAAGGGGGTTTTTTCAAACCCCCTTGTTATATCCAAAGCGCTAACTCTAACTATTTAATTAACATTAATTTTGACGATTGAACAGTATCATTAAACTGCAACTTCACAATATAGACACCACTCGGACTGTTAGATGCATTCCATTCAATTGAATGAGACCCTTTGAATTTAAAATCATCCATAAGGTTCTCAACCAAACGTCCATTAATATCATATATTGAAATACTTACATTTTGATCAGACTCAATACTAAATTCAATATTTGTTAGTGGGTTAAATGGATTTGGATAAATAGACTGCAGTCCAAATTCATTAACCATAACATCTGATTTAGCAACCAATGAATCAATTATATGAATTGATAAATCACTCCATTCTGAAACATCACCTCTAAGGTCAACAAATTGGCCTGTATCTTGCTTATAAAGCTTAAGATTAACAATATCTCCAGGCATACAATATCCAGCACTTAATAAAGAACCGTCATCACCCATCGCAGGAATATCAATCATTTGACCGTTCCACATTCTTGCCCCAACAATGTTATTACCATTATATGCAATAATCCAGTCTCCTATTTCAGCGCCTTCAACATTATCTACAAAATAAAATGCCTGTTTTGTAGATTGAATGTACTCAAAACCATCTGGAACAGAAGGCTTACTGTTTAATATCCTTGCAGATACTAAATCTGGTTCATTATATTGAAAATCGAAGCTCTCAGAAGCAATGAACCAATATCCTCTAGTTGGTTCCATTCTAGATATACTACCTTGCCATGAATTTCCAGCAAATATTGCTGCCTGACCTTCTCCAATAATACCTGATAATTTCTGATTAGCTATATCAGGTAGTACCTGATTAATATCTCCTGCATCTAAGAATGGATAAGATATCAAATTAGCAGCAAAATGCAGACTATACTCAATGTTTGATTCTGGAACATACGCATCACGCACCTCTAAAACATCCGATTGAGTTTGTTTTATCCAATAACCATCCTCAAATGAAATATCATTAATACTACCTTCCCAACCTCCAAAAAATGGAACTGACGCCTGGCCTTCTCCAATAAGACCAGTAGTTGTAGAATACACACTTGAGAGCATAT
The DNA here is from genome assembly GCA_002171275.2 of Pelagibacteraceae bacterium TMED124. The sequence goes on from NHFZ02000004.1 coordinate 23,403, forward strand.
TATCTATGGAATTATCTTCAGGTAAAGCAGGAAAACTAATTAAATTTGCAGCTATATGAAGATCGATATCATAACTTACAAATTCATCAGGGCAATCATCTAAGTCACATACCTCAGAACCATCCCAACATACATAAAAGCCATCTCCATAACATACTCCACAATCATCTGGGTAATCACAAGAACCATCACTAATTGTTGCATCTGAATCAAAGTTACATGCAGAGCTATCAATACAACCTTCAACAAACACAATACCACCACCTTGCTCTATTTCTTCTTCAACGATATCTACTGCACTTTGAATAGATTCAGCATCGGTAAAGCTAGTCTCCGCCAACTCTTCTTCAGTCAATGTAATTGAATACTCTACAATGACTTGAATAGCTCTTGTCTCTACTATTGTAATACTAATAATTTCTACAGAACCAGCAGGTAGAGCTAATTGACTTTCTAAAAGAGACTCAAAGTTTTCTTCAAAAGTTACTAAATCTTCAAGATCAGACTCATCTACTGATGTTGTTAATTCAGACTCAATGAACACTGCGCAGCTTGAACCATCACCACCACATACACCACAGTCATCCTCAACTAACGTAGAACCACAGGTGTTATCGCAGCCTGATGGACCCGGCT
>NHFZ02000023.1 GCA_002171275.2 Pelagibacteraceae bacterium TMED124
GTTTCCTGTTTACACGCTTTCCAAGCGTGCGCCTTCAGCCACTCGGCCACCTCTCCATTAATCAAGTGATGTTTTTAAAACATTTATAAATGCTGATTGAGGTATTTCAACTTTACCGAATTGCCTCATTCTTTTTTTTCCTTTTTTTTGCTTATCTAATAATTTATTTTTTCTAGTTACATCACCCCCGTATAGTTTAGCTGTTACATCTTTTCTGTAGCTATTTATCGTTTCTCTAGCAATGATTTTACCGCCAATGGAAGCTTGTAGAGGAATTTTAAATTGTTGTCTAGGGATAAGATCCTTTAACTTCTCGCAATAAACTTTTCCTCTGGTTGCAGATTTTGATCTATGACAAATAAAAGATAGAGCGTCAACAGGTTCTGAGTTTACTAAAATCTGAACCTTAACTAAATCACTTTCTTGATAATCTTTAAATTCATAATCAAAACTGGCATATCCACTTGTAATCGATTTTAGTCTATCATAAAAATCAAAAACAACTTCTGCTAGAGGAAGTTGGTATATAACCATTGCTCTTTTACCAACATAAGTTAAATTTTTTTGAATACCTCTTCTATCTGTACAAAGTTTCATTACAGGTCCTAAATAGTCATCAGGTAACAAAATAGTTGCCTCAATAATAGGTTCGGAAATAGACTGTATTTTTACAACATCAGGCATCTCAGAAGGGTTATGAATTTCTAACTTTTCAGAATTTGTTTTTACAATTCTATATACAACCGACGGCGATGTTGTAATCAAATTTAAATTAAATTCTCTACTCAACCTCTCTTGAATGATTTCCAAATGGAGTAAGCCAAGAAAACCACACCTAAAACCCAAACCAAGCGCTGCTGATGATTCAGGTTCATAGGTAAAACTAGCATCGTTTAAACTTAGTTTAGCAAGACTATCTTTTAAAACATCATAATCGTCTGCATCTACAGGATAAAGACCACAAAAAACAACGGGAATACTTGGTTTAAAACCTGGAAGTGGTTGACTAACTGGATCTGCTTCATCAGTAATTGTATCTCCTACTTTACAATCACTTACATGTTTAATACCCGCGGTAATAAATCCAATTTCTCCTGAATTTAATTCATTAACATATTTAATTTTTGGAGTAAAAAAACCACAGCTTTCAACCTGATATATTGCCTTTGTACCCATCATTTTTAATTTCATACCTTTTTTTAAAGAACCTGATTTTATTCTTACCAAAATAATTACACCTAAATATGTGTCGTACCAACTGTCAATTAACATAGCCACTAAATTAGAAGAATTAAACTCTGATGGAGATGGAAGTCGTTCAACTATAGACTCTAATAAAGTATCAACTCCATCACCAGTTTTTGCTGAAACTTGGATAGCATTCGACGCATCTATACCTATTACATCTTCAATCTGTTTTTTAATTCTATCGGGTTCAGAAGAAGGAAGATCAATTTTGTTCAACACAGGAATTATCTCATGGTTACTATCAATCGCTTTATATACATTAGCAAGAGTTTGAGCTTCAACACCCTGAGATGCGTCAACAACTAAAAGAGAACCTTCACAAGAAGCCAATGACCTGCTAACTTCATAAGAAAAATCAACATGACCAGGGGTATCCATTAAATTGAAATTATAAATTTCATTATTTTTAGCTTTATAATTTAAATAGACTGTTTGGGCTTTTATTGTAATACCTCTTTCTCTCTCAATATCCATTGAATCGAGAACTTGCTCTTTCATTTCTCTATCAGATAATCCTCCACATCTTTGGATAATTCTGTCTGCTAAAGTTGATTTACCGTGATCAATGTGAGCAATTATTGAGAAATTTCTTATTTTTCTTAAGCGCATATTACCTCAATTTTGCATCATACTTTTTTTTTACATTTGAAATTATTTCATCTGAAATTTCATTTATTTCATTATCTGTCAATGTTTTTTCATTAGACTGAATTGTAACCTCAAAACCAACAGCTTTTTTCTTTTCATTAATTTTTTCCCCTTCATAACTATCAAAAACCTTTACATCCTTAATTAACTTACGATTGGTATTTTTTATTAATTTTACGATTTCTAATGAAAAAATATTTTTATCTAGTTCAAAAGAAAAATCCCTTTTAGAAAATTGATATTGGGATGCTATTAATGGATTTTTTGATTTTTCTTTTTTTTTATAAAATTTTAACAACTTAGTTAAATTTAATTCAAAAGCAACTAGTTGATCCTTTAAATCAAATGAATTGAGAATAACTGGACTTATTTCACCAAAAAAGCCAACTGTTTCATTGGAAATTACAACAGAACCACTTTTTCCAGGATGATAGTAAGATTTAGACGATCTTATTATATCAAACTTATCAATGTTCATATCTAAACAATTTAATACGGAATACATATCCGCTTTAATATCAAAAAAATCAAAATTTCTTTCTTTGTCAATCCAACTTTTTTCATTTACTTTACCAGACCTTACTACACAAATATAATCAAATTGTTCCTCTGGTTCTTCTCCTAAAAAAATAGGTCCTAACTCGAAAAAGGAAAAATTATTAACGTTTTTATTAATATTTTTTTTTATAGATGAAATAATATTAGGTAATAAATTTGATCGCATACAGGATAGTTCTGAGCTTATAGGATTGGTAATTTTTAAAAAATTTTCTGTTTCACTGAAAAGTTTTTGTGCTTTTTCATCTGTAAAAGACCATGTAATAATCTCAAAAATATTTCTACTTACTAATAACTTTTTTATTTTATATCTTATTACTTGAATGTCAGATGTTTTTTTTTTAGTTGTGTTTGTATGAAAATCAAAAGGAATACTTGGAATTTTTTCTAATCCATATAATCGTGCAACTTCCTCCACAAGGTCTTCCTTAATTTTTAGATCACTTCTCCATGAAGGTGGGGTTACAATCAAGTTTTCATTTCCACTAAAATGACAACCAATCTTATTAAGTTTGTCATGAATAAATTGATTAGAAATTTCAATGCCCAGAACTTTTTCAAAAAAAGATTTTTTTATCTGTATTGTATTTTTCTCAATAATCTTGTGGCTATCTTTTACAATACTTCCAGGCTCACCACCGCAGCTTTTTAATATCATGTCAGAAGCATACTCAATTCCTTCATCAACAGAATCTGGATCTATACCTCTCTCAAATCTGTATCTAGCATCACTTTGGATGTTTAATCTTCGACCACTTTTTATTATACTTGCTGGTAAAAAATATGCTGACTCGATAAGAACATTTTTTGTTTTATCATCACAAGCGGTTTTTTTACCTCCTAGAATTCCTGCTAAACTAATTACACCACTATCATCACTAATGACAATCATACCATCATCAAGTAAATAGTTTTGATCATCTAATCCTACAAAACTCTCACCTTTTTTTGAATGCCTAATAATCAAATTTCCTTCAATTTTATCATAATCAAAAACATGTAGAGGGCGACAAAAATCTATTGTAATAAAGTTTGTAATATCAACCAAAGACGAAATAATCTTTAATCCTGTTTTATTAAATCTTTTTTTCAGGTAGGACGACGAATCTTTATTCTCTACATTTTTTATTAATCTAATTGTAAAATTTGGACAATCTCCATCTTTTAATTTATTTAGTAACTTAATCTGGGTTTTAAATTTACTCTCAATTTTAGTAATCTTTTTTTTCTTCAATTTTCCAAAATCGGCTGCTGAAAGATCTCTTGCTATTCCATAAACTCCAGCACAATCTACTCTGTTAGGCGTGATTGCAATCTCAATCGTGATATCTTCATCATTAATATATTGAGAATATTCATCTCCAATTTTATGATTTTCATCTAGTTCGATTATTCCCTGGGAAAAATCTGATAATCCTAACTCCTCTTCAGAACAAAGCATTCCGTTAGATTCTTCTCCCCTTATTTTGCTTTTTCCAATTTTAAATTCATTTTTTTTTCCTGAGAAAATGATCGTACCGACGGGAGCTAATACGGTAGTTAAATTTTCTCTTGCATTTTTTGCTCCGCAAACAATTTGAAAGTTTTCGTTACCATCAAAGACATCACATAAACTTAGTTTGTCGGCGTTTGGGTGTGGTTTTTTTTTTAAAATTTTAGCTATTTTAAAATTTTTTAGGTCTTGTGAGGGGTCTGAAACTTTTTCCACTTCTAGCCCAATATCAGTTAGTTTGTTACAAAGATCTGCAACAGAGGAATCAAATTCAAGATAATCTTTCAACCAACCAACAGTAAATTTCATTTTATCGCCAACTTAAATCCGTGGTTTCCAAAAAAGAGAAGCCATAGTGACTTAACCAATTAATATTTGAATCATAAAAGTCACGAAGATCAGGCATACCATATTTTAACATCGATAATCTTTCAATTCCCATTCCAAAAGCAAACCCTCTTAGTTTGTCATCATCGACACCAGACATCTTTAAAACATTAGGGTGAACCATACCACACCCTAAAATTTCCATCCATTTGTCTCCTTCACCAAGAGTAATTTTTCCTGATGTTATAGAACAATTAATATCTACCTCTGCCGATGGTTCAGTAAAAGGAAAGTAAGATGGTCTGAACCTTAATTTTAATTTTTCATTATCAAAGAATGTTTTACAAAATTTCTCTAAAAACCATTTCAAATTTGCAAAAGTAACTAAGTGATCAACAACCAAGCCTTCTACTTGATGAAACATAGGTGTATGAGTAATATCTGAATCACATCTGTATGTTCTTCCGGGTGCAAAAATTCTGAGAGGAAACTTTTTTTTTTTTAAATTTCTAACTTGAACGGGTGACGTATGTGTTCTTAATACGAGCTTTTCCTGATTATTTTTTATATAAAAAGTATCATGCATTTCCCTGGCAGGATGATTTTCTGGGATATTTAAAGCAGTGAAATTATAAAAGTCATTTTCTATATCTGGTCCTTCTTCATAATTTAAACCCATATTACCCAATATGGAAACAATCTCGTTTACTGTATGAGTTATTGGATGAAGTTTAGAGTCAAAATTTTCAACTTCACGCGTTGGAAGAGATATGTCAATTTGTTCCTTTTTTAATTTTTCTTTGATTTGAGTTTGTTCAATTAAATTTTTCTTTTTTTCCAAATTGTGAAAAAAATTTTGTTTAAGTAAATTAACTTTTTTTCCCATATCTTTTTTATCTGTTTCAGAAAGATTGGAAATATTTTTAAGTATACTTGTGACCTCACCATTTTTTCCAAAGTATTTAATTCTTATGCTTTCTAATAAATCAAGAGATTCACAACTTTCTAATTCAGCTAAAGCTGAGTCAATGAGCTGGTCATAGTTTTTCATTAAATATAAATTATCAGCCTGCTTTAACTTTAGCTACAATTTCTTTAAATGAGTCAGGTTCTTGAGCTGCTAAATCAGCAAGAACTTTCCTATTGAAATGAAGATTAACTTTTTTCAAACCATTGATAAATGAGGAGTACTTAATTCCATGCAATCGACAACCCGCATTAATTCTTTGAATCCAAAGACTTCTAAATTGTCTTTTTTTTACTTTTCTATCTCTGTAAGAGTACTGGCCAGCTTTTTCAACTGCCTGATTAGCAACCTTGAAAGTATTTTTTCTTCTACCATAATAACCCTTAGCCCTTTTGATTATTTTTTTGTGTCTTCTTCTGGTAACAAACCCTGCTTTAACTCTTGACATAATTACCTCATCAAATTTTAGAATTCATGTATTTTTTAACTATTTTGGTATCTTGCTTTGACATAATGACAGGACCTTTTGCCGATCTTTTCATTTTTTTCGTCCTTTTAGTTAGGTTATGTCTTTTTCCACTTGAAAACATTGCAACCTTTCCTGAGCCAGTTGTTTTAAATCTTTTCTTCGTTCCACTTTTTGTCTTAATTTTTGGCATAATTTATCTAAATTTTTGGCAATATAAATTTTTTATATTTATATATTTTTTTTTTTTCAATGCAAGGATGATTTAATTAATAAATCTATCTTGGAGCGACAACCATAATCATATGTTTGCCTTCAAGAGTTGGAACTTGTTCTATTTTTGCTAATTGTTCAATAGCACTTTGTAACTTTTTTAGTATTTCCATTCCTCTTTGCTGATATGCCATTTCCCTTCCCTTAAATCTAAGTGTAATCTTAACCTTATCTCCATCACCAAGAAATCTTTGAATAGACTTAAGTTTTACACCATAATCATGATCTTCAATACCTGGTCTTAACTTGACCTCTTTTACCTCAAATGTTTTTTGTTTTTTTCGAGCTTCAGCTTGCTTTTTTTGAACTCTGTATTTGTATTTACCATAATCAATTATTTTACACACTGGGGGGTTAGCTTTGGGTGAAACCTCAACAAGATCCAAACCTCGGTCTGAGGCTATTTTTAAAGCTTCTTCAATTTGAAGAACACCTAACATTTCACCGTTATCTGTAATCACCCTGACTGATTTAGCTGATATAGATTTATTGACCGCTGGGCCACGATTTGAACTGAAGGAACTCTTGTTCATAATCTATTTATTTGCATATTTTTCTTATTTACCTTTCTTTAAAGTATCAATAATACAACAGATTAGTCATAAATTATTCTTTTCTGCAAGAATTTTTTATTTTTTTTAGGAACTCGTTTAATTGCATTGATACCAATTTATTCTCCGGGTATGACCTTAATGAAATTGTTTTATCCGAAATTTCTTTTTCACCAATTACAACAATGTAAGGAACTTTTTCAAGAGATAGGTCTCTAATTTTATAATTTAACTTTTCATTTCTGAAGTCAAATTTAAATTTTATTCTGTCTTTACTAAGATAATTTCCAATAGTCTTTGAATATTCAATACAATTATCATTAATAGTAGCTATAGCAACCTGAACTGGCGCAAGCCAGTGAGGTAATCTACCAGCATAATTTTCAATCAAAATTCCTATGAACCTCTCTAAAGATCCGAAAAAGGCTCTATGTAGCATCACAGGGTGTTTTTTAGATCCATCCTTATCTATGAAATTTGCATTTAGCCTTGGAGGTAAATTTAAATCTACCTGCAATGTTCCACATTGCCATTCTCTCCCAATAGCGTCAACTAATACAAATTCAATTTTGGGTCCATAAAACGCTCCATCCCCTTTATTAATATCAAATTCTAAGTTTAATCTTTTTAAAGAGTTAAGCAGTGATTTTTCAAGAAAATCCCAAATATCATCGTCACCTATCCTTTTTTTTGGTCTATCAGAAAATTTAATCTTTACATTCTTAAATCCAAAATCTTTGTATATATCCAAAGTTAAATTAATAACCTTTTCACATTCTTCTTCCATTTGTTCCTCTAAACAATAAATATGGGCATCATCTTGTGTAAATTCCCTTACTCGCATAAGTCCATGAAGCGCACCAGAAGGTTCAAATCTAAAAACTTTCCCAAATTCAGCGATTCTAAGAGGAAGATCTCTATAACTTCTTAAAGAATGATTGTATATTTGTATTCCACCAGGACAGTTCATTGGTTTTAATGCAAAAATTTTTTCGTCGTTAGTTTTTGCAAGATACATATTATCTTGAAATTTTTCCCAATGACCAGACTTTTCCCACAGAGATCTATCTAAAACTGTCGGAGTACTAATCTCAGTATAACCGGCTTTTGCTTGCTTATTTCTCATATAATCTACTAATTCATTAAAAATCAACCACCCTTTAGGATGCCAAAAAACTGATCCAGGTGCGTCTTCCTGAAAATGAAAAAGGTCCATTTCTTTTCCTAACTTTCTGTGATCTCTTTTTTCTGCCTCCTCTAACATTGACAAATATGAATCTAATTCTTTTTTATTTCTCCACGCTGTACCATAAATTCTTTGAAGCATTTCATTTTTTGAATTACCTCGCCAATACGCCCCAGAAACTTTTGTTAGTTTAAATTCACCTATTAATTTTAAACTTGGAAGATGCGGCCCCCTACACAAATCAAAAAAATTGGTCTCTCCTTGTTGGTAAATTTGAAAATCATTTTCTTGTAATGAATCATTAATTATTTGTATTTTGTATGGTTCTTCAAGCTTTTCAAATAATTTTATTGCTTCATTTTTATCTTTTATTTTTTTATTAATTAAATGACCCTCTTTTACAATTTTTTTCATTTCCTCTTCAATAGTTGATAAGTCGTCAGAAGAAATTGAATCATTTAGTAAAACATCATAATAAAAACCATTCTCTATTGTTGGTCCTATAGCTAACTTAGCTTGAGGATAGATATTTTTAATGGCTTTAGCAAGAACTTGTGCAGCGACTGTATGACGCATTATTTCAAGACCCGATTCATCTTTTAATGTAATTATATTTATTAAAGCATCTTCGTTAATTGGGTCAGATAGGTCTTTTTGATCACCATTAACAAATATTGCAATTGCCATTTTGGAAAGAGATACAGAAATATCTGATGCAATGTCAAGACCTGTTATACCGGGCTTATATTTTTTTTGATTTCCATCTGGGAAGGTAATTTTTAACATTATTTTAATTAGAGTAAATGTATTGTTATGTCAATATTGATCATCGTGAAATAGCTTTCATAGTTTTGTCTAGTACAATTTTTTTAAAAAAATTATTGGAATTATCAAAAGTTAAAATCTCTGTTAACTTACCAACTGGGCTACATAAATTTGGATTAGAGTTTTTGGTAAAAAGAACAATTGTTTTTTTGTTAGCTCTAGAAATTATATGGGTCGGACCAGTATCGTTTCCAATTGAAAATATGGAATTTGTAGCTAAAGATGCAATATCAAAAAAACTAGTTTTTAAACAAAGATTTTGTACCTTAGGATACTTTTCTTCAATTTTTTTGCAGACTTGAAAGTCGTCTTGTGCACCAATTAGTATTGGTTTTATATTTTTATTAATAAGTAGAGATACTATTTCAAAAAAAAGTTCCAGGGGAATTCTTTTATTCAACCTTTTTTCTGAGCCTCCAGGAACTACAAGCGCATATTGACCAAAAAAATTGAATCTATTAGATTTTTTATAAAACCATGACAGGTTTGGTTTTCTAATAAATTTTACCTTAGAAAAGCCTAACTGATCTTTTTGTCTTTCAATTGTATGCATATTATCTCGATTTGCATTCAAATGTTTTGTCTTTGAATACTTTCCAATACCATTGGTATCACAGTCAAGATTCTTAAAAATTTTTAAATAATAAGATGATCTGTTGGAAGTTTGTAAATCAAATACATTAGAGAAAAATTCCGGATCAATTTTTTTTTTTATTTGATAAATATCGTAAAGATAAAACTTTGACCTTTTTATTGTAAATATTTCTTTAAACCATTGAGATTTTTTTAAAAGTTTATCAAAGGGTTCTTCTGTTAATAGTGAAATATTTTTACCAAATTTCTTGTAAATTGAGTACATTGCATCAAGTGACAAAATTACGTCACCTAATCCACCAAATTTAACTACCAAAATTTTCTTTTGCTTCAATTAATTCCTCATAAACATTAATAGTTTTATCCAGCATTTGCTTTAAATTAAATTTTTCAATAATTCTTTTTCTTGCATTACTTCCGATCAAATCTTTTTTTTTTTGTTCCAAATTTAATACATAAAGAATTTTTTCACCCAAGGCCTCTGCATCACCAGGGTTTACAAGCCACCCAGAAAGATTGTTTTCAATAATTTCTCTTGAGCCTCCATGATTTGATGCAATTACTGGTTTAGTCATTGAAGAGGCTTCTGCTGTAATCCTTCCAAAAGCTTCAGGTTCTATAGAGGTTGATAAAACGATATCTGAAATTGAGTAAACAGTTGCCATATCAGAAATATTTCCACAAAATATAACTCTGTTAGTTAATTTTAATTCTTTTAATTTTTTTTTTATTTTTTTTGTAAACTTATTCTTTTCATTTTCTGACCCAACAAGTAACATTACTATATTTAAGCCAGGTGTTTTTTTTAAAGCATAGTTCAATGCATCAATACCAACAATTTGTCCTTTCCATGAAGATAATCTTCCAGGTAGTAAAATGATATGCGATCTTTCGGGAATTGATAAATCACTTAAAATTTTTTCTTTTCGAACTTGTGATACAGAGTTAAGATTAAAATTTTCTGTATCTATCCCTCGGTTTATTTGTACAAGTTTATTTTTAACTTCCGGAAAGAAATGTCTAATGTGATCATCAATAAATTTTGAAATTGTAATAATCTTATCGCCATTGGTCATTACTTTATTATAAGATTTTTTGAGTAGGTTTTGATTTCCACTATAAGTTCCATGGTAAGTTGTTACATAAGGAATTTTTCTTTTCTTTATCTCAGAAGTGAAACAAAAGGATGGCCACCTACTTCTTACATGAACTATATCAGGCTTGATTTCATCTAATAATTTTCTAAATCTACTTCTTGATGAAAAAAAATTAATAAGCCCTTTTTTATTTATTTCTATTTTATAGTGACTCACTCCCTTGTATTTATATCTATCCGCCATTTCTCCACCTGATGAAATAATAACTGAGTTATATTTTCTTTCCGCAAGTTCTTTGGCTATGTCAAGAGTTCCTCTTTCAACACCTCCATTAATTTTATCTAAAGATGGAAGTATTTGTAGAATTGTTTTCATGTTCAGATCTCAAGTATTCTTTTAAGCCCTAATTTATAATTTCCATATTTAGGTGTCCAATCCAATATTTTTTTTATTTTTAAATTTCTAACTCTTTTATTATCAAGATAAAAGCTTCTTATTTTTTGATTTAAATTAAGATCGTCATAACTTAAAGTTTTTATAGATGAGATTTTAATTAAAGATGCAGCATATCTTACGATTTCTTGAGATTGACAGGGCAAATCATCAGATAAATTAAAAATTTCACCAGGAGTTGGGTAATTTATACTTTTACTTATAGCTGAACCTATATCTTCAACATAAACACGAGAGAAAAAGTGATCTTTTTTTATTATTTCAGTTATTTCGCCATTTTTTACTTTATCAAAGACCGACCTACCAGGACCATATATTCCCGGGAGTCTAAAAATGTGAATAGGTAAACCATGCAACCTAAACAAATCAAGGTGACTAGTTTCAGTTTTTTTTCTAAGAATCCCTCTTGCAGTTTGGGGAACAAGCTTTGAGTTTTCATCAACCCAATCACCATCATAGTTGCCATAAACACTCGTAGATGAAAAATAACCAAACCACTTAAGTTTTTCTTTATTTTTTAAGATATTCTCCTTTAAATTATTTAACACAACATCTCCTTTCTCTGTTGGAGGTATTGAATTTAAAATAAATGAAGTGTCCTTTAACAATTTTTCTTTTTCCTTTAGAAAATCGTTAAAACAAAGTCTTTTAAGATTGTAATTTATGTCATCGGGATTCTTTTTAATTTTTAGATTATGTGTACATATAATTTCACAATTTTTTGGTAGGAGAGGAATTATATATTTTGAGCAGTACCCTGCCCCAAAAAAAATAAACTTCATCATAGATCAACTTTAATTTGTTTTTTTATCCAATCAAATGAAGGGTGACTTGATAATTCATTATGCCATATCAATTTTGTTTTTCTTTTTTCTAACTCTATGGGTAATTCTGCAATGATAAAACCATAGTTGTTAGCCATTCTTTGGGCTGTTTTAGATGGTAGAGTAAGAATTAAGTCAGAATCTTTTAAAATTAGTGGGGCCATTGTTATAAGATCTATTCTTACAAAAATTTCTCTTTCAAGATTCAACTGGCTTAGTGATCTATCAATTGGAGCTGTTGGAGCACCATCTGGTGCAACTCTTAAGTGTTTAGAAGAAAGATATTGTTCAATTGAAAGTCTTTTTTCTTTAGATAATTCGTGAGACTTATTCATCATACAAACATAATTTTCTACAAAAAGCTCAATAAACCCAAATCTACTTGGTACAATCTCAAATCTCCCAATTGCAAAATCAATATCATTGCTATCAAGTAATTTTATTGCCCCTGAACCTTGTTCTGACCTGATCCTTAGTGATGAATTAGGTGATTTCTTTTGTAAGAAACTTATTAAATTGGGAATGATTAATGGAGCAACGTCGTCAGAAATAGAGATCCTGTAAAGTTTCTCAGCTGTTTCTGGGTTAAAGTTGATTGTAGACAACGCAAATTCAAGGTTACTCAGCGCCCCTTTAACAGGTATTGAAAGTTCTACTGCCCTAGGAGTAGGTCTCATACCTTTAGGACCTCTAATAAATAATTCATCTTTAACTAAGTATCTTAATCTATTCAGAGCATTACTCATTGCAGGTTGTGTTATGCCAATTTTCTTACTGGCCCTTGTAACATTTCTTTCGTCAAATAAAGTTTTAAAAACTATGAGTAAATTTAAGTCAAAATTTCTGATATTCATAAAATGAATTGTATTGATCATTTTTATTTTTTAAAGAAATTTTTAGTTTTTGTATTTTTTTTTAGTATGATGTTAGATAGATAAAGGAATCATTGTGTACTTAATCCTTCTATTTGCATTAATTCAAGGTTTTACCGAATTCATTCCTGTAAGCTCTCAGGGTCACCTAATCCTGTTCAACAATTTTTTTGATATCACTCTAATATCTAACATTTCTACTTTGGAGGCTAATGTAATTGCACACGCAGGATCTTTGGTTGCAGTATGTTTGTATTATGGTAGACACCTTTTTTCATTACTAGTATCTTTAAAACATATAGTAAGACCAGATATTGACAAAAATTCTACTTTGGCAATTAATCTAATAATTGCAACACTTCCCATTTTGTTATCTGGATTCTTTTTTTCTAAATTTTTTAATTATGATAATAAAAGTCTCTTTTTAGTTATTGGAATAACCAGTATTTTTTTTGGAATTCTTCTTTTTGTTTTTGACAAATTTTGTCTAACTGTAAGAGGGAGGGAAGAATTAAACTTTTCAACTTCTTTATTCGTAGGAATTTTTCAATGTTTTGCTTTGATTCCTGGGGTAAGTAGATCAGGTTCCGTAATAATTTTTCTTCGTTTTTTTGGATATAATAGGGACTTTGCAGTTTTTTTTTCTAACCTTTTAAGCATACCTGTAATTTTAGTAGCAACTATCTATGTAATTTACCAGAATCAAGAAATTTTTATACTAAGTGAATATTTAAATTTTTATTCAATTGGAATTTTTTTTTTTAGTCTAATTTTTTCTTTAATTTTTTTACAATTTTTAATTTCTTGGGTTAGGAATTCCTCGTTTTTAATTTTTGCTATTTATAGGATAATATTTGGAAGTGTTTTAATTTATTTATACTTAATTTATTAAATTAAAATAACTTACTTTTTAAATTTTATGACTTTGGAATCGTTTAAAATCTTAACTACTGGAACAAAAAGAGGGTTTGGGAAGTTTATAGCAAAAAAACTGAACACTCACAAATTTGATAGAAATTCGAAATTAAACGGATTAGATAAAAATTATGATGTAATAATACATTGCGCTAATAATTCATCTAAAAATATTCTATCAAAAAATTTTTACAAATTTTCCTATGATAACTATTTTCTTACTGAAGATTTATTAAAACTGAATGTTAAACATTTTATTTTTATTTCCTCGATTGGAATCTATCCTCAATCCAACAAAGTTTTTAATGAAAAAAGTAATTTTGAAGTTAAAACGAGAAATTTTTATGAATTTTTTAAAATTATGAATGAAAATTACATTAAAAAAAATTCAAAAAAATTTACCATTTTAAGAGTTGCAGGTCTCCTTGATAAGTCATCCAGAAAAAATTCAATTCAAAGAATAGTTTATAATGAAAACAAAAAAATTTCTTTATCATCTAATTCTACTCTTAATTATATCCTTTATGAAGATTTATTGAATTTTATAAAAATAGTCATAAAAAAGAAAAAATTTGGGATTTTTAATGTTTCAGCAAGTAAAAACATTAAGTTGATTAACTTAAGAAATTATTTGAAGTCAGATAATATTAGATTTGGAGATTACGACTATATAACTCCAAAAATAGACAACACAAAAGCAAAAAAAGAATATGCTGAATTAAATTCAACATCATACCAAAATATAAAAAAATACCTTAAAATGATTAAAAAATAGTATCGATAAACTTAAATTAAATCAAAGATAAGTTTTTAAAACAGTTTCCATGCTAAGTGGGTTAGATACAACTGTCCTAAGATTAGTTAACCCTTTTTTTGAAATACTATCATATTTCAATAATGTTATTTGATCTCTAGTTAGAAGTTGTCCAGGTAAAAGTTCTAAAAAAAAAGCCAGAATTTTAGCTTGAAAGAAAGGGAGGGGAATATAGGCACGTATTCTTCTTTTCTGCATTAAAATTAGATCAAAAATTTCATTAAACGATTTAATGGAGGGACCAGTTATTTCGTAAGTTTTATTTTTCCTATCAATCATTTTAATTAAAAATTTTGATAGATCACCAACATATACTGGTTGAAACTTAACTTTTTTTTTAAAGTCAAAAATATTAAAAATATCTTTTGAAAAATTTATTGAAGGGGTTCCTATCAAAGGAAGAAAAGGACTAAATTTGGACATCTTAGAAAAAAAGTTTGTAAAGTTATCTCCCTTTCCAAAAACAACACTTGGTCTTACAATTACTGCATTCGGAAATTCTTTTTTTAATTCATTCTCTCCGTTATACTTTGATAAAGCATATTTGGAATCTTTTATTAAATTAACATTTAGCGCTGATAGATGAGTAAAACTTTCAACTTTATTTACATTAGCGCTTTTCGCAATCATCCTTGGAATCTCTGTATGAACGAACTGAAACTTTGACTTTTTATTTTCAGCTAGAATACCTACTAGATTAAAAACAACATCGTAGTTACTCATTGCATTGTTTATTGCAGATTGATTGTAATCAATTTCTTCAAATGAAACTTGACCTGGTTCATTAGCAAAAAAAAAATTTTTCTGTGAAGTTTTTTGTCTAGTAATAATTTTTATCTCGCAGGCTTCCTCACACAAATGATTAACAAGATGTGAACCAATGAAACCGTTACCCCCAAAAACCACAACTTTTTTTCCTCTTAAATTAGAGCTCATTTTTTTATGTAAAATCCTTGTAAGTTAGTTTTTAAGTAATATCATAACTAATATTATTCAAGAAATGAAAACTTTTAATTTTGGTGATACGAAGGTTTATTTACATAAAAATGACCTTCCTGACTCTTTAAAATTTCCTAAAGAGATAGCTGTAGATTCAGAAACAACTGGGCTTTCTTTAATCAGAGATAGGCTTTGCTTGATCCAAATTGCAACATCAAGAAATGAATGCCATTTGATAAAATTTGAAAAAATAGATTCTCAAAAAAAAGTTGTTGCTAAAAATTTAATAAATCTATTTGAAAATCAAAAGATTCTAAAGATTTTTCATTACGCAAGATTTGATATTGCTGTTATAAAAAAAGCATTAGGGGTGAAGTGTGAAAATATTTTTTGTACAAAAATTGCTTCTAAACTAGTTAGAACCTATACCGACAAGCATGGTTTAAAAGATTTGTGTAAAGAACTTTTAGATAAGGACTTAAATAAGACTCAACAATCTTCAGACTGGTCTGCAGAGGAATTATCCCCGAATCAAATTAAATATGCATCCAATGATGTTATTTTTTTAGTGGAGCTAAAACAAATACTTGAATCGATGTTAAAAAGAGAGGGTAGATATAAATTATCGCAAAAATTATTTACTTTCCTCTCAACCAGAGTAGACCTAGATTTTTTAGGATGGAATGATATTGATATCTTTTCACATTAAGAATTAAAATGACTTTTTCTATCGGACAGAATGTAATTGACATTGAAATTAGAGCTTTAAACCTCTTAAAGAAAAGTTTAAGTAAAATCCAATTTCAAATGGCAGTGAATTATCTCTATAAAACTTCTGGTAAAATTATTATTTCTGGAATAGGAAAAAGTGGACATATCGGTTCAAAAATTTCCTCTACACTTTCATCAATCGGTTCTTCATCTTTTTTTTTACACCCTTCCGAAGCTAACCATGGTGATCTTGGAATGGTGACAAAGAAAGATTGTATGATTTTAATATCAAATTCTGGAGAAAGTTCAGAGTTATTAAATTTAATTTTATTTTGTAAAAAAATAAAAATTCCGATTATCTCTATTACTAGCGAAGGAAAAAGTACTCTAGCCAAACAATCTTCGGCAGTTTTACTTATACCGAAAAATGTAGAAGCTTGCCCACTAGAATTAGCTCCTACAAGTTCTACAACCTGTACCCTTGTTCTTGGGGATGCACTTGCAATCACTCTTCTTAGAAAAAGAAAATTTACATCTAAAGATTTCTTAAAACTTCACCCTGGTGGAAAGTTAGGAAGACTGTTATTAAAGGTTGGTGATATTATGAAGACTCAAAAACTTATCCCCCTAATTCAACAAGATAAAAACGTAAGTGAAGCAATCTTAGAAATGACTTCAAAGGGTCAAGGTTGTGTTGGCGTACTATCAAAAAGACATAATTCGCTAATAGGTATAATTACTGACGGTGACCTAAGAAGATTTATGGCAAAAAACTTGCTTGAAAAAAATGTAACAGAAATAATGACCAAGAACCCAAAAACTCTCTCTCCGGATACTTTAGTTAATGAAGCTCTTAAACTTATGAACAAACAATCAATTACAAATTATTTCATAACAAAAAATAAAAAACCAATAGGCATAATTCATTTACACGATATCCTATAAGTAAAAATGCATTATTCTATAATAATAAAATCAATTAAATATTTTTTATTATTCCTATCAATTTCTATCTTTACAATTCTAGTTATTAAAAGTGTAACCCAAAAAAATGGGAACCAAAATAGTTTAATCACATTTGAAAGCGAAGAGGTCAGCTCAACCACTCAAGTTTTAAAAAAACCACTTTTTATGGGTTTAGATAAAAAACAACAACCTTTTAAAATATCTGCACAAAAAGCAACTAGGTTTACAAGTAGTGATAATATTTTTAATTTAGATAAACCTAATGGTGAAATAGAAACAAACTCTGAAAAATATTATATTTATGGAAATACAGGAGTGTTTGATAATAATGATCAGACCTTATTAATAAACGGTGACGTGAAATTTACAAATAAAGACTCCATAAAATTCGAAACCTCAGTTGCTAAGTTTGATTTTAAGAGGCAAATACTAATAGGAAATGAATCTGTAATTGGAAGAAAAAATGATTCAATTATAAAGTCTGAAGGGTTCAAAATAATTAACAAAGAAAATAAAATTATTTTTCTTGGGAAGTCATACCTTACCTTAAAAAATTAAAAATGAGAATGTATTTATTAATATTGTTAACTTTTGTTTTTTCTGGGCTACAATCACAACAATTAATAGACGGTAAAAAAGATAACCCAGTCGAAATTTACGCTGAAGATGCGATTGAATGGCATAAAAATGAAAAAAAATATATAGCAATAGGTAACGCAAAAGCAAGTAGTGGCACAATGTCACTAACATCAGAAAAAATTGAGGCATTTTATAATGAGGCAGAAGATTCAGCTATGGACATAAAATTAGTGAAAGCTCATAGAAAAGTAAAAATAACTGATAAAAAACTTGAAATTACTGGTGGTCACTCTGCTGAATATGATTTAGAAAAAGATTACTTTTCAATATTTGGAAAAGATCTTGTTTTAACATCAGATAAAAATAAGCTTAAATCAAATAAAAAAATGGAGTATTGGAGAAATAAAGGTGTTGCAATAGCCTCAGGAAAAGCCACTGCAATTAAAGATGCAGAGTTTATTATAAAAGGTGATAAGTTAATTTGGTACATCAACGAGGTTAACGAAAAAATGAATGTTAAAAAGATTCTTGGTTTTACAAATGTTTCAATTAGGACAAATAATGAGGTAGCATTTAGTGATAAAGCGCTTTATAATAAGGACACTGGAATATGTAAATTATTTGGTAATGTTAAACTACAAAAAGGATCAAGTTTTCTTACTGGTGATTATGCTGAAGTTGATATGAATAGAGGAATTAGTAAATTACTGCCCGCTCCCACCATAGATAATTTGAATGAAAACAGAGTTCGAGCATTAATTGATAAAGCAGAAAATTATGAAAACAATGAATCAAATTAATATACCTTTTGTTGCCGTTCACAATAAGGGGCTTGAAGTAAATAATATTTCAAAAACCTATAATAAAAAAAAGGTCTTAAATAATGTTTCAATAAAGCTTAACAGGGGTGAGTCTGTTGCTTTACTTGGACCAAATGGAGCTGGCAAAACAACGTTATTCTACATGATAATGGGGTTAATTGGAAATGATGGTGGCTCAATTTTATTAGATAAAAATGAAATTTCAGAATTCCCAATGTATCGAAGATCAAAATTAGGTATAGGTTACTTACCTCAGGAGTCATCAGTTTTTAGAGGTTTAAATGTTGAAGAAAATATTCTAGCTATCCTACAAAAATCTTCGAAAACAAATGATGAAATTAAAAAAACATTAGAGAAATTACTATCTGATTTTGGAATTGAACATGTAAGAAATTCACCGTCTCTTTCTTTGTCTGGTGGGGAGAGAAGAAGATTAGAAATAGCAAGATGTATGGCATCAAAACCTAACTTTGTTTTACTTGATGAACCACTTGCAGGGATAGACCCCATTGCAATCCAAGACATTAAGACATTAATCCAAAATTTAAAGAATAACAATATAGGTGTGCTGATAACTGATCATAATGTTAAAAGTACCTTGGAAATTGTTGATAGGGCATATATTATTTTTGAAGGTAAAGTACTTTTTGAAGGAAAACCTGAAGAGATTGTAAATAATAAAAATGTTCAGGCTTTTTATCTCGGGCAAAACTTTTAAAAATGAAAAATAAAGTTCTAGTTTCTGGGAAGCAGACAAAGGTTGGTTTGTCTTTAAAAAAATATTCAATCGACTCAATAACTATAACGCTAAACAAATACTTTCAAGATTTTATTAGCTCCAGCATCTTGTTCTCAAAAGATACTTATAACTTTAGATGCGAAATAAGCATTCATCTTGAAAAAACAATTTTTATAAAGTCACATTCTTTAAGTAATGACGCTTACGGAGCCTTTAATCTTGCCAATGAAAAAATAAAAAAACGAATTAGACGACATCATAGAAAATTGACTGACCATAGAACTAAATTAGCAAAGAGGAATATAGAGACTAATGCAAGTGAGTACATTATCAAAAACCCAGAAAAGGTTAAGATCAATATTAATGAAAAAGAACCTGTTATAATTGCAGAATCAGAAGAAATTATCAAATCTTTAACTGTAAGCGAAGCTTTAATGTTAATGGACCTTAACGATCAAGATGCAATTTTTTTTAAAAATACCAAAAATAAAAGACTTAATCTTTTGTTTAAAAGGACTGACGGAAACATAGGTTGGCTTGACCCAAAAAAAGTGACATGAAACTTTCAGAATTTATTTATAAAAATTCAATTTTTATTGATGTTACAGCCGACAGTCAAAAAAATGTTTTTAAGATCCTGGGAAATATTTTTTCAAAGAAAAATAAAAATCTATCATCACTTATTATTGACAAATTAAACGAAAGAGAACGACTTGGAAGTACGAGTGTAGGAAATGGAATTGCAATACCTCATACAAAAGTTAATGGCATTAAAGAAACTCAAGTAATTTTTTTAAAACTTAGAAATGGAGTAGACTTTTCAGCCTCTGACGGTAAAAAAATTGATTTAGTTTTTTCTATTATTGCTCCAGAAAATTCAGAGTCCGATCACCTTTTAATTCTTTCCTCAATATCAAGCTTTATAAGAAAAAAGCAAAAAGTCGATAGATTAAGAGGTTCAACAACTATTGATGAAATATTATTTTTATTTTCAAAAATCTAATCTAATGAAGACTAATATATCTTAGACCTGACTGCATTATTGCAGCTATAGCAGCTTCTTTTGAGTCAAAGGCAGCCAAAAGTGTTCCGTCTGATCCATATACTGAAAAAATATCAGTGCTAAAGTTATCATCGCTTTGAATCTCTTTTTTGACAAAAGCATAACTTGAACCTTCTTCACTAAAAGAAAAGCGATCAACGATATTATCTTTGTCTATTTGATTTGCCATTTTCTAAACTAATTAATTTTTCATTATTTGATTTGGAACTATCCTTAATTTCTATTTTTTTTGATTCTTCAGAGTTAATTGGTTGAGAAAGATCAACTGACAACAAGCCGTTTTCCATCGAGGCTCCTTCAACTTCAATTCCCTCGGCTAAAACAAAATTTCTTTGAAACTGTCTAGTAGCTATTCCTCTGTGAAGAAAAATTCTTTCATCGTTTTCTTCCTTTTTAAAACCCTTTATTTGGAGTTGATTACCTTCTAGGTTAATTTCAAGATCTTCTTTTTCAAAACCTGCAACCGCGACTGTTATTCTAAGTAAATTCGATGATAATTGTTCTATGTTGTAAGGAGGGTATGTCTCTGTAGATAATTTTGATATTCTATCTATAGTTCTTTCAAATTGCTCGAATCCTAGTAGGAAAGGGCTATTAAAAACTGACATTCTACTCATAAATCCTCATTAATAAGAGCGATAGTTAGTGAACCTTGTAAAAGCATTCATTATATTATCTATAATACAATCAATCATTTTTCAACAACTTTTTCACAACAAAAACCTTTTTTATTCTTAAAAATTTTTACTTAAATGCTATTGCATAATTTTCTTGTAGTCTCATTAAGATATATCACAACTTTTGAAAAGTAAGTTGTGTTAATAAAATTTTTAGTAATTGGTGGAGCTGGACGGGATCGAACCGACGACCTTCTGAATGCCATCCAGACGCTCTCCCAACTGAGCTACAGCCCCAAAGCTAGAAAATTCTTCACTCTGACTTAATAAAATCTCCAACATCTTTTATATCTTCTCCTACACCAGAGATTGCACCACCTATTGTCCCACAACTTGACAAAAAGATTGCTAAAATAAATAAGTGAAAATATTTTATCATAGTAAAAGTTTATTCAAAATAATACGCAACAGCAATAAGAGATTATTCTCCTTCTCTCTCAATCTCTATTATATCTTCAACTGAATCATCTTCGTCGCTGACAGAAGGAGCAATTTCTTCTTCATCCTCAATTTCATCAATTTTAATTTCTTTTTCCTCCTTCACTTCTTCAGATTTAACATTTTTTGGTGGCCTTCCTCTTTTAGAAACATTGGTAAGCAAAGATGTAAGTTCGTACCCACAATTTGGACAAACTATTGGAAACTTTCCAAAATCAAAAAATAGTGTGCTACATTGGGTGCACTTACGTTTAGCTCCCTTTTCAAAATCTTCCATTTTACAATTCCCTTAATGGTTCAAATAAACTATAAATCAATTAATGATAAAAAATACATTTACTCTTAAATCATTAAAAAGTAAATGCCTTACAGGTAAATTATCTGTTCCTGCAGATAAATCAATCTCAATCAGAGCATTACTATTATCTTCAATTTGTTTTGGGAATACAAAAATTTCTAATTTACTAGAATCTGAAGATGTAAAAAATACCCTAAGTTGCTTGAAGAGACTTGGGATAAAAATTTCAAAAAAAGATAGAAAATTTGAAGTATTTGGACAAGGTGGTTTTTTTGAAGATCCTCATAAAGAATTATTCCTTGGTAATTCTGGCACAGGTTTGAGATTACTTATAGGTTTATTATCCACCAGAAATATTAACGTTAATTTCACAGGTGACGAATCTCTTTCATCAAGACCAATGATGAGAGTTGTGAAGCCACTTCAGAAAATGAATGTATTGATAAAACATAATAATGGTTGTCTCCCAATAAAAATTGAAAAAAATAATGATTCCTCTTTACCCATAAAATATTCGTTGGAAATAGGTTCAGCCCAAGTTAAAAGTGCAATTCTTTTGGCAGCTCTAAGTTTAAATGGAGCAACTATAATTGAAGAAAAATTTCCTAGCCGCGACCATACTGAAATTCTTCTTAAATATCTAGGAGCTAATATTAAAAAAGAAAGGAATATTATAACCCTAAAGTCACCAAATTTTTTAAGACCAAAAGATATATTTGTACCAGGAGATTTTAGCTCAGCCGCTTTCATAATTGTTGCAGCTTTAATTACAAAACAAAGTAAAATTACCCTTCAAAATGTAGGACTAAATTTTTTTAGAATAGGGCTTTTAGAGGTTTTAGAAAAAATGAAGGGAAAAATAGGTATTTTTAACAAAAAGCTAATTAATGGTGAGGTAGTGGGGGATATAATTGTAGAAAGTTCAAACTTAATTTCAACTGAAGTGGATTCAAAGCTTGCACCAAGACTAATTGATGAGTTTCCAATACTTTTTGTGGCTGCATCCTATGCCTCTGGAAAGTCTATTTTTAAAGGACTTGAGGAACTAAAATTTAAAGAGAGTGATCGTTTAAAAGCAATGGCCGATGCCTTAAAGGGAGCTGGAGTAAAATTAGCTTTAAAAAATGACTCCCTTGAAGTTATTGGTAACAAAACACAGCCGGGTGGAAACCATGTTATTACAAAAAGTGATCATAGAATCGCAATGTCAATGCTTACTTTTGGTCTTGCAGCTCAAGAAAGTATTACAATTGATGATTCTTCAATGATAAAAACATCTTTTCCAAACTTTAAGGAAATTATGAATAGTTTAAATGCAAGCATTAGTAATGTTTCAAAATAACAAACCCGTTATTGCTATCGATGGTACCGCAGGTTCAGGAAAAGGAACATTAGCAAAAAAACTTGCTAAAGTTCTCAAGTTTGATCACTTAGATAGTGGATTGCTATACAGAATACTTGCTTATAAGTTTTTAAAGCTGAATAAGGATTTAAAAATGCTACGTGAAATTGATATTGATCTAAAAATTTTTCTCGAAAAAAAAAAAATTGAAAAAATGAGATTAAGATCACCAGAAATAACTAAAATTTCATCTGAAATCGCAAAAATTAAATTTGTTAGGCAAAAACTTATTTCTTTACAAAGAAAGTTTGCTAATTACCCACCTAAAGGTAATGGATCTGTAATTGATGGTAGAGACATTACAAGCGTAATTACACCAAATGCAGAGATTAAATTTTACATTGATGCAGATGTGAAAATTAGAGCTGAAAGAAGGCTCTCTCAACTAGAGTTATCTAAAAAGGATTATGACAAAATTTTAAAAGAACTAATTCAACGTGACTTTCGAGATAAAAGAAGAAAAATATCCCCCTTAATTCTAACTAAAGATAGTTACTTTATTGATACAGGAAAAATTAGCGAATCAGAGGTACTGATCAAAGCGATTAATTACATTAAAAAAAAACAGATATTATTTAGTGATTGCATATAAGACTAAAATTTTGTAAACCATTTATTGATTAAAACAGAGGAAATTATATTGGAAGAAAATTTTAACGAACTTTTAGAAAAAAGCCTTTTAGACTTTAAATACAAAGAAGGTCAAATTATTAAAGGTACCGTCCTGTCAATAGTCAACGACACCGTTGTTGTAGATGTTGGACTTAAATCAGAAGGTCGGATCCCAATTAAAGAGTTCCATTCTCCCGGGGAAGAGCACAATGTTAAAGTCGGAGAAAAATATGATGTCTACCTTGAGAAATTAGAGAATAAAGAAGGAGAAGCACTGCTCAGCAGAGATCGAGCTAGAAAAGAAGAATCTTGGAACAACTTAGAAAAAATTCAAGATTCAAATCAACAAGTTATGGGAATTATTACTGAAAGAGTAAAAGGAGGATTTGCTGTTGATATAAATGGGGCTTTAGCTTTCCTTCCAGGTAGTCAAGTTGATTTAAAACCAATCAAAGATATATCCCCACTCCTGAACAAACCACAACCAATGATCATTTTAAAAATGGATAAATTAAGGGGTAATATTGTTGTATCTAGAAGAGCACTATTAGAGGAATCGAGGAAAGCGGATAGAAGTAAACTTTTATCAGATATTTCAGAAGGGGATAAGTTAAAAGGTGTTATAAAAAACATTACTGACTATGGAGTCTTTGTTGATTTAGGAGGAATGGATGGTCTTATTCATGTTACCGACCTATCTTGGGAGAGAGTGAACCACCCATCAGAAAAATTTAAAGTGGGTGATGAAATAGAAGTTATAGTTACTAAATACGATAAAGATAACAATAGAATTAGCCTAGGCCTAAAGCAATTAACTGAAGATCCATGGAAAAATGTAGATAATGAATACAAAGTTGGTTCAATTATTAAATCAAAAATTTCTAATATTGCTGATTATGGTGCATTTGTCCAACTCGAGAGAGGAGTAGAGGGTTTGATTCATAATTCTGAATTAAGTTGGGTGAACAAAAGCGTCCATCCAAACAACATTGTAAAAATTGGGGAAGAAGTTGAGGTTATGATTCTTGAAATAGATCACAATAAAAGAAGAATAAGTCTTGGTAGAAAACAGTGTATTGAAAACCCCTGGAAACTGTTTGCTGATAAAAATAAAAAAGGTGACATTGTAGAAGGAAAAATTAAAAATTTGACTGACTTCGGCATCTTTGTTGAATTATCCAATGATCTAGATGGCTTAATTCATCTTTCTGATATTTCTTGGGAAAAATCAGGAGAAGACGCTATTAAGAATTATAAGGTTGATGACCTTGTAAAATTTAAAATTTTAGAAATTGACTTAGATAAAGAAAGAGTTTCATTAGGTATTAAACAATTATCTTCAGATCCTTCAAAGTCAGACGAAACAATTAATAAAATTGTCACAGGTCTTATCAGTGAAATAGAAAAAGATAAGATTATTGTAAAATTTGAAAACGATAAGAACGGGTTTATTAAAAGAACTAACCTAGCAAAGTCTAAAAATGAACAAAACACTGAGAGGTTTGCAGTAAAAGAAAAGATTGATGCAAAAGTTATAAAAAAATCTGCAAAAGACGGACTATATGAATTGTCAGTTAAAGACCTTGAGATACAAGAGGAGAAAGAAGCGCTCAAAGAATATGGATCTAGCTCTTCTGGAGCGAGTATTGGAGATATCATTGGAGCAGCACTTGATAAAGACAAAAATAAAAAGCTAGATAATGAAGAAAAATGATTTCTTGATTCAATACTTTGAAAAAAGAAAATCAAAGATACTTAACTTTTTTATATTTTTCCTCTTAATATTTTTTCTAATATTTATTTTTAATAACACTTTTTCCCCAAAAAACTTCATAGGAAAAATTCACCTTGAAGGAGTTATCAGTGATAAAAATGAATTCATAAAGCAACTTAATGAAATTAGCCAAAATAGAAATGTAAAAGGTCTCCTAATAATTGTTAACAGTCCTGGTGGTACTTTTGTAAGTAGTAAAGAAATTCATGACACCTTGGAAAAAATTAGTACTCAGATGCCAACCTCAGTTTATATGAGAGAAATGGGTACATCTGGAGCGTACTTAGCGTCTTTGGGGGCAGAAAAAATTTTCGCTAACCAGGGAACAATAACTGGTTCAATTGGCGTGATACTTCAAACTGCTCAGCTAACCTCTTTAATGGAAAAAATTGGAGTTAAACCGATAGTTATTAAAAGTGGTGAACTTAAAGCCACACCTAATCCACTGGAAAAATTAGATGAAGAAAAAATAAACTATCTAAAAAAAATCATTGGACAACTTCAAAATGAATTTATTTACATAGTAAAAAAAAAAAGAAATTTAAACTCAACCACTCTCGAAAAAATTTCAAGTGGAAGAATTTTTACCAGTAAACAGGCACTAGATCTCAATTTAATTGATTTTATCGGAAATGAAAACGATGCACTGGATTGGATAAAAAAAGAAGGAAAGTTAGATCAAAAAATAGATGTTATTGAAATAGATAAAAAAAACTCTCTGCTTGATCTTATGAATACAAGGTTTTTTAAAAATTCTCTTAAACCTTTCAATTTAAACCCAAATAATGGTATATTAGCAATTTGGACACCGGGATTATGAAAAAATCTGACCTATTAGCTGAATTAGAAAAAAAATTTGATTACCTGCCAAAAAGAGAAGTTGAAAGAACTTTAGAAAAAATTTTACAGTTTTTCTCTTCAAACCTAGCAAAAGGAAATCGAATTGAATTAAGGGATTTTGGAACTTTCATATTAAGATTAAGGAAAAAAAGGGTAGGTCGTAACCCTGCTACTGGCGAGAAAATCGAGATAGGTCAAAAATATTTTGTTCATTTTAAACCTGGTAAAAAACTAAAGGAAGTAATTAATGAAAAATAGTATTAAAAAAGTATTAGGCTTAACGTTGTTTTTTTTTTTTTAGTTTTTTTTCTTTTTTTCTCTGTCTCAAACGATTTTTTAATTAAAATTAACTTTTTTCCTATACCTTTTATTGTTGAAATACCCTTCTATATTTATACCATAATCATTCTTTTTATAGGTTTTATACTAAGTTTATTTTTTTTATTTTTAAGAAAGTTTTTTAAATGAATTTTAAAAACAGAATTTTTTGTGCTTTAGACTTTAGTGAACTTGATCAAACAATACAATTTACAAAAAAAATCAAGAATCATGTTGGTGGAATTAAGATTGGGCTTGAATTTTTTTGCAAAAATGGTCCAGCTGGAGTAGAAAGGCTCAAAGAGTTTGAGCTCCCAATTTTTCTAGATCTTAAACTTCATGATATACCAAACACGGTAGCGAAAGCCTTTCAAAATTTAATTAGTTTATCACCTGATTATTTAACTGTTCATTTAAATGGTGGAAAAAAAATGATCAAAGAGCTAATTAAATATAAAAAAAAAAACTAAATTAATTGGAGTTTCAATGCTTACAAGTCTTGATCAAAGCGATTTAAAAGAATCAGGGGTGATGTGTAATGAAATTTCTTATGTTGAAAAATTAGTAAGAATTGGGGTATCTTCGGGAATTGACGGTGTTGTATCTTCACCAAAAGAAGTAAAATTACTACGTAAAAAATTTGAAGAACTAATACTTGTAACACCTGGCATTCGGCTTCCTGAGGATAGTAAAAATGATCAAAAAAGAACTGAAACTCCTGGTATGGCAGTCAAAAATGGTTCATCTTTATTAATTATTGGACGAACAATAACAAAATC
Organism: Pelagibacteraceae bacterium TMED124; assembly: GCA_002171275.2. Next base: position 27,067 of record NHFZ02000023.1, read on the forward strand.
AACTAACCCTATTTCATCAATTGAGAGAATAATTCAAAATATAGAAAATGAAATTTAATGTAGAGATAAAAATATGTGGAATTAATTCGTATGAATCAGCAAAGGCAAGCGTAGGTGCAGAATATATTGGATTTGTTTTTTATCCAAAATCCCCAAGATTTTTAAATGCCTTTAGTGCTAAAGAAATAGCTTCTTACCTTAACCCTAATCAAAAAAAAGTAGGTTTATTTGTAAATGCTGATATTAATGTAATAAAGCACATTTCAGATTTTGTAAATCTTGATATGATTCAACTCCATGGAGATGAGACTATTAATGACATTAAAGAGATAAGAAGTATGATAAAAAAACCTGTTATTAAAGCTTTACCAATTGGTACAGATCAAGACATTAAAAATTTCCAAACCATTGAGGAGGTTTGTGATATGATATTATTTGATACGAAAAATGGCACTGGTGTTTCTGGTGGATCTGGTCTTTCCTTTGACTGGAGTCTATTAAAAGATCTAAAACCAAAAAAAAAATGGATGCTGGCAGGTGGATTAAATATTAGTAATGTTGAAAATGCTTTGTCAATAACCAGTGCACCAGTTGTAGATGTTTCAAGTGGAGTAGAAACAGAAAAAGGTGTTAAATGTGAAAAAAAAATTAAGAACCTAATAACCTATCTTAAAAATGGAACTTAAAACAAAAAAAATTAATTTTCATAATTTTCCTGATAAATTTGGAAGGTTCGGAAAGTTTGGGGGAAGATTTGTTGCAGAAACTTTGATGCCATTGTTGTTGGAAGTTGAGAGTGAATATGAAAAAGCAAAAAAATCAAAAACTTTCAAAAACCAATTAAACTACTACTTTAAAAATTATATTGGAAGACCTAGTCCTTTATATTTTGCTGAAAGACTGTCTAAAAAGTTAAATAATTCAAGAATCTACTTTAAAAGAGATGAATTAAACCATACTGGTGCTCATAAAATTAACAATTGCATTGGTCAGATACTTCTTGCAAAAAGAATGGGGAAAAAAAGGATCGTTGCTGAAACTGGTGCAGGACAACATGGTTTGGCAACTGCGACAGTTTGTGCATTATTCAATTTAAAATGTATCGTATACATGGGGGCTACTGATATTAAAAGGCAAGCACCGAATGTTTTTAAAATGAAACTTCTTGGTGCTGAAATTAAACCAGTTTCATCCGGTACAGCCACACTTAAAGATGCTATGAATGAGGCACTAAGAGATTGGGTTTCAAACGTATCCGACACCTTTTATGTGATTGGGACTGTGGCAGGTCCTCACCCTTACCCTATGATGGTCAGAGACTTCCAATCTATTATAGGAATAGAAACCAAACAACAAATTATCAAGTCTGAAAAAAGATTACCAGACCTATTACTTGCTTGTATCGGAGGAGGGTCTAATGCATTAGGGCTTTTTTATCCTTTTCTTAATGAAAAAAAAGTTAAAATAATTGGAGTAGAAGCTGCAGGTAAAGGTATTAATACAAATCAACATGCTGCATCACTTTCAAAGGGAAAGCCCGGGTTTCTTCACGGAAACTTCACATATCTTTTACAAGATAACAACGGTCAAATTTTAGATGCACATTCAATATCAGCAGGATTAGATTATCCGGGTATTGGACCTGAACATTCGTGGTTAAAAGAAACAGGAAGGGTTCAGTACTTTAGCTCTAAAGATAATGAGGCACTTGATGCGTTTAAATTATGTTGTAATCTTGAAGGTATTATACCAGCTCTCGAGCCCTCTCATGCATTAGCTTTCTTACTAAAATACAAAAAAAACCTAACAAAAAATACAATAGTCGTCATGAATATGTGTGGTAGAGGAGACAAAGATATTTTTGCTATTTCAAAGAACCTTGGTGTTGATCTATAGAAAAAAATGAAAAATAGAATTGACAAAAAGTTTTTTGACTTAAAAAAACAAAATAAAAAAGCTTTAGCATGTTTTGTTACATCGTGCGACCCAAACTTCGAGTTATCAGAAAAGATAATCTGTTCTTTACCTAATTTTGGCGCGGATATAATAGAGGTTGGTATTCCATTTTCTGACCCTATGGCTGATGGTCCAACAATTCAAAGGTCAAGTCTCAGAGCAATTAAATCAAAATCAAATATCTCAAAAACATTTGAAATTATCAAAAGTTTTAGGAAAAAAGACAAAACAACACCCATTATTTTAATGGGATACTTTAATCCAATTTTCCAATTTGGTTTAAATAGTTTTTTTTCTCAAGGTGAAATAGTAGGTGTTGATGGTATAATTATTGTCGACCTTCCCCCTGAGGAAGATTCTTTAATAAAAGAACAAACCCAAAAGAATAATATTTATAACATCAGATTGATAGCACCAACAACAAGTGGAGAAAGAATTAAAAGAATATCTAACTCATCTCGAGGATTTCTTTATTATGTGTCAATTATGGGGATTACTGGAACTAAAAAACCAAGTATAAACTCTGTTAAAAAATCAGTTAACTTAATTAAGAAAATAACCTCACTGCCTATATTGGTTGGTTTTGGAATTAATAATCATGATCAGGTAAAACAGCTTAATAAGTTTTCTGATGGGTGCGTTGTAGGTTCAGCAATTATAAAAATAGTTGAAAGCGCTACAAAAAAGAAACTACCTCACCAAGAAACTTTAATTAATATTAATAATTTTTTAAAAAAA
>NHFZ02000016.1 GCA_002171275.2 Pelagibacteraceae bacterium TMED124
AAAAAAGATTCTCAGCATTTTATTTAAAATAATATCAATTAATTACATATATTATTACTAGATAATATAAGTATTAATTATTATTAAATTATGTTAAATAAGTATATATATATTCAATTATTTATTTTTTTGCTGATGGCTTCTTGCTCTGACAGTAATTCTATAGATGGGGACTGGGTTTTATCTAAAGATACCATAACATCCTCTCTCTCATCTTCTAATAACAGCGAAAGCTATAGAGAGAAAGAGCTTATTGAGAAACTTTCAACAAAAATCAATACTCATGTTGTATACTCTTTTAAAAATGATGGTTCTTTAGATTTAACTTTAAACTCTGATGCTGATAGTGTTCGGTATGTTGGATCCTACATATGGAAAAAAAATAATGACATTATATCAATTTCAGATAAGTCTGGTAGCCTTCAAGCCTTTTCTTTTAATATAGTCAATGAAAGAATGACGTTAATTGCTCTCAAAGACTCAAGCAATAAAATTACTCTAAATAGAGTTTCTTATAATTAAGTTTATTTAAAGAGCTTTAGATACTCTGAATACCCTAGCTCTTCCATTTTATCAACATGGATAAATTTTAATGATGCTGAGTTTATGCAATATCTTAGTCCAGTCTGTTCTGAAGGACCATCTTCAAAAACATGACCTAAATGAGATTTGCTCTGCATAGTTTTAACTTCTGTTCTTTTATAGCCAAGGTCATAGTCATCATGCGTTTCTATAGACTTTTTATCTATAGGTTGAAAAAACGATGGCCATCCTGTCCCAGATTCATATTTATGAATTGAGCAAAAAAGAGGTTCTCCAGAAACAATATCAACGTATATACCAGGCTCTTTATTATCCCAATACTCATTGTTGAAAGGTGGCTCTGTACCACAATTTTGCGTAACCTCATGCTGAAGAGGTGTTAGCTTTTTTATATTTTTATTATTCATTTTCCACCCTGTTGTTAAGATTATAAATAACGATATATAGAAAAAATTATAAAATATTTTCATAACCAATATAAGTTAAAAAATTTTGAAAAAATAAGGTAACTAAAACAACAATAAATGAGCTTATTATTAAGCCTAAAATTATTGCAAGTAGTGTTTTTCTCTTGCTAAATCCAAATAGATGACTTGCAAAGCAGCCTGTCCATGCACCTGTAAATGGAAATGGCATCCCTACAAATAAAATAATTCCATAATATTTGTATTTATTTATAATTGCGCTTTTAGATCGTGTTCTATTATAAATAAAGTTTAAAAGTTTTTTGATAAAAGCATGCTTTACGGCCATCTTTTCAAAGCTTGAAATCATATATAGAATAGGTACGCATATTAGAAAGTTACCTATAATGCATATTATCACTGCATTTAGCCAATAAATATCATATTTAATTATAGCTAAGGGCAAAGATAGCCTTAGCTCAGAAATAGGAGCCATTGATAGAAAAAAAGTAATAATATATTTATTATAATAAAACATCATTAAGCCTAAGAGCAAATATATAAATCTTAACTAATTTAGCACATAGTATCACCAATTTAATAAAAAAATAGTATTAAAATATTTAAAAACTATATGAATTTAAGTCCGTCCGAGAAATCAATGTACTCTATTTCTGGCTGATAATTGAATTCTTTTTCAAAAGAATTTATGACGTTTGCTGAAAACTCTTCCTTGCTTTTTTTACAAATTAAGCATAGAAAGCATCCTCCAAACCCTCCCCCCATCATTCTTCCTCCGTAAAATCCATTTTGAATACTAGAAATACCCAATATGCTATCAAGTTCTTTACAGCTAACCTCATAGTTTTTAGATAGGCTTTTATGAGATTTCACAAGAATATCTCCGATTAATTTTAAGTCTCCAGAACTGATAGCTTTCTCCATTAATTTGACTCGTTTGTTTTCACTTAAAATATGACGTAATCTTTTTTTAATAGTTTTATTATCTAGCAATGTCAAATCTATATCTTCTACGCTGTTCATAGCTATCTTAGTGTCTTTAGCGGCATTAATATGCTCTAAAGCTAAAATACATTCATTTACTCTTTCATTATATTTTGATTTAGTCAATTCTCTTTTTACCATGCTATTAATTAGTAACCAAATACCATTTTTTATTTTAGACTCAATATACCTATGAGAAAGTTTAGAGAAGTCTATTAACATCGGAGAGCTCTTAATTGAATAAATTGAAGAATATTGATCGAGGTATCCACTTTTAACTTTCAAATAATCATTTTCAACTATGACTGACATTTTTAAAATATTACGATAATTTACATTTTCAGTAAAAAGTTTCATCATGCATCCCAAAATAGAAACTTCTAAAGCTGCTGAGCTAGACATTCCAAAGCCTATAGGTATATTACCTCTTATAAGTAAGTTGAATCCTTTTTTTAATCCATGTTCATCCTTGAAAGTCTTTATACATCCTGCTACATGGTTTTTCCAAGATTTTTTGTATTTAGATATATTTAATCTGTTTGTATTTATTTCATCTTTAAAGTTAGACGATAACACTCTAATCTTATCGTCATCTCTTTTTGAAGCAATGGCACATATCCATCGATTTATTCCAATAGGTATAGACATCCCCATATTGTAATCAGTATGCTCTCCTATTATGTTAACTCTTCCAGGAGCTACTGCTGTAACAATTTGCGATGTATTAAATGTCTCAATAAATTCTTTTTGAGATTTTGAGATTAAAGTATTTTTTGAGATTTCGCCCAATAGACATCCTCTTTTGTGTTAAGCCCTACAAGCTTCCTCCAATCATTTACTACTATTGAGCCTATTTTTTTATTATCTGAGATTAGTTTATCTAAAATACATGTAAGATAAGTTTCTCTGTTTTTTTTATTCTTTCTTAATTTTGGTAAATACTTTATAAGTATTTCTGACTTAAATAAATAGTGTGAACAAAAAAGTTCGTTTACTAGTAATTCTTTTTTACTCGCATCAATTTCTTCAGTTATTTTTGTAATATTTCCTGCTTTATTTCGAATTACTCGCGCATATGGAAATTTTTTATTAAAAATAGATGTAAGAATCAAAGAGTCGCAATTTCCTTTTTTACATTCAGTAAGCATTCTTTTTATTAAGATAGAGTCAATAAAAGGACTGTCACCTACAAACACATAGGTATAGTCATACATTTTTATTAAATCGTATGCTTGAATAACCGCATCTCCTGTACCTTTTGGTCTATCTTGATAGACAAAAACGCATTGTTTTTCATACATCTTAAAAAAGTCTTTATCTTTAGGATTTATAACAATACAGTTATCAATTTTGTTCTTTATAAAGCCCTCTTGGATAAAAGATAGAATAGGTTTCCCATATATTTCTGTTAAGGGTTTTGGTTTACTGACATTCATCCTAGAGCCTCTACCTGCAGCTAAAATTATAGATAAAGCTCTAATTGAATTCATTAACAATATTCACAAATTTATGCGCCCCTTTTCTTAGCGTTCTTTTTTGTGTTTTAAAATCAACTTCATATAGGCCAAATCTCATATCGTAACCCTCTGCCCACTCAAAATTATCCATGAGAGACCAGTAAAAATAACCTTTTACATCTGCTCCATCTTTTATAGCCTTACTCATTGCATAAATATAACGCTCTATAAAAAGTTCTCTTCTATCATCTTTTGAGTCAGCTATGCCATTTTCAGTTATAATTATAGGCATTCCCATATCTTTGACTGTATAAATAGCTCTATATAGACCTTCAGGATATATAACATATGGCATGTCAGTCGTGATATCTTTTTTAAAAAATTTATTTTCAAAAAACTCATATTTATCAAATTTAAACTTTAAATGACTATGAGAATAGTAGTTTAAGCCTAAAAAGTCAGTATAAGGAGTATTTGGTGACCTATAGTTCATTTTTATAAAAAAAGGGTAATTAACTTTTATTTTGCCATATTTTAAGTACGATAAAGATATATCATTATATATTTTATCTGTAATCCTGCAAACAATCCAATCAAGCAAATGCCATCTTCTGTATGGATCAAATTGCATTATATTTTTAACGATACCAATATCACAATCTTTTCCATTAGGAAGGCTTTTTATAGCCGCGTATACATTAGTGTGCGCAATTAACAAATTCTTTAGTACTTCAATTGTTAATTGAGGACTTTTTTTTCCAGGAGGAAAAACCCCTGCAAAATAACCCATAACTGAATAAACTTCTGGCTCATTTATTGTGCACCATTTTTTAACTTTATTGCTATACTTTTTAAATACATGCTTAGAAAAGGATACAAAGTGTTCTATATTTTTTTCTTTCTCAAACCCTCCTAAATCATCAAACCAAATAGGGTTTGTAAAATGATGTAGAGTTATTACAGGGGTTATATTTTTTTCCATTAATGAGTCGATAACATTTGAATAATGTTTAATAGCGCTGCTACTAAACTTACCTTTTTCTGGCTCAATTTTACTCCATTCCAAAGAAAATCTGTAATGAGATACTCCTAATTTTTCTAGTAATAGTATATCATTCTTGTAATTATTCCAATGATCGCATGCAATACCTGCTTTTTGGTTAGATTTTATTGCAGGTTTTCCATTTTGATCTCTAGAATTTTCCCATTTATACCAATTATTATTATTACAGCTTCCTTCAACTTGATGGGAAGCAGTTGCCGTGCCCCATATAAATTTATTCGGTAAGCTTATTTTATTAGTATCTATATTTGTCCAATCCCATTTGAGTTCAGGGTAGGAATAATTCATATATATAATTGTTGCAAAATAAAGCACTAGTAGTAATATTATTAATGATATTATCATCTATACCCCTATTTCATCTTTCTCGTATGTTCTACTAATAAGCAAAATAAATAACCCACAAATAAGCCATATTAAGTTTGCAATATTAAAACCTAATTGCCTTCCAAAGCTCAATATAAAAATGCTAATAACAAAAGGACCAAATCCTCTACCTAGGTCATCTGCAAGATTGTATAATGCAAAAGCAGATCCTCTGCTTTTAGAATGATTGACATTCATTAATATAGCCTTCATATTAGGAGCAGTAATTGTTATAAAAAAACCTGAAAAAGCACCAAGGATAAGAGGATAGAACGTGTTTAAAGCTTCTGTATTCTCTGCAGGAGTTAAATTTATTAAAAACGCAGTTGGAATTACACCTATAAAGGTACATACTGCCGAAAAAATAGGCTGGTATAATGGCTTTATATTGTAAAGCTTATTTCCTACAAGCCCTCCTATAAAAGCGCCAGCTATAGCAGAAAGACCGATAACTGAAACAACGATAGTTGCAATTTGGACAGAATAACCTATATCTTGAGATAAGTAATCATTAAGATAAACAAAAAATACTGCCCATGGCACAGTTCCTGCTATTCCTTGTAAAAATATCAGCACATTTGTTCTTTTTTTAAATATTTCTTTTAAAGAAAGAATGCTTATTTTTTTTGATTTTACATTGCCAGAATCAGATCGACCTCTTAAAGGCTCTGTCCCGAAAAGAAAATATAAGAACAAGATAATGAAATTAGGAATAGCTACAATTATAAATGATATTTTCCAGCCGTAAATTGGACCTGTTATACCAGCCAATAGCTGTCCTGCAGCAATACCCATACCAACAACTAGCCCTAAGTAGGCTGTAGCAGAAGACCTTTTTGTTGAAGGAAAGTAATCACCAATAAGTGAATAGGTTATAGGTATTATTGCACCAATACCTATACCCGTTAAAGCTCTAAGCCAAAACAACTGAGCATACGTTTCAACAAAGCCAGTTAAAAAGCATGGAATTTCTCCTATTAAAACAGAACCAATAAGCAGTTTTTTCCTTGAAAAAGAATCTGTAAAATAACCAAAAAAAATAGTAATTATTCCACCTACTAACCAGAAAACTAACGAAATTTCACCTCCAAGCTTTAAATCTCGGTCTAATTGATTGAAACCAAATTCGTTTGCAATTTGCGTTAGATTTGGCGCCATTAAATTCTGATCTGCAAAGAGAAAGAAAGATAGCGCAAACAAAAGGGTTAAACTCATGATGTCTGAACTAGATAGTTTAGTTTTTATAATTTTATTCATAGTAAAAAAAGTTACATAAATTAATACTTTTATACAGTACGCTAATCAAGGTCTTTTAGTTTTGCCCTTTTTTCAAGTTTATTAACTAAATATTTTATGTTTAACTTAAAATTATATTTATTAATAATATTATATCTAAAAGATCAACTAGTGTACTTGATTTAAATCTGCTGTAATTAACCCATCACCAGTTAAATCAGATAAAGATATTATGTGATTTGAAATTAGAATAACATCGGATACATTCGCAACATAGTCTGAATTTATATCACCAACCATATTCGGAAATTTAGGACAATCACCCATATCTGATAAGATATAGCCAGGATTTGATTCACAAGAAGAAGCCCTAACAACTAGATAATTGTCATCTGAAGGATGAATAGTGTTAGGCGATAGCATGAATGCAATCTGATTATCAATCATATTCAAAGGTACCGAAATCGGAATAAAAATATCTTGAGAGCTATTAGCTTCAATTTCCACTTCTCCAGATATGTCAATCAAATTTTCACGATCTGAAACATTATAGGTATATGTGTACGCATCAAAACCTTCATTATGAATAGTATATTTAATGCTTGTTTCACCTGTAGGAAGCCAAACCAATTTATTATTAAGTGTATCTTTTTTAAAATTTTCGATTGTAAGAGACGAGATTAATGGATATAAACCCTTTATTCTTTCTGCCCTATATGTACTGGTGTGATTTGAGTGGAATATAGGCTCCCAAATTATATTGTTTGCATTATTAACTTCTAATATAGCTGCGACATTACCAGAATTTATTAATGTATTGCCATTTGGCAATCTATCGCAATCTCCGAGCCTGTAGATATAAGAAGCACTAGGCAAAACATGTTCCCAAATTAAATTGTAGCTCAATTCAGAATTATCATTTGAAATATTGAATTCTATACATCGTGACTCAAGAGGAGTCTTATTGTTTCCATTATCAAAAAGCATTAAATTGCCATTTTCGAGAAGGTTTACTGCATGCTGAGATGATATTTGCATCTCATCACCAAATTTAACTTCTCCTGAAGGCATATCTTCTCCTATCATCCAAATAATATCACCTGAAGGATAACTAATTTTTGTAATTCTAGATAAATGTCTGGAAGATAAGTATATAGCACTTTCCTGATTATCATAAAATACAGCATTACAATGAGTCCAGTCAAATGTATCGCTAGGGTTCAAGAGAAAATCATTCGGGTCAAACCAATTAGGATCAAAATCTATCTTATTAAAATAATCGTTAGTACTCCATCTCCACACTTCGTTACCCAATGAATCAAATTCTACAATCTCATCATAAAGCCATCTAATTTCATATAGTCCATTCTGCTCAAAGGAAGTAGTCCAAGATCCTGCAGGTGCTGTATCTCTTACATTTGAATATATCAATCCAATAAAATTACCATTGCCCATTGAACGAAAATCATGATGAACATTTCCTAAGCTTGGGTCAGTATTATAGATTATTTCTCCATAAATGTCTACAATCACTCCTCCATAATTGCTTCCATAACCGATTCCTAAAAAATCTCCATTATCAAGCTGTTCAGTAAATATAAAGTGTCTTGTAGGTGAATGGGCAGGCATAAACAAAACAGGATTTCCATACATGTCTATAACAACATCATCTACAAATGTGTAGCCAGAGGAATAATTTTCTTCATCAATATATATAACTTGAACAGGTAAGTCTCTATCAGTTGGAACACTGTATGTATTTATTAAAATTTGATCAATAAGTTCAGGTGACCTGTCAGAGTATAAAGATTCAAGACTAATTTGATACTTAGCACCCCAATCAAAGACATCTGATATGACAACAGCTAGGGATGAGTCTACAGATGTATGAATTAAATCACCCGATCTATCATGAATTTTTATTTTGTATGCTTTCGCATCTTGCTCTTGATTCCATTCGATTAAAACATCTGTATAATTTAACGTATCACCGTTAAAAGGATTAGTAATAAATGAAAAAGAAATCTGAGAAAATAATAATATTAAAAAAAAATTAGATATCATCAAAAAGGAGAGTTTAATTATAGAGATAAATAGTTAGCCTGAAGTATGATGTCGGAACGGTCAGATTTGAACTGACGACCCCCTGACCCCCAGTCAGGTGCGCTACCGGACTACGCCACGTCCCGAAGACTTTAAACCTTATTTTTTTTATCCAAAATTGCAAGAAGGTCATCTAAAGATTTCTGAATATTTTTAAGTGTTTTTACATCAAGTGTATCTATTAACTTTAAAACTTTAGGGTCAGCATCTATACTAGAATTAGGTGAAAGGTTTTTATCTTTTAAAAACTGCTTAGCACCTTTTATTGTAAATTTTTTATTATGTAGTAAATTTTTCAGCTCTTTAATGTTGTCAAGGTCATTAGTTTTATAGATTCTATTTCCGGCTCTATTTTTAGATGGCTTAATATGTGGAAACTCAGTTTCCCAATATCTTAAAACATATTGCTTTAAACCGGTAATTTGACTTACCTCACCAATAGAGTAGTACAATTTTTTAACTTCTCTTGCTTCCAAAATATAAATTATCCCTTAAAGTATTACTTTAAAATATATTATCTATGTTCAGATATTCCAACAAAACTTTGTTTTTTTTTAAAGAAAAGTATTAAGTCTATATTTTTTCACAAGAAATATTCAGAGAATCTGCCAGCCCTTGATGGGTGACTTCTCCTCTATATACATTCACACCTTTAAGCAAAGATTTGTTTTTGAATTTCATATTTTTCAAATCTTGCTTTAAAAGATCTAGTATATACGAGCTAGTGCTATTTGTTAGAGAAATAGTTGATGTCATTGGAACAGATCCTGGCATATTGGCAACACAATAATGAACAATGCCATCCACTATATATATAGGGTCTTTATGTGTTGTAGGTTTTGTAGTTTCAAGACACCCTCCCTGATCTACAGCAACATCAACTACAACAGATCCCTTTTTCATTAAACCTAAAAGATCTCTAGAAATTATTTTAGGAGCTTTTTTACCTGCAACAAGTACAGCTCCAATCAGTAAATCTGTTTTAGGTAATAAATTTTCTATATTATAGCTATTTGAGTGATAAGTTGTGACATTTGCCGGCAATATATTATCTAAAAAACGTAATCTAGACACATCTAGATCTAAGATATTGACTGAGGCACCCAGGCCTGCGGCTATCTTGGCTGCATTAAAGCCCACTATACCGCCTCCAATAATAGTTATAGCTGCTGGAGGAACGCCCGGGACCCCGCTTACTAGTTTCCCTTTTCCTCCAAGAGTTCCTTCTAGAAATTTTGCTCCATTTTGAACAGACATTCTTCCAGCTATTTCACTCATAGGAATTAACAATGGTAGGCTTCCGTTATCATTCTCTACTGTTTCGTAAGCAATAGCGGTAGCACCTGTTTTTAAAAAATCTTCTAATAAAGACTTATTTCCTCCAAAATGGAAAAAGGTGAAAATTGTATGAGACTCTTTAATTAAAGGAATTTCTAATTCAAGAGGCTCTTTAACTTTTACAATTATATCAGAACGACTATAAATATCTTCAATAGTGTCTAATATAACAGCGCCTTGATTTGAGTACAAAATATCAGGAAATCCACTATCTAGCCCAGCACCCTTTTGGATGACTACTTGATGCCCCAAATCTTTTATAGGTTTAATAAGGTGAGGGAGAACTGATACCCTCTTTTCATCTTGCTTTATCTCCTTAGGAACACCTAAGATCATCTTTACTTAGCGTTTTCAGGTTTTTCTATAAGAGCCTTAATACTTAAAGAAATCTTTTTAGTTTTACTGTCAATTCCTTTAAGCTTGACCTTCACATTTTCTCCTTCTGATAGGACATCAGCAACATTTTTTGTATGACCGTGAGCTACTTCTGATATATGAACCAAGCCTTCAGTGCCTGGCGCAATTCTTACAAAAGCACCAAAATCTAATATTTTAACAATAACGCCATCATACGTTTCTCCAACAGAAGGAACGAGATTATAACCTTCCACGTATTGTCTTGCCTGGTCCAAAGCGTCCTGGTCTGTACCAAGGATAGTGCAAGAACCGTCATCGTCTATATTGATTTCACACTCATACTTCTCCATAAGAGCTTTTATATTCTTTCCGCCAGGGCCTATAAATTCTCCAATTCTATCAACAGGTATAGAAGATTGAACTATTTTAGGTGCGTAAACAGACATTTTGTTTCGAGGTTCAGATATAGCTTTTTCCATCTCATCTAAAATATGGAATCTTGCTTTTTTTGCTGCGTCTAAAGCTTCAGATAAAAGATCATAAGATAAACCTTCAATCTTAAGGTCCATCTGAATTGCAGTTATTCCGTCCTTAGAGCCAGCAACTTTAAAGTCCATATCGCCAATATGATCTTCAGTTCCTAAAATATCTGTTATAATAGCAGATTCACCTGATTCACCTACCATTAAACCCATTGCAACACCTGCTATAGGTGATTTTATAGGCACACCAGCATCCATTAGTGCAAGAGTTCCTCCGCAAACAGAAGCCATAGATGAAGAACCGTTTGATTCGAGTATCTCAGAAACTATTCGAGTTGTATAAGGAAAATCTTCAAAATCTGGTAATGCATACTTCAAAGCTCTTTCAGCCAGATTCCCATGACCAACTTCTCTTCTTGAGAGACTAAACTTCATTCTAGACTCACCAACACAAAAAGAGGGGAAATTATAATGAAGTAGATTCTTTTTAAATTCTTTACCATTTATAGAATCAAGCATTTGCTCATCTGTTTTTCCACCAAGAGTAGCAATTACCATAGCCTGCGTTTCGCCTCTAGTAAAAACAGTAGAGCCATGAGTTCTAGGCAATATACCCAATTCAATATCTATATCTCTGACTTTATCAAGAGCTCTTCCATCGGCTCTTTGACCATTTAATGTTTTCTCTCTTAAGTCTTGATTTATTTTATCATTAATATATGTTTTGATAGCACCCAAATCATCAGGATAGTCTTCCTCTAAATTCGAACATACATCTTCTATATATAGCCTAATATCCTCATAATGATCAAATTTATTTTTAGGGTCATTTAACTTTCTGTAATCCTCGCCTATTATCTTATCTACAGATTTAGTCATATCTAAATTAACTTTAGGCTCGTAAACTTCCCTCTTCTTGATTTTTAATTGACTTGCCAGCTCTTCTTGCATAGAAATAATCTCTTTAATTGCATCATGAGCTTTCTGGATACAATTAACTAAATCATCTTCTGATATAAAATTTGACTCTCCCTCAACCATTACAATAGAGTCAGAAGTACCTGAAACAGTAATATCTAGAACTGACTCTTCTAGTTCTGACTTCAAAGGATTTATAACTAATTTATCAGCAATTTTACCCACCCTAACTGATGCAACAGGACCATTCCATGGAATATCTGAAGCAAGTATAGCTGCAGAAGCTCCTATAGTACCTAAAACATCTGGCTCGTTTTCACCATCGTAAGAAATAACATTTATAACTACAGAGGTTTCGTTGCAAAAACCTTTTGGAAAAAGAGGCCTCAGAGGTCTATCTGTTAGCCTAGCGGCTAGAATTTCTCTCTCTGAAGGCCTAGCTTCTCTTTTGAAAAATCCTCCAGGAATCATCCCAGATGCATAAAATTTTTCTCTGTATTCTACAGAAAGAGGCATAAACCCTCTATCTTCTTCTTGTCCTTTTGAAGCAGTTACGGTAACAAGGGCCATAGTCTCTCCATATGTTACTAAAATTGAGCCGCTGGCCTGCTTTGCAAGTAAGCCCGTCTCAATAGATAACTCTCTACCACCTATTTTTACTGTTTTTTTTATTTTATTCATTATTTTCTTATTCCTAATTCTTTTATTAATAGATCATAACCTGACACATCGTTTCTTTTTAAATATGTTAACATTTTCTTTCTCTTTGAAACTAAATCAACCAGACCTCTTCGTGCACTATGGTCTTTTTTGTTCCTTTTTAAATGGTCAGTTAAATATTTAATTCTATTTGTAAAAATAGTTATTTGGCTTTTTGAATCTCCTGCACTATTTTTATTTTTGCTATCTACCATTTATACATAAACTCCTATTTTATAATTTTAAGAATTTCTAGTTTAACTATTCTTAAAGGAATATTCTAAACATTTATTTTTATCCTTTAAAATCTGCCTTTTCAGCATTTCTACACTTTGGAACTTTTTCTCAAATCTAATAAAATCAAGAAACTCTATAGAGACCTCTTCTCCATATACATCTTTATTAAAATCCAAAACATGAGCTTCTATTTTTATGTTTTTTTTATTAGAGAAGGTAGGAGAAAATCCAATATTACATATAGCTTTATATTTCTTATTAAAAATTTTAGCTACAACTATATAAACACCTCTAGAAGGAATTATTTTATGAGGGTCTAGCTTAATATTTATTGTAGGAAATCCTATCTTTGAGCCTAGTTTTTGACCTTTAATAACAACCCCCTTTATGGTAAAATAAGAGCCCAATAAAAGATTTGCACTGGCAATATCTCCATTTTTTAATAATTCTCTTATAGCAGAGCTAGATAAATTGTGCTCTGTGTTTGTCTTTACTTTTTTGATTAGTATTAAATTGAAACTGTATTTACTTGCATTCTTTTTTAAAAAATTAAAATCTCCTTCTTTTTTATATCCAAAGTGATGATCATACCCTACAACAATAGTCTTTGGATTGAAATTATTGATAAGAATATCATTTAAAAAATTTTGAGCAGTCACAGTCCTAAGACTTTCATTGAATGGTAGCATGCATAAAATATCAATGCCCGATTTTTTAATTTTTTTTATGCGCTCATTAAATGTATCAATATGTCCAAGAAATAAATCTGGAGATAAAACCGAAAAAGGCACAGGCGAAAAAGTCAATAAAACTGAAGGGATGCCTGCTTTTCTTGACTCATTAACAAGTTTTCGCAATATCTCTTTATGTCCATGATGCACGCCATCAAAGCCTCCGATAGCAAGGACGCTTTCAGATATACTTTTTATAGCAGATATACTTCTAAAGACTTTCATTTAAAAATAACTAACAGGATAAGAATTCTTTTTAGAATATTTCCCTATATGAGTTCTCTCTAAAAACTTCAAATATCCAATAGTTTTTAATGCTTTTGATATATCTGCAGCCAAAGAACGTATATATGTTCCTTTGCCGCATTTAACTTCAATAGTTAGCTCAAATTGAGAAAAGGAAATGAGCTTAATAGAGTATACACTAACAGGTCTTGGTTTAAGCTTTATGTAGATATCCTTTCTAGCTAATTCATATAACCTGACATTATTTTTCCTTAAAGCGCAAAAAGATGGAGGTCTTTGCATGATTTTTCCAACAAATCCATCTAGACATTTTTTTATATTTTTTTTATCAAGAATAGGGACATGCGAATTTCTTATTATGACCTCCCCATCTGGATCAAGGGTGTTTGTAGTTTTGCCTAATTCAATTACAGACTTATATGTTTTAATCAAATCTTGAAATCTTTCAACTTCTTTAGTTTTACTGCCTGTGCAAACGATTAAAATTCCTTGGGCAAAAGGGTCTAAGGTGCCTGTATGACCAGCCTTAACATTGTACTTTTCTTTTATTACCCTAACAACATCATTTGAATACATGTTAGCAGGCTTCCATACTGGAATTATAGAATTATTCATCAATATCTTCATCAATGAGCATATCAAATCTATAGATAGTATCATAAGAAAATTTCAAACTGGGAATTTTTTTGATTCGTACCTTTTTAGCAATAATCTGCCTATAAAAACTTACCTTTCTATTCAAAGAGTCTATAACCATCTGTCTATCGATATTTTTATCCATAGAGCTTAAAAAAACCTTTGCATGTTTAAGGTCAGGAGAAACTTTTATCTCTGTTATTGTCAGCATAGCATTATTCAAGCTATTTACATATACACCTTTCTTTAAAAATGCATCACTCAATATTGATTTCAATTGTTCAGATAGCCTAACGTTTCTTTTGTAGGGCTTGTTGGTATCTATAATTTTAAAGCTTCCTTTTAATTTCTTTTATATCGTAAACTTCTATAATATCACCATTTTCAAATTTTTTAAAACCTTCAACTCCAATTCCGCATTCATAAGATTCCAAAACCTCAGAGACATCGTCTTTAAACCTTTTAAGGGAAGTAAGATTACCTTCATGTATAATTTCATCAGACCTTTTGACTCTCAAGTATGCATTTTTAACTACTTTACCTTGTGTAATGTAGCATCCAGCTATTATGCCTATTTTAGGAATTTTAAAAGAATCTCTAACTTCTGCTAGGCCTAGAGTTTCTTCGACTTTATCGGGCTCAAGCAGACCTTCTAAAGCTAATGTGACTTCATTTATAGCTTCATATATAACAGAATAACTTCTTATCTCTACCCCGTTTTCTTTAGCTTTTGCTTTTATTTGTTTAGACGACGGAAGATTAAATAGTATTATTATAGCATTTGAAGCTTTTGCCAAAGATATATCATTCTCATTTATAGTACCTACAGATCTATGAATTATCTTAACATTAACTTCATCCGTAGATATACCCATCAAAGAATCGCTTAAAGCTTCCAGAGAACCATCAACGTCTCCTTTTATAAGTATATTTAAATCTTTTACTTTACCTTCACTTATTTGCTTACCTATTTGGTCTAATGTTGTTTTTCTAAACCTATGATGCTCAGCCTCTCTTTTTAGCTGAGATCTCTTTATAGCTAATTTTTTTGCTTCTTTCTCATCATCAAAAATATCAAAAATTTCACCAGCATTCGGCACAAACTCAAACCCTAAAATTTGAACAGGGTCAGAAGGATATGCTGTTTCAATATGCTCTCCTCGTTCATTTAAGATAGACCTTATTTTTGACGATTGTCCTCCACAAGTAAAAATATCTCCTTTATTTATTGACCCACTATTTACTAAAATGGTTGCAATAGGCCCCAAACCTTTGTCTAAACGAGACTCAATAATTGTTGCTTGGCCATTACCTTCAAAAGTAGATTTTAAGTCTAAAACTTCAGCCTCTATGGTGGCTTTTTCTAGAAGCTTATCTATTCCTTGCCCAGTTTTAGCAGATATTAATTGGGATTGATACTTGCCTCCCCAATCTTCAATTAATATTTTTCGATCAGAAAGTTGCTTAATCACTCTATCAGGATCAGATCCAGGCTTGTCAATTTTATTTATAGCTATTATAATAGGCACAGATGCAGCTTGAGAATGATCTATAGCTTCAATTGTTTGAGGCATGACACTATCATCTGCAGCAACAACCAGTATTACAATATCTGTTACCTTAGCCCCTCTAGAACGCATTGCTGTAAAAGCCTCATGGCCAGGAGTATCTAAAAAAGTAATTGTTTTTTGATTTTTCAAAGAAACCTTGTAAGCTCCAATATGCTGCGTTATTCCTCCAGATTCTCCAGCAACAACATTTTCATTGCGAATATAGTCAAGTAGCGAAGTTTTTCCATGGTCTACATGCCCCATAACAGTAACAACAGGAGGTCTTTGCTTTTGAATATAATTTGCTTTATTTACATTTACTTGTACTGATGGAATTTCATCAATCTCTGCCTCTTTAATCTCAAAACCAAATTCATCAGCTATCATGATCATAGAGTCCATATCAAGTCTCTGATTTATAGTGGCCATCATGCCTAAGTCCATACATTTCATTATAGCATCTTGAACTTTAATATTCATAGATTTTGAAAGCTCCTCAAGAGTACTAAACTCAGGTAAATTTAATACGTTTTCTTCTGCTGATAAAATAGAAGAATTATTTTCTGAAGATTTATTTTTTTTCCTTTTCTTTTTTGAAGATTTTCCTGAAATTTGAAGAGACTGAGCTGCAAGAGATGTTGCTCCAGTTCTACCCTTGCTTTTATTCTGATTGATTTTATCAGCAATAGCCTCTATATTAACTTTTTTTAAAGTCATTTTCTGCTTTTGAGGTTGACTTTTCTTGGATTCAATCTTGTCTTTTTTAAATAAAGAATCTTCTTTCGTATCTTTATTATCCTCGTTGTTAGACGAAGGTCTTTCAATTATTTTTAAACCTATCCTATTTAAATCATCTCGATCATCAAAAGTCTTTTTTTCGATTGTCTTTTTTAATTGTTTGTCATTTTTATTATCATTGGAATCTAATGAGTCTGAAATTCTTGAATTATGTATACTGTGACGAGCCTTTTCTTTTGCATAAACCTCTTGCTTTTTCTTGTCTTTTGAATACTTTGAAATAATCTTATTATAAATAGATGGGTTTACTTCGGACATATGAGAATAACCCATCTCACCTATTCCATTTAAAAAATCAATTATATCTGAATGAGATATATTTAACTCAATTGCAACTTGGTATATTCTTTTATTTTTAGCCATTTATATTTTTTAAAGCAATTTGCTCCAGTTTTTCAAAGGTTTTTGGGCCAATACCTTTCATGCCTAAAACCTCTTCTTTTTTATCAATAAAATCATTGAAAGTATCAATATTATTTTCAACTAATATATCAATAATTTTTTTAGATAAATCATCGCATTCATTTATTTTTAATGATGAGTTTTTTTTACTCGAGCTATCTTCATAATCGCTTTTAGCTACAGCATCCACTGTGAAGCCTGTTATCTGCGTAACGAGACGAATATTTTGACCGTTTCTGCCAATAGCAATAGCTAAATCTTCATCTTCAAAAACAGCTACAGCATATGGCTTTTCTTGATCTATATATAAATCAAGAGGCCTTGCAGGAGAAAGCGCTCTGGTTATAAGAATTTCAGGCTGATCGCTCCAATTAATTATATCTATTTTTTCTCCATTCAATTCCCTTACAATTGACTGAATTCTCATACCTTTCATTCCAACACAGGCTCCAACTGCATCAATTCGCTTATCTGCAGATGAAACTATTATCTTGCTCCTATCTCCTGGACATCTTGCAACTGATTTGATCTCGATAATATCGTCTTCAATTTCAGGAACTTCAAGCGAAAAAAGCTTCTCTAAAAACTGGTCGTCAGATCTTGATATAACAACTTCTGGTCCCCTATTATTCACCTCTACACTTTTAACCATAGCCCTTATTGACTCACCTCTTCTATAGCGATCATTAGGCATCTGCTCTGATTGAGGTAAAATTAGTTCTTTGTCTTCACATATAACAAAAATCCTATCTTTTTGTATTTGATGAACAGATCCTATAATAATATTTCCGATTTTATTTGAATACTCATCGTAAATAGTCTGCTTTTCTATATCTTTAAGGCTCTGATTAAAAAACTGCTTTGCATTGTTTATAAGCCTTCTTCCAAAATTGGTAGGTTCAACAACCTCTATATACATATCTCCTATCTCAAGACCTTTTTCAATTTTTCTTGCATCTTCTAATTTTATCTGTAATGTTTGGTCTTCGACTTTTTCAACCACCTCTTTATGTTGATAAATTTCTATTTCACCTTTTTCCATATTGACTATAACATTGAAATTATCATAATCTTCGCCATACTTCCTTTTAATTAGATTTAAGAATAAGTTCTCTATTATTGTACTTAAATTAGTCCTATCAATGTTTTTTTCTTTAGCAAGCATTTTAAAAGCTTCTATTATATCTTTGTTAATCAAGTATAAATCTCCTTATGATTTCAATGTAACAAAAATGGGGGAACAATCCCCCATATCATTCTCAAATTTAGGGCTCAGAATAAAATAAAAAAAAGCTTTTTTACAATTCGTAGTCTATTCGAGCCTTAAGTACATTTACGTCTTTTTTTATAAAACTATCCGCTATATCAAAACTTAAAGCGGTATCCACATACTGTTTGGCTTTTTTTAAATATTCTAAACCTTTGTCATTTAAAAACATCTCCATATAAGTTGCAGCTATATTGTAATGCAAAAGCGCGGAGTAGTCTCTTTTATCTTCGAAACAATCATATGCGTCGTTATAAGCTTTTACAGATTCATTAAATCTGTTTACATCTAAAAGTAAATCTCCTTTTAACTTAAATAATCTGGACTTTAAAAATAAATCTTCAACAGTGTTTATTTTAGCAGCACTAAGAGCCTCCAGCTTATCAATATCAGACATCTCTTTTATTTTAAACAGAAACGAAATTAAGCTGCCTGAACTAGAGAGACTCATGCCATCAGTGTATTTATCTAACTCAATACTTACTTGATCAGATTGACAATAGCTGCTTATAAGATCTCCAGATATACTTCTATCTATGCATACAGAATAATCTTGAATAGCTTCTCTACTGGAAACAATGACTATACAAGAAACAACAATAATCAATCCTATAGTAATGTATCCATAGTAATCTTTAGCTTTAGATATCAAGCCTAATAAAAACTCTCTAAATGGGTCTTTCTTTAATTCTTCTTTTTTCATTTTGCTCCTTAATTTCAAAAGTACCCTTGCCCCGAATCGAACGGGGATCTATCGCTTAGGAGGCGACTGTTCTATCCGATTGAACTACAAGGGCATAACTATTATTAATCGGACAACTAATTTAAATGAGTAATTCTTTTCTAAGCAAGCCTATTTTTATCCATTTTGTAATATTTTTAAATCTCATTTTTTAGCTTTCTTATCATCAAGTTCTTCATTATTTTTTCTGGAGATTCATTGCTATTAATAATTTTATACACGCTAACACATATAGGTGCCTCAACATCAATTTTCCTTATTAAACTAAATAGTGAATCGGCAGTTTCAGAGCCTTCAGCAATCGTTCCAATTTTTAAATTTGCGTCATCTGATGTCATTCCTTTTCCTAAAAGCTCTCCATACAATCTATTTCTACTGTCATTACTAAATGCTGTAGCAATTAAATCGCCTGTACCTGATAAACCGTTCAAAGTATTTTTTTTTGCTCCAATCTTAATTCCTATTTTTTTTATTTCATGAATTCCTCTAGTAACAATAGCAGATATTGTATTCTCTTTATATCCTAAGCCGCAACATATGCCTGCGGCTATAGAAATTACGTTTTTAGCAGCTCCTCCAAGTTGCACGCCAATAATATCCGTATTTGAATAAACTCGAAAATATTCATTTGAAAATAAACTCCTAATAGATTCAGACAAGCTTTTACTTCTAAATGATGCAACTATAGTGGTAGGATGTTTTTCTAAAACCTGCTCTGCATGACTAGGTCCAGATAAAACCCCTACTTTTTTCACATTGAGAACCTGTTTAACGATATCAATAGGAAACATTAATGTTTTTTTCTCTATTCCTTTAGATAGAATTAGTACAGGAACATGCTTATCTAGCGTAATACTTTCAACAACAGATCTTATGTGCTGAACAGGCACAGATATAATACATAAATCTGCATCGACATGCATATCTTTTTTTACAATAATTTTATCAGATATTGAATGAGAAGAAATACGTGGATGTTTTTTTGTTTTATTAAGTGCTTCTAATGAAATTTTATTATAGTGATGAAGCTGAACTGTTACTTTATCTACCAACAATTGGGCAACTGCAATTCCCCAAGTACCAGCACCTATTATCGATACCTTGTTATACAATTTCTCCAATCAGACAAGATTTTTGATCTTTTGATTTTATATGATTTTCTACTTCAGCTATATTTTTTTCATTTACAATAAGTATCATACCTATACCCATATTAAAGCTTCTTCTCATATCCTCATCTGGAACTAAACCTTCTTTTTTAATCAAATCAAATATGAAAGGAACCTCCCAGCTATTCCAGTCAATAATAATATTGTTATTTTCAGAAATCACTCTTTCTGTGTTTTCGATAATGCCTCCACCTGTTATATGAGAGACCCCATTAATCAAATTCTCTTCAATTAATGGAAGGACTGAGCTAAGATAGCTCTTGTGAGTTAAAAGCAAACAGTCTCCAATTGTGCCATCTAATTCATCAAAATGAGTATCTATAGTAAATTTTTCAAGCAATACCTTTCTAGCGAGAGAATATCCGTTTGTATGCAGCCCATTGGAATGCAATCCTAAAAGGAGATTCCCCTTTTCTATTTTTTTGAAGACATTAGCTTATTTTTTTCAGAAACACCTACAATAGTACCAGATAAATCATATTCATTTTCACCATAAAATCCTGGCATTTCTGCAGTCTCGCCTGCAATTAAAGCACACTTATTTTCTTTGCAGGCAACAGTCATTCCTCCAACCACATCTTCAAATACATCGGGAATTAACTTTCCAGTAGCAAAATAATCTAAAAAAAACAAAGGCTTTGCTCCTAAAACAAGTATGTCATTTACGCAATGGTTTACTATACATTGACCTATTGTGTCATGCCTATTAGATAAGAAGGCGATTTTTAATTTTGTACCTACACCATCAGTGCTAGAAACAAGAACAGGCTCTTTATAATCTTCTTTTGGAAATAGATAGCAACCACCAAATGCCCCCAAATCAGAAATCACTCTATTATTAAAAGTGCTTTTTACAGACTTCTTTATTCTATTTATAGATTTATTTGCTAAATCAATATCTACACCTGCTTCTTTATATGTTGTCATATTTTATGCCTATTAAGTTAATCTGAATATATAGACTCTATTAAATCCTTATTGTTATCCTGAACAATCCTTCTAACAACTTTTAAAGATGGTGTAATTTCACCCTTTTCAAGAGTCCAAGCATTCTTTAAAAGTTTATATTTTTTTACTTTCTCGTAATTGGAAAAAGACTTCATCCCATCCTCTATTATTTTATCAAACAATTTTAAAACAGATTTATCACTTATTATAGATGATTTATCTAGTCCAGATTCATTCAAAAAATCATTGAGAGCATCAAAATTAGGAACTATTAAGCAGGATATAAAGTTTCTTCTATCTCCTAAAACAATGCACTGATCTACATATAAAGAGTTTAATAACATATTTTCAATAGGAGCAGGAGCAATGTTTTTACCGCCAGAAGTTACAATCAAGCTTTTCTTTCTATCGGTTATTTTTAAAAAACCATCCGCATCAATCTCTCCTATATCTCCAGTATGAAACCAGCCATCAGTATCTATAGCCTCTTTTGTTTCTTCTTCTTTCCTATAATAGCCTTTCATAATATTAGTACCCTTCACAATTATCTCTCCATCTTTAGCAATCTTAACCTCAACACTGTCCAATGGGATCCCGACGGTTCCAAATCTATAGTTTTTAGGAGTATTAGAAGAAATAATAGGGCTTGTTTCTGTAAGGCCATAGCCTTCTAATATTAATAAATTTAGAGAATAAAAAAATTCTGCTAATTTTTTTGAAAGAGGTGCACCTCCAGATATAAAATACTTAATTTCACCTCCAAACCTATCCTTGACTTTATTAAAAACTAATTTCTTAGCTATCGCATATTTTATTTTCAAAAAAAAATCTACATTTTTTTTATTGTATCTAAGAAAAGAAAGTTTTCTACCTACACTTAAAGACCATTTGAATATATTTCTTCGTATTGCTGGAGCTGATTCTAAACCAGACATTATTTTTGAATAAATTTTTTCATATAAGCGTGGCACACTAATCAAAACAGTTGGTTTAACCTCTTTCATGTTATCAGCAACTTTTTCTATGTTTTCGGCATAATATATTTTTGCGCCTATACAAAATGCACAAAAATGTCCGCACATTCTTTCAAAAATATGACTTAAAGGTAAAAAAGATAAAAACACCTCTTCATCTCCAAACTCCTGAGCTTTTAATATGGAATTGATATTGGATGTCAAATTTTTATGAGTGAGCATTACACCTTTAGGTACTCCAGTAGTTCCAGATGTGTATATCAAAGTCAAAAGGTCACTTTCATTTATAGAATTGACACGCTCTTCAAAACAACCTTTGTTTGAATTTCTAAAAACCATTCCTTTATTTAAAAAAGTTGACAATTTGACAACTTTATTAGACTCTTGATCAAAAGAATCATTCATCATAACAACAAATTCTAAATTCTTGCAACTGCTCCAAATTTCATCTATCTTTTCTAGCTGATCTTCGTTTTCTAAGAATAGAATTTTTAATTGTGAGTCATTAACTATGTACTCTATTTGAGAGGATATTAGAGTAGGATATATACTAACAGTTGCACATCCTGAGCAAATAATCCCATAGTCACACATTGCCCATCTAGGAGAATTGGCAGATATAATTCCAACTTTGTCCCCTTTATTGAGATTTGAAGCGATTATAGCATTCGATATTTCTGAAACAGTGTAAAGTATGGTTCTGCCATTTATTGAAGACCAATTTTTAGCTTTTTTGTAGAAAAACAAATCTTTATCGCCATTATTTTTAACCGTATTTAAAAACAATTCAGATATAGTTTTTGAGCTCATATTTTATTTAAACCTTATTTAGATTAGATAGTATATTTTATTAATTTTTATTAAAAATAATAACAAAATTTAATTAAAAAGGCCCAATAAAGGGCCTTTTTACATTGCTCAATAAGGAGAAAAACAAACAATGATAGGATAATTTAGCACTATTATTCTAATAATTTTGTGAGCTATTTCATATTGTTACAATTATTTAATAGATGTATTTAAAGAAAATTTTGCAATTAAATCATTATCAACATAAGCTTTAACCGAAACCTTAAAACTGGTTCTTTTTTTATTATTAATATTCTTTAAAACATTATTTTCTATAATATCAAAATCTTCACATACAAATAAAACACTTTTTGTAGCTCTTTTTACAAAGTCCGCATTAAAATCTTTAAAAATTAACTTAGCTTTAGAATTATTCTTATTAATTATATTTAAAACTAGTAGTCCTGCTGTAAAATCTGCACCAATCGAAAGTGCGCCAAAGTACATAGAATTTAAATGGTTTTTTGTCCTTCTCGTAAGCGGTATCAGTATTTTAACAACCTTATCATTAGAAGATACTATTTTAGGCCTACAATAAGAAATCATAGGAAGCTTAAACCAGCAATAAAGTTTTATAAAAAAATTATAAAAAATTTGTTTTTTTAACATAGTGTGGCGGTGCAGGGACTCGAACCCCGGACACCCGGATTATGATTCCGGTGCTCTAACCAACTGAGCTACACCGCCAAGTACAGTCTACTTAGATCTATTCTTTATAAAATCATATACCAATCTTACGGCAACACCTGTAGCTCCAAAATCAGGCTGGTAATGAGGTGTTTTAGGACCCCATGCAGTACCAGCTATGTCAAAATGACACCACGGTGTGTTTTCAACAAATTCTTTTAAAAAAGCGCCTGCCGTAATAGTCCCAGCGCCATTTTTACCTATATTTTGAATATCTGCATAAGTGCCTTTTATATCCTTTGAATATTCAGGCCAAAGAGGAAGCTCCCAAACTTTCTCATCTGATTTTTCACTAGATTTTTTTATATCATTTATAAGATTTGTATTATTCCCCATGACTCCCGTTGCGCGATTACCTAATGCTACGATAACAGCCCCAGTTAAAGTCGCAAAATCTAAAATACATTCAGGATTAAATTTTTTATTCACATAAGATAATACATCAGCCAAAACAAGTCTTCCTTCTGCGTCTGTATTTAAAACCTCAATTGTTTTTCCATTGTAAGCCTTGACTATATCTCCAGGACGCTGAGCATTTGATCCTGGCATATTCTCAGTTGCGCCAATTGCAAAAACAATATTCACTTTTGGCTGCAGCAAAGCGACCGCATTCATTAACCCTAATACCGTAGCAGCACCACACATATCAAATTTCATCTCATCCATCTTAGGAGCAGGTTTTATAGATATTCCTCCGGAATCAAAAGTCAGCCCCTTACCAACTAAAGCTATTGGTTTAGATGAAACAGGACCACCTTTATAGTTAACTAATATCATTTTTGCAGGCTCTTTTGCTCCTTGCGCAACACCGTAAAAACTATTCAACTTCATTTTCTTAAACCTTGAAACATCTATTATTTCACACTTCATATTATCAGCTGCAGAAATATCTTCAGCTTTTTTTGCTAAATAGGTAGGAGTTTGAATATTTGCAGGATGATTGCCTAAATCTCTTGAAAGAGAAACGCTCTCACATAAAGCTATACCCTCTTTTACGGGTAATTCTTTTTGATTACTAACAAAAATAATGGTATCAAGGCTATTTTTTTTGCTAGTAGAGCTTTTATACTCATCAAAATAGTAAGACCCTAATAAAGCACCCTCTATTACAGCATTATTAAATTTTCCATTAGCTGTGAATGAATCAATATAAAGGTGTATAGATTTCATTTTTTTATTAATAGCATCTTTAGAAACTTTTGCTGATAAAGATCTTAATAAATCAGACCCAGTACTTTTTACGTCCCCTAGGCCATAAAGATAAATTCTTTTTATGCTTGATGTGCCGTAAATCATCAAGCTTTCACCTAGACTGCCTTTAAAAGACTCTAGCTTAACTGCAGACATCAATAGATTTTTATCAGATTCGGAAATAAAACTTAAGTCTTTTTTAATATTTCCACCTTTAAAAACTCCAATACACATACACTCAATAGAGCTAGATATAGATTCGATTTTTTCAGAATTTATTTTTTTTACACTTAACAATTCAGCCTCCTTAACAAATATTATAACTTTTATTAGTAAAATGTTAAAATTTAAAATACAAATAACGTTAGAAAATTATTAAGTTAAAAGATATCTTAAAAGACAATTAAAATATTTATTTATAAAAAGGAGACTTATGTATAATACTGGAATGCTTAAAGAAAACTGCCTAAAAGGTGCACATTACATTGTATCAGGAGGAGGGTCTGGATTAGGGTTCAGCATGTCAAAATACTTAGTTCAATTAGGTGCTAGTATTACAATAATCAGCAGAAACGAAGAAAGGCTTAAAAAAGCATGTGAAGAATTAAAGAAGATAAATCAAGATGTTCATTTGAAATATTACTCATGCGATATAAGAGAAAGTCAAGATATAGATGATATCGTTGCTCAAGTTTTTAAAAAAAATGGTAAAGTTGATGGAGTAATAAATAATGCTGCTGGTAACTTTATATCTCCTACAGAAAATCTTTCTTCAAACGCATTTTCATCTGTTATAGATATAGTTTTAAAAGGAACATGCAACCTAACCCTTTCTTATGGAAAAAAATGCATAGAAAAATCTCAAAAAGGAAAAATCCTAAATATCATAACAACTTATGCTTTAACTGGCTCTGGATATGTTGTCCCATCTGCCGCTGCCAAAGGAGGCGTTTTATCTTTGACAAGGTCCATTGCTGCAGAATGGTCAAAATATAAAATTTACTGTAATGCAATAGCTCCAGGACCTTTTCCGACAAAAGGGGCTTGGGATAAATTATTCCCTAAGCCTATATCAATGTTTTTTGATATGGAGAAGAGACTTCCATTAAAAAGATATGGAGATCATCAAGAGCTAGCTAATCTAGCAGCATTTATGCTTTCAGATTTCTCAGACTATATAAATGGAGAAGTTATAACTATAGATGGCGCTGAATGGGTTTCTAAGGCTGGTCAATTTAATATGCTCAATAAAGTTCCTAAAAAAGTATGGCCGATGATATCAAAAATGACTAGAAAAAATAAATAATGAATTTTATAGGATTTTATGCGTTAATCCCTTTATTATTATTTCTCTATAGTCAAAAACATAAAACTTTATTAGCAAAGTATTCAATCATAGGTACCTTTATTCCTCAGATCAATCTATTGGGGTTTTTGGTAGGTAGTCTTTTATTTGAAGAAAATACCGCAAGGTCTATTTTTTTAGAGTCAACATTCATAACTCATAGTTTAATAATTCACATATTAATTATTTATTTATTATTAATTTTTTCAAATATCGCTAAAAAAGACAATATTGCAATTATTGGAAAAGGTATTTTTATCGGATCATTAACGCATATAGCTCTAGATATTATTTTCTTAAATGAGCCTTTAAATATTTTTTGGCCTATTAAAGATAATACTTTAACTCTAAATTTTATTAGGTCTACACTTCTTTCTAAAATCAGCGATCATACTATAGAAAACATATCTCCTCTAGTACGATGTTTTGAATTTTTGTCATTATATATCTATGGTAAAATTATGCTTATTACTTCAATAAACGATACTAGAAAAGCTAAATTGATATTCTATATTCAAAAATGGTGCAAGCTACAAGCAAATCTATTTATCTTTTTTTTAACTTTATATTTTGTAATTTACAATATGCCTAATTTTGGACTTGAAGTATATTACATTCTGCTTTCTTTTCTTATGCTAGTATCAACTTTTACTGCTATAAAAATAACATTAAAAACAATTACAGTAAAAAAAGATGGATAAAAACTTTATTCAAAGTTTCCTTGATTTTCGATGGCTTACATTTATATCTTCTTCTCAGCATATACAGGTTAAAATCGTAGCCACTTTAATAGCTCTGATTCTTTTTCCTTTAATCAAAAAAACCATAACCAGCCTATTTATAAATAAAATAAAAAATAGCGAAAAGAGATATAAATGGAATAAAACAGTATCATATATGCTCTATTTTTTGATTTTTTTTATAATTGGAAGTATTTGGTTTGAAGGATTCGAATCTATTGCTACTTATTTAGGTTTAGTTTCTGCTGGCATAGCAATAGCACTAAAAGATCCTATAACCAATATAACTGGATGGCTATATATAATTGCAAGATCCCCTTTTAAAATTGGAGATAGAATTGAGCTTGGCAATAATGCTGGCGATGTAGTAGATATTACTATATCTAATTTTACCATTATGGAAATTGGTAATTGGGTAGACACTAATCAATATACTGGCAGATTAATACATATACCTAATGGCAGAGTT
>NHFZ02000014.1 GCA_002171275.2 Pelagibacteraceae bacterium TMED124
TTAGCAAATTTAATTTCTGAAGGTATGATATTTATTTTGTTGATAAAACAGTTCAAATCTACAAAAAACAATTACTCAAATATTGAGATATGATATTCATTAAATTTAAAAAAGGTCAAGGATTAGGAAATCAATTATGGAGTTATGTCACTCTAAGATCGATTGCTAAATATAAATCTTATGATTACAAAGTCTTGGATTTTGAATTTTTTAAAGGTTTTGATATCCTTTCAATTAAAGAAACTAATAATAATTACGAATTAATAGATTATTCTAAATTGAAATTATTTCGCGAAAAATTATATTACGATAATGATTTAAATTGTCTATGTGCTGATTATGATAAGTCAATTTTAAACTTAAATGATAATAGTTTATTGGAAGGAATTTTCCAATCAGAAAGATATTTAATCGATACTAATAAAGTATTAAATGAATTTATCAAAATAAACCCAAAAAAAAGGAAACAGAATAAAACTGGAAATAATACATGCATCCTAAATATAAGAGGTGGAGAATATAAAAGACATAAAGATTTAATATTACCAAAATCATATTGGATTAATGGTATGAAAAATATGAAAAATATTTGTAATTCAATTGAATTTAAGATCGTTACAGATGATGAGAAGTATGCAGAAAAATTACTTCCAGATGTCGAAATTCTAAAAGGAGATATATCTAATGATTTCTTATATATTCAAGAAGCAAAATATATAATTGTTTCAAACTCAAGTTTTGCCTATTTCCCAATTAATCTTGGGAAAAAACCAATATTAACAATAGCACCCCTTTTATGGTCAAGATTTAATAATAAATTTAAGAGATGGGCATCTCCAGCTAACTATTATCCAGAATGGGCATGGCAAGATTATCAGGGGAATATCATTTCAAAAAAGAATATTAACAAGATATTAAAAATAACAAGAGATGAATACTCAACATACAACATCGGATTAAAAAAGTATGAAATAAAAAAAAATATTTTCTTATTATTAATACCAAAAGGTTTAAAGAAATTAATTAAATATATTTTAAATTATATTTTTCCATTGCACTTTGGATGATTATCTAGAATGAAAGATTTAAGAATTTTTAAAAAAAATTTAATAAATATATTTATAAACAATAAGTTATGTATAAGCATTAACCCATTAGGGATTGACAAATTATGGCCAAAATCATTTATTGAAAAATATTACTATAAACTATTTTATAAATTAATAAATACTAATAATGAAATAAAAATCTTAGAACTAGATACGAAAAATAAATATCAGTTAATTCTTTGGAGGAAAGTTTTTAAAACTAATTCAATTGAAGAAGATTCTATATTAAATGTTGATGAGTTTAAATGTAAAGTAAAGAATTTTGATTTGATAATGGTAAATTATTTACCTGAAAATAAAACAACCTATCTTAAAAAAATTATAAAAACTATGAATCAAAAAAATTTAATTATTATTGAAAATATTTTTAATAAAAGATTATTTATGACCAAAATTTTCTTCTCATTTATCTTTACTCATGACTTTACATTTGAAGATTATAGATTGAATAAATTTATAAAAAATAATTGTCTTTTAACGATAAGAAAAAAACCTTTGACTTTAAATATTTTAAAAAATTTGATCAACTTTAAAAAATATATTACTTATATAATTGTTGATATGTTTTATTCCTTACCAAATCTCTTTTAATAAAGATTATGAATTATGAAAGTTTACCAAATTTGAGGACTTTGGAATGAAGAATATTACAGTTGTTTCAATAAGTGATATAAAAATTGATGAAACCGTAAAAGCTCTACAAATCTCAACCAAATCAATCAAAGCTTGTAAATCAATTTTATTTTCTTCATTAAGAATTAAAAAAGGATATGGTATTAATCAAATTAAAATCAAACCAATAAATAATTTGCAAGATTATAGTAATTTTATTATTTACGAACTACACAAATATATCTCAACTTCTCATGTACTAATAACGCAATGGGACGGGTTTGTAATTAATAAGAGTAAATGGTCTGATGATTTTCTTAATTATGACTATATTGGAGCTCCTTTTATTCCAAGAGATAACGATTATTCATACAGTAGGAATAAAAAAGGGAAGTTTTATTGCATTGGTAATGGAGGATTTTCATTGAGATCAAAAAGATTATTGGAGGCTCCAACATTATTAAAATTAAAGGATAATTCTAAATTAACAAACAATCATGAAGATGGATTTTTCTCTGTTCTTCATAGAGATATTTTGGAGGATAAAGGTTTTACATGGGCTCCATATAATATTGCAAAAAACTTCTCTATTGAATCCCCACTAGATTTAAATGATTTTAGAGAATTAGCCTTTGGTTTTCATGGAAAAAAAATTTACTACTATTTAAAAATTAAGCATATTTTTTCAAAAAAGGGTCATATTTTTTAGATATATTTCCTTAAAAATAAAATTATTTGATACGTATTTTACTGATTTCTTAGAATCAGAATTATAAAATTGATCTGAGAATATAGATCCCCAAAAATAGAAAGTACTATTATTAAAAATATGATGTTTGCAATATGACTGTGCTCTTAATCGATTCCATGCGCATTTAAAACCAAGATCATGAGTAATAAAAGATTTTTTTGATTTAAATTTCAATTGATCAGTAAAACTATTTTCTTTCTGCACGAATATAAAAAATTTTGGATTCTCAAGTTTTTTTTCGATTTCTGATATTATCTCATTAAACTCACTTACACTTTTTAAACCTACCTTTTGATTAGTTTGTAATAGTGGATTATCAGTTTCTTCATAAAATCTTATACATAAGGCGACAGAGTTTTTATGAATTTTAATTTCATCATATAATTTCTTAAATAATGCAGAGGGAGTTTCATCTATATCCTGAGAAACAATACTCATGATATTTTTTAATGAATAAATAACATATTTAGAATTTTGAAAGTAACCATCAAATATACAATATTGATTCTTGTTTAGTTTTCTCTTATTAATTTTCTTAAAAGATTTATCATTAATAAATAAAATTTTTAAAAAATTATTTATGAAAGGTATCCTTTTATGAATTATTAATAAGATGAAGTTTTGTATGCTTATTATTTTCGAGCAAGAGTATTCACAATTTCGTAAATTACTAATTTGTAAGAAACGCTTGTATTTATAATCAAGCCAAAAACCTGTTCTTAAATCTAATTTAAGATCCTTCAAATTATATTTATCTCTTAAATAAAAAAATGCCGATAATTGAAAAAGTTGATTTCCTAAACCGCCTTTTAAAATAAAATATCTCATTATAAATTATTTTTTAGTGTTATAAATACATCTTCAATTATGTATTCTAAATTTTTTGTGATATTCCAATTTGGGAAATCTTTCTTTATTTGATTTAGATCACTGTAATAACAAATATGATCACCAAATCTAGATTTTTCATCATATTCATAATTCATTTTAAAGTTAGTAATGGATTCAACCCTATCAATGGCTTCTAACATAGAGATACTATTTTCATATCCACCACCAATATTATAAACAGAAGCAATTTTTGGACTTTTTACAAATTCAAAAATAAATTTAGCAACATCAAGAGAATGTATATTATCGCGAACTTGTTTTCCTTTATAACCAAAAATAGTATATTTTTCTCTAGAAATATTACATCTTATTAGGTAATTTAAGAATCCATGTAGTTCAACTCCAGAATGTGAAGGGCCCGTAAGACAGCCACCTCTTAGACAACATGTTGGAATCTTATAAAGACGACCATATTCCTGAACCATCAAATCAGCCGAAACTTTGGATACTCCAAATAATGAATGAGCTGCATTATCTATCGACATTTTTTCATTAATTCCATTTTTAAAAAAATTTCCTTTAAATTCCCATCTAGTTTCAAGTTCAATCATTTTGACTTTGTTAGGATTATCTCCATATACCTTATTGGTTGATAAATGAACAAAACTTGTATCTTTAGAAAATCTTCTTAATGCCTCAAGTAAATTTAGAGTACCAAGGGCATTAACCTCAAAGTCTAAAAAGGGAATCGAAGCAGCCTTATCATGTGAAGGCTGAGCTGCTGTATGAATTACACATAGTGGCTTAAGAGATGAGATAATCTCCTCAATTTTTTTTCTATCTCTTATATCAACTTCATAGTTGATAAAATTTGGAAACTCTTCTTTTAATCTAACTAAGTTTTTTCTTGTACTTCCTTTCTCTCCAAAGAAAACCTGACGCATATTATTATCAATTCCGTAAACATGGTATCCATTTTCATAAAAGAACTTTACAACCTCACTGCCTATAAGTCCTGAAGAACCAGTAACAAGAATATTTTTATTTGTCATAATAAATTAACCAAATTAAAATTCTATTTGTTGCGAGTATAAAATTAATAATTTCATTTGATTTTGTAAGTAAAATTAGACTTTTAAAGCTAAACAAATAATTTCTTTCATATCATTCCTAAAAAAATGACAATATAAACCAAAAAATAAAAAAACCAAGTTAAATGGATTTAATATATTCTTTTTCATTAAACCTAAAAAGAAATCCATATATAAAGTTGTGGTATAACAATTCATAATTGTTAAATTTTGCGATTCAACTGCTTTTAAGAGACTATTTTGAGTATATGGTCTTAGATGGGTAAAATCATCATAAAAGTTCCATTTAACCTGCTTTATATTCGGAGTTTTAAAAAAAATAATACCTCCGGGACAAAGAATCCTTTCTAATTCGTTTAGTAATAACTCAGGATTAGATAAATGTTCGATCATATGTGAGCAAATTATCAAGTCAAAAAAACCATCGTTGATATCAATTTGTTTTTTTGATAAATCTACTTCTATAAAATTTATTCCTCTATATTCTATAAAGTTTCTAAAAACATCCTTAACATCACATGCATAGTAATTATTTTTACAATTATTTACTGATTCCGGATAATATTTACATAAACCAGCTCCAACATCAAGAATATTTAAATTAGTTTTCTTTTTTTTAAAATTTGTATTTATTAATCTCTCAAATTGATAATTATAAATTGAATTATTATTGCAAACTCGTTTTAATAAAAACTTCTTAAGTTTACTTAATTTTAAAAACTTATTATTTTCTTTGTCTAATAAATTCAGATATTTGAGCGATAGTTTCTGCATTTTTAATTATTTTCTTTAATTATTTTAATATAACCATACTCGAACAAGATATTATTTTTTATATCAATTCAGAATAAGTCTTATACCAATTCCAACCATCTTTACACATTTCTTCTAATGATCTTTTAGGCTTCCAACTTAAAACATTGTAAGCCAAAGAATTATCTGCAATGGATTTGGATGAATCTCCTTCTCTTTTTTTTGTAAAGAGATAAGGTATTTCAACATTATTTACCTTTTCGAAGGTTTTTACTAATTCAAGAACACTTGTCCCTTTTCCAGTGCCAAGATTTAAATTAAGAATTTTAGAATCTTCAAATAATAATTTTTCTAAAGCTAAAATATGACCATCAACAAGATCCATAACATGTATATAGTCCCTTAAGCACGTTCCATCGGGAGTATCCCAATCATTTCCAAAGATACTTAGTTTTTTTAATTTTTTTGAAGCTACTTTATTAATTATTGGAAAAATATTATTAGGAATATCTGTTGGCATTTCTCCTAATAGTCCAGATGGATGAGCTCCTATTGGATTAAAATATCTTAAATTAGCAATTTTCCAAATAGAAGGATTACTATTATATAAGTCATTCAAAAGTTGTTCAATTGTTGCTTTGGTATTTCCATAGGGATTTATAGGGGATATTTGATTATTCTCTTTAATAGTGTAATTTTTAGTAAATCCATAAATTGTTGCACTGCTACTGAATATGAAAGTATTGCATTTATAATCTTTCATTACTTCTAAAAGAATCAATGTGCTACAGAAATTATTATTCCAATATTTAAGTGGCTGCATAATTGATTCTTTAACTGCTTTGAGGCCAGCAAAGTGGATCACAGCGTCAAAACTTTTACCTTTTTTGTCTAATTTATTGAAAATTTCTCTTAAGAAATTTTTATCCCTAATATCGCCTTTATAAAAGTAAAAATTTTTTTCAAAATTTCTTTCTTTTTTACTAATTATTGAAGAGACTTTATCGATCACACATGGAAAACTATTTACAAAAGAATCAACTACATGAACTTCATATCCCTTATCAAGAAGTTCCAAACAAGTATGACTTCCTATAAAACCTGCTCCACCTGTTACTAAAATTCTTTTCAATATAAATTCCAATTTTGAAATATATTACTATTACTTATTAAATTTATATATAAGTATTACTAAAATTACTATTATTTATAATAGTTAATAAACCAATTAGCAAATTTATTTATACCCTCTTTTAAAGGCGTATTAGGACAAAAATCAATCCATTCTTTTAAATAACTTGTATCTGCATAGGTTTCTAAAACATCACCTGGTTGTAATGACTTATATTCTTTGATGGCCGTTTTACCTAATGCTTGTTCAAGAGTTCCAATAAAATCCATAAGTTTTACTGGAGATCCATTTCCTATATTAAAAATTTTATGTGGAGCATTAAATTTATCTGAATTTATCAAATATTTATTAGAAAAATTTTTTAGAACAAATGGCTTTTCACAACATCTAAAAATGCCTTCCACTATATCATCAATATATGTAAAATCTCTTTTCATTTCTCCATAATTGAAAATTTGAATTGGTTTCTCCTCTAAGATAGATTTAGCAAAAATCATTGGTGCCATATCTGGCCTTCCCCAAGGTCCGTAAACAGTAAAGAATCTCAATCCAATACAAGGTAAATTATAAAGATGTGCATAACTATATGCCATTAACTCATTCGATATTTTTGTTGCTGCATAAAGACTTACAGGTTTATCATTTTTATCATTTTCAGAAAAAGCTACATTTTTATTGTTTCCATATACTGAGCTACTTGATGCATAAATTAGGTTACTTATTTTATATTTTTTGCAAACTTCTAGCACATTAGCAAATCCTAATAAATTGTTCAAAATATAACTTTTAGGATTAATTAATGAATATCTTACTCCTGCTTGAGCCGCGAGGTTAATAACTATTTTAGGCTTTATTTCCTTAAATACTTTTTCAAGAAAAATATCATCCTCAATTGATCCTTTAAAGAATTTCCACAAAAACTTTTCTCTAGTACATTTTTTAATATTCTCAACTCTTTTCTTTTTAAGTTGAATATCGTAGTAAGAGCTATAATTATCTATACCAGCAACGGCGATACCTCTAGATAATAATTTCTCTGAAATGGCAGCTCCAATAAATCCTGCTGCTCCAGTAACAAGAACTGATGTATTTTCATCTAACATAATTTATATTGATTAATAAAATTTTATACTTCAATAATTTCAATAAAAATTTTATATTTATTATAACTCTATTAGTAAGATATTTTATTTATCAAAAATCAAAAAGGGATTAGATCAGTTTGTTAAATATATTTTATAAAAATAATCTAATAATATTTATATAGAAATTATTTAACTACTTTAATTTATGAATGAAATAACCTTATATATTAAAATAAAAAAAGTGGTTTATCTTTAATGCAAAATAGGAGCGTTAGAAAAGGAATAATCCTAGCAGGAGGAAATGGAACTAGATTAGCTCCAATTACAAATTCCGTAAGCAAACAACTTTTACCTGTCTATGATAAACCTATGATTTATTATCCTCTTGGGACTCTTTTGTTGGCAGGAATAACGGAAATTTTAATAATTACTACTCCTCACGATAAGGAATCATTTATAAATCTTTTGGGAAATGGAAATGAAATAGGTATATCTATTAAATATAAAATACAACCAACACCAGATGGATTAGCACAAGCTTTCTTAATTGGTGAAGAATTTATCAATAAATCACCATCCGTCCTTATCCTAGGAGATAATCTTTTTCATGGTTCTGATTTAGTTTATAAATTGCAAGCAGCTAATAATAATTTACAAAAAAATACAATTTTTGCATATTCGGTAAACGACCCCCAAAGATATGGGGTGGTATCATTCGATAAAAATGGAAGAGTTATTGACATCGAAGAAAAACCTAAGAATCCAAAAAGTAATCAAGTAACGACAGGATTATATTTTTATGATGAGACAGCTGTAGAAAAAGCAAAACAAATAAAACCATCTTTAAGAGGTGAACTTGAAATAACAAGTCTTAATCAACTGTATCTTCAAGAGAATAATTTAAATGTTGAGGTAATGGGCAGAGGAACCACATGGTTAGATACAGGAACTTTTGACTCTCTACATCAAGCAGGATCATACATAAGAATCTTAGAAAAAAGACAAGGCTTAAAAATTGGTTCTCCTCATGAGATAGCCTGGAATCAAGGTCTGATAAATGATAATGATCTTGAAAAGCTCGCAAAAAAATTTGAAAAAAGTGAATATGGTAATTATTTAAAAAATCTTCTTAAAGAAATCGTAGAAAGTTAGAACAATGGAAACAACAGTAATAATATCAAACAAAAATATTGAAATGGAAGGGCCTTTAGTAATAAAGCCCTCAGTTTTTAAAGATAATAGAGGTTTCTTCTATGAGAGCTGGAATCAATCAACCTTTCAAAGATTAATAAAAAAGAATATTCATTTCTACCAAGATAATCACTCTAGATCTACTAAAGGCGTACTTAGGGGTTTACATTACCAGTTAAATCCAAAAGGACAAGGAAAATTAGTAAGATGCTCATCAGGGAAAATATTCGATGTGATTGTAGATTTAAGAAAATCATCTAAAAGTTTTCTTCAATGGTTTGGTATTGAGCTTTCCTCAGAAAATCACTTTCAATTATGGATTCCTATTGGATTTGCTCATGGATTTATAACTTTAACTGATAAAGCTGATGTTCAATATAAAACCAGCCAATATTGGAGTAAGGACCATGAAAGATCACTAATTTGGAATGATCCTAAAATTGGGATCACGTGGCCATTGAAAGAATATCTAATTAAAAAACCTATTCTTAATGAAAAAGACTCACTTGCAATGTCTATTAAACAAAATGATGAAAACCATAATTTATTTTTATGAAAATATTACTTACTGGAGGTTCAGGTCAACTAGGCTCCGAAATAAAAAAAATTATTCCAAAAAATATCACCCTTTTATACCCAAATAGAAAAGAACTTGACCTTTCTGATAATAATTCTATTAAAAAGATTGTTTCTAAGTTTAAACCTGATTGGGTTATTAATTGCGGCGCTTATACAAATGTAGATAAGGCAGAGAGGGAGATTGAACTTGCTTACCAAATCAACGCTTCAGCTCTGAAAACTTTAGCTGAATCGCTATCAACTTCCAAAGGCAAGATACTCCATATAAGTACAGATTATGTTTTCAATGGAGAAAATTTCAAACCCTATAAAACTACTGATCAAAGATCACCTATAGGAATTTATGGTAAATCTAAATCAAAAGGGGAAGAATTCTTAGAGGATTTTCTTAAAACAAGGAACAAAGGTATTATTTTGAGAACAAGTTGGGTTATTGGCAGTTATGGAAACAATTTTGCTTTAAAAATGATTGAGTTGCATAATAAAAAAGATTATATATCTGTTGTTTCCGACCAAATTGGATGTCCAACATCTGCAAATAAATTAGCCAAAGTATGTTGGGAAATAATTTGTAAAAGTGAAGAGATAGATTTTAAAACAAATGTAGGCATTATGCATTGGTCTGATAGTGGTGCAGCTAGTTGGTATGATTTAGCTATATCTGTTGGAGAAATTGGTAAAGAATTAGGTTTAATAAAAAATAAAGCACATGTTATCCCAGTTAAGTCAGAGGAATATTTAACGGCTGCAAAAAGACCTTATTATTCTCTACTTGATTGCTCCTCAACTAAAAAAATTATAAATGTAACAAGTTTACATTGGCAAAAAGAACTAGAAGAAACTCTAAAATCATTTAAATCAAATAATCAAACCTTCGCAAAATAAATGGAAAAATCATTGATTTTAAAAGAAATTTTTAACGAGAAAAAGAATATTATGGTCACAGGAGGGTCTGGTTTTATAGGAAGCTGTTTAATAAGAAAATTACTTAAAGATACTAATCATTTAATTTTTAATCTAGACGTAATGAATTACTCTAGTGATGAATCTTCAATCAAGGATTTTCTAAAAAATAAAAAAAGTAATTTCTCAGAAAGATATAAATTATTGAAAGTTGATTTATCAAATAAACTAGAAACAAAAAATGCAATTAAAGCAGCTAATCCTGACATGATTTTCCATCTTGCTGCAGAAAGTCATGTAGATAGATCAATAGATGATCCATCTAGTTTTATATATAGCAATATAGTAGGAACTTATAATTTACTAGAAAGTGCTCTAGATCATTACGAAAAATTAAATATAGAAAGATCTAATTCTTTTAGATTCCACCATATTAGTACTGATGAAGTATTTGGCTCTTTAGAGAATGATGATCTTTTTAATGAATTAACTAGATATGACCCAAGGAGTCCTTATTCTGCCTCAAAAGCATCAAGTGATCATTTAGTAAATGCTTGGCATCACACATATGGTCTACCAACTGTAATGACCAACTGCACTAATAATTACGGGCCTTGGCAATTTCCCGAAAAACTAATTCCAAATGTAATTTTAAAATCGATTACAGGAGAAGATATCCCACTATATGGAGATGGCAGTAATATTAGAGATTGGCTTTTTGTTGATGATCACGTAGATGCATTACTAATAGCTGCCTTCAAAGGTAAAGTTGGATCACAATATTGTATTGGTTCCAATCAAGAAAAAACTAATAAAGAGGTAATAGACTTAATATGCGAAACTCTAGATGAGTTAATTCCTAAAAAAGAATCCTATAAAAAACAAATTAAATTAGTAACTGATAGACCCGGCCATGACAATAGATATGCCATTGATCCCTCTTTTTTTGTAAATAGTCTTGAATGGAAACATAAATATTCATTTTCTGATGGTTTAAGAATTACGATAAATTGGTATCTAGAAAATCTCGAATGGTGCAAATTTATTATGAAGGCATCTGGTTATGATGGCAAACGATTAGGAACAAGAAAAAAGATTATCTAAATTTATATCTAATAAATATTTAAATTAAGAGATTATAAAATCTACTTAAAAAAATTTTTCATATTTCATATCTATTTTTTGAATATTTTTAACTTGATTCTAAAAGTTATAATAAATATTAAATATTTTATCAATTTTTGTATGCTTATAGCAAGAGCTCCTCTAAGGATTGGATTGGCCGGTGGTGGGAGTGATGTCCCTCCATTTTGCCATGAAGAGGGAGGAAGTGTTATTAATGCAACTATAGATAAATTTGTATTTGCTTTTTTAGAGGAAAGCAAAAATAAAGAAATATTATTTGTTAATCAAGATTTAGATAAAGTTAATAAATATAATCTAAATCAGATCAAAGAAATAGATTCTCAAAAGTCTCTTATAGAAGGAGTTTATTCATATTTTTGTAAAAGATATAATAATGGAAATTTAATCGCCTTAAGAATAGAAACTTACTGCGAAATTCCCTTCGGATCTGGATTAGGTACTTCATCAACAATTGTTGTGGCATTGTGCGAACTATTGAATAACTTTTTTAATGCAAAATTATCAAGATATGAATTAGCCAAAGTTGCCTATCAAATAGAAAGAGAAAATCTTGGTTTAGCCGGGGGTTATCAAGATCATTTTTCAGCTTCTTTTGGCGGAATAAATATGATAAATATTGGTCCAGAGAATCATTTCAATGTAGAGAATCTAAATATAAAAAAACAAACACTTTTACAATTAGAGTCTTCAATACTTCTAGCATATTCTGGATTATCCAGAGAATCAGAAAAAATAATTATTGATCAGAAGTTAGTTTATCAAAAAGATTCAAGTATTTCAGCCTTAAGAAATATTAAACATGAAGCAATTAAGTTGAAAAAAATTATTTTAAATAATGACTTTGAATCTCTCTTCAAAATAATAAATTATGGTTGGGAACAAAAAAAGAAAACAAGCAAATTAGTTTCAAATGCTTATTTAGATGATTTAATTAATACATGTTTTGAATTTGAAGCAAAGGCTTGTAAAGTATCAGGCGCTGGAGGAGGAGGATTTATAATAATTATGATAAATCCTCAAAAAAAATATAAATTAATGAAATTCTTGAAAACACAACACATCTTTATGCTTAATTTTACTTTCGTTAATCAAGGCTGTGTTTCATGGAATATCTAATGTTAATCTAAGGTGAAATGAATATTGAAAAATTCTTATCTGAATCAAGAAAAGACTATGAGTCTTTATTTAGTCAGAAAACCCTTAACGAGATTAGAGAAGCTGCAGAATTATGCACAAACTCTCTCTTAGCAAATAAAAAAATACTTTTATGTGGAAATGGAGGTAGTGCTGCTGACGCTCAACATTTTTCAGCTGAATTAGTTTGTAGATTTACAAAAAACAGAAGAAGTCTTCCAGCAATTTCACTAGTAACAGATACTTCATTAATTACTGCAGTCTCAAATGACTTTGATTTTTCTAATGTCTTTGAAAGACAAATTGAAGGTCTTGGGCAACGCGGGGATACACTTATTGCATACAGTACTAGCGGAAAATCAGAAAATATAATAAAAGCTGTCAGAAAAGCTAAAGAAATTGGACTTCAAACAATTGTAATGACAGGCTCAAATTTGACTATTTTACATAAATTGTCTGATAAATCACTTAGATCCTCAAGTAGTTTTACTGCAGTTGCACAACAATCTCATTCTTTCATGGGTCATTTGATTTGCTTAATAATTGAAGATTCACTTTTCCCATAATTAAATGGAGTATATTCTATTAGCTGGAGGTAGAGGCACAAGACTTCGTGAGATTGTAAATGACCGTCCCAAACCTTTAGCATTGATTAATGGAAGACCTTTTATAACTATAATTTTAGATAGGATAATTAAATATTCTTGTGAAAAAATATTCATTACAGTATCTTTTAAAGGAGATATGTTTAAAAAATATTTAGGTAGTAACTATAAGGGTGTACCACTTAAATATATTTATGAAAAATCTCCCCTTGGTACTGGTGGAGCAGTTTTAAATGCTTTCAGATTTTTATCTAGAGAAAAAGCAATTATTATAAATGCCGATACTTTTTTGGACTTAAACTATTCAAAATTTATAAAATATGGAACAGATAAAGATTATTTGTTATGCGCTACCAAAGTAGAAAATTCTGAAAGATATGGACTATTGAATATTTCAAAGGATAGTAAAGTATTAGGATTTTTTGAAAAACAAAAAAATTGTTCTGGATATATCAATTCAGGAGTATACATGTTTAATAAATCCATAATTGATCTTTATAAAAATATAGATAATTGTTCACTAGAAACCAAAATCTTAAAAGATCTTACAGATCAAAATAAGTTATTCGCTTATAAATGTAATAGTTTTTTTATTGATATTGGTATCCCAAAAGATTTTTTAAATGCTCAAAAATATTTTTAATAATGCTTAAGAAAGCACTTTTTCTAGATAAAGATGGGGTTATTAATCATGACCTTGGTTATGTCCATAAACCAGAATCGACTATTTATCTTAAAGGCGTAGAAAATATTTTAAGACTTGCTTCAATTAATGATTACTTGAAAATTATAATTACTAATCAAGCTGGTATAGGGAGAGGTTATT
This sequence comes from Pelagibacteraceae bacterium TMED124, assembly GCA_002171275.2. The sequence goes on from NHFZ02000014.1 coordinate 13,749, forward strand.
ACAAAGAATTAGACTTCAAAAAGTATATGAAGTGGCTACAAAATGATCTTAAAGAAAACTTTAATTATACATTTGACTTTTATTTTTTTTGCCCACATCACCCAAGTGAAGCATTAGGAAAATATCTTAAGATTTGCAAATGCAGGAAACCAAATTCTTTAATGTTTGAAAATGCTATAAAAGAATTTAAAATTAATCCTGTAAAATCAATAATGATTGGTGATAATCTAACGGACCTTATCCCAGCCAAAAAAGTAGGTATAAAAAAATTATTTCTCTTAAATAAAGATGATAGTTTTGATGGGGCTATAAATATAAACGACTTGAGTGAAGTTAATGAATCTTATTTTATTTAATACTTTTTACTAGTTTCTCAAATTAAATTCGGGCATTAACTTTTTTAAAAAAACATAGATCTTCTTAGTATTTCTCTCTTGTATTAATTTTGACAAAATTTCGATATTTGGTAAAAAAGTATTTAAAGGAATATATTTTTCTCTTGCTTTAAAAATTTGAGGATTGGATGTTTTTAGGCTATTTCCATCAACCAATAATTCTTCATAAAGCTTTTCTCCAGGTCGAAGTCCGGTGATTTTTATTTCAATATCTCCATTTTCATTTTTAGAGTCTTTTAATGTTAATCCGCTTAATTTAATCATTTGAAATGCTAAATCAAAAATCCTAACTGGCTCTCCCATATCTAGCAAAAACACTTCTCCACCTTCAGCCAAGACAGAAGCTTGCAATACTAAATGGACTGACTCTTTAATAGTCATAAAATATCTAATTACATCGGGATGGGTTAAAGTGATTGGCCCTCCCTTATTAAGTTGTTCTTTAAAAAGGGGGACTACTGAACCAGAAGAACCCAAAACATTCCCAAATCTAACCATTGAAAAACAAGTTTTATTTTTATATTCTTTTGAAAAACTTAATTCAGCAAAACACTGTACTATGATTTCTGATAATCTTTTTGAAACTCCCATAATATTTGTTGGTCTAACAGCTTTATCAGTTGAAATGAGGATAAACTTTTTACAATTATTTTTCAAAGAAGCTTCACATAGAATATTTGTAGAGAAAATGTTATTCTCTAATCCTTGGATAGGATTAATTTCTACTAATGGAACATGTTTATAAGCAGCAGCATGAAAAACAACCGAAATTTTGTGTTTCGCAAAAATCTCTTCAACTAGTTCTTTATCACATGCACTTCCTAATATTGGGATAAGTTCTATTTCCATATTTGAAAGATTTTCTAATTCTTTAATTATTTGATATAGATTTACTTCACTATTTTCAATTAGAACTAATTTTGCAGGATTTTTCAAAAATATTTGACGACTTAATTCGCCTCCTATGGAGCCACCTGCCCCAGTTACACAAACAACCTCTTGATTTAAATTATAATCTTCTTTAAAATTACCAATTTCTGTTACGTTCCTGCCTAATAATTCCTCAATATCTATTGGCTTTAAAGAATCAATATTTTCAGCACCGCTCGCGACATCTTCTAGTGATGGTATCTGAAGAATCCCCACTCCATATTTCTGAAGAAACTTCAATATCTCAAATCTTCTTTTTATTGATAATGAAGGAATTGCAAGTAAAACTGTATCAATTTGATTTTTATATTTTGAAATCTCAATTGATGATGTAATCCTTTTCCCATTAAGAAATCTATTATGTAAATTTTTATTATCATCAAAAAATAAACAAACTTTATATTTTTGTGAATATCTTAAGGCAGCTTCTAATTGTGCCCCAGCTGATCCTGCACCATAAATTATTACTCTATTTTTTCGTCTATTCTTATTAAAGTAAATATTTAAAAGTATATCTCTCATCAATATTCTTGATAAAAAACCTAGAAAAGTTAAACATCCCCAAATAAGTAAATAAATTTTTATTGGTTTATCTTGCTGTAAAAAAAGATTCACTAAATAAAAGAAAAAGGTTGCAGTGCCATTTTTCTTTAGAGTTTCATAAAATAATTTTTCTGTATTATATTTCGTTAATCCTCTGTAATATCCAGTAAAAAAGTAAAACAAAAGAATAATTAAATTAAAATAAATTAATTCAAAAATTACAGGTCTGATATTTCCCAATAAAATATTATTTTCTTGAAAGAGAGAAGCAAGTATAAAAGTTAAGAAAATAATAATTATATCTATAATTATAAGAATTAATCTTCTTTGATATGGAGATAGATCTACCAAAGATAATACTAGATCTTTATGAAATTTCATGAAGTTTTTTCTATTAACTTTCGAACGGTTTTGCTTTATTTTTATCCAACCAAAATCCTACCAAAATAAAAGTTAAAGATAAATATATCATTAATAAACTATTTTGGAATAAAAGCCATATAAATCCTAGTAAAGAAGTTGCGAATATGTATAAAATTGAAACACTCTGATGGCTTAAACCTCCTTGATTAAGTCTTTGATAAAGGTGGAGCTTGTGAGGAGTAAAAACATTTTGTCGATTTTTTAATCTCCTTAATAGGCAAAATAAAGCATCTGCAAAAAGTGGAGTGCCAATTAAAAAAAATCCAAGAATTTCATCATATTGATTATTCTTTGTAAGCATTAATACAAATAAAGTTCCAAGTGCAGTACTTCCTGAATCTCCCATAAATATTTTTGACGGGCTCCAATTCCAAAGTAAAAAAGCGATTAAGGAACCAACAAAACCTAATAGAAAATCATAACTCAAAAATACTTTTATAATGATTAGAATTAGCATACATCCAGCAACCAACCCATCAATACCATCCATGAAATTTATAAAATTTATAATCGCTGTGAATAATATTATTAAAAATATAAATACAAATAAATTTATTAATAGATAATCTGTGCTAAACAATTTATAAAAATTATTACCATATTGTGTAATAATCAGAATCCATGAAACTGTTATTAATTGAATTAAGTAGCGAACCTTAGATGAAATATTATATTTATCATCTATAAAACCAGTTATCGTCAATGGAATAAGCAATAATAATGAATATTCAGAATAAAATAAGCATGAAATAATTCCTACAAAAACAAAAATAATTCCATAACCCCTAGGTTTAGAAATTATATGTGAACTCCTTCTAGAAGGAATATCTAAAAGAAATTTTTTAAAAATAGGCATGGTAAGCCTAATTAAGAAAAAGGTCAAAGAAAAAGATCCTAAAAGTACAAATATATTTTTCGAATTGATTGTTAAATGAATCATTTATCTTATATCCTAATCAGAGGTTTTATATGGAAATTTTAAACTTTTCATTCCTATTAGTTCTGATACTTTTGTAAATCCAGAGAGATTACTAGATAACCTTAATACTGATTCATAAGATTTTGGGGAAAATAAAATTAAAGGTGAAAAAATTAAAAAAAACAATCTTTTTGGGATTTTTAGTAACACGCAAAATTTGCCAAAGTCATACATTCTTAGACTATCTTGTATCTTCTTAACCATTTCATAATATGTAAGCTCATGATCACCACCTATATATATTTTTACTTTTTCTTCTATCATTTGTTGTTTTTTATTAGAAGCATTAATAAAATTTTTTAAGAAATAAATAAATACTAAAGCTAGTTCTTTTGCATGTATAGGTTGCCTAATTCCAGTATTATGTGGGAGTAATATTAAAGGAGAACACCTCAAGATTAAGGTTATCTTATTGAAATTTTTATCCAAAAAAGGAAGTTTATTTCCGTAAACAAGAGTTGGAGCAATAATCTTTAACTTAATTCCAAAATTTTTAGAAATATCCATTAATGATTTCTCAGAAAATATAAGCTTATTTGATAAAAATTTATCAAAATTAGAAAAAGCATATCTCTTTGTAAGGGAGGAAGATGAAGAACAACAAATTATATACTTAACCTCTTCTAAAAGTTTTGGTCTAGAAATAGAAAGATTAAGAATAAATTTCTCAAATTTCCAAATTGGTGAAAAACTAACAAAAATTTTTGGCAAGCCTGACTCAATAGAATTAAATGATAATTCTTTATCAAAATTAATATACTTGGAATCTTTAACCAAGTAATCAAGATTTGACCTAGTTAAACTTGTCAAATTAATTTCCTGTTCATCTGCCAATGAATTAAAAAACAACCCTGAAGGAGATGAAGTCCCAAAAAGATAGATTTTAAAATTTTCCAATTTATAAAATAATTAATTTTAATCTAAAACATTAGCAAGCCAAATTCTAGGGCTTAAGCTATTTATTTCATTTGATGTTAGAGGAAGAAAAGGCATAAACAAAAAATTCTTATCAATTTTTATATCTTTCCTATTAATTATTTTGATTCTAGATTTATCAAAAAAAGAGGTTTTATTTATTAAATAGTTAGTAGTAATTAATTTCTTTTTAGAACATAAAGTTTCATAAGTTCGCATTGTGAAACCAAATTGGGAGGGATGATTTATATCAAGAACAGCATTTGACATTTTATAGATTTCCGACATTATTTTTGAATCGAGAGGAAGTGCATGAAAATATTCAGAAAACTTCAAATAATAAATTGGATTTTTTAAAAAGGCTTTTAATCTATGAAATAAAGATGGGAAATATAAATAAAAGAAAAAATCAATGTCATCATCTAGTTTTAAGACATTATCAGAAATATTATTCTTGCAGGGATATGAAAAGTTAGAAATAAATTTTCCAATTATATTTAATCGATCCGAATGAAAAACCCCTACAAAAGAAATTAAAAATTTTTTTGATTTTTTTTTGGTATCTCCCCCCGAAATATTACCAGCAAATAATGGAATATATTTCCAATTTTTTTTCTTAGCATCTAATAAATCAAATGTTATGCACTTATCAAAATATTTTGACAAGATTAAAGGGTTTGGTACATTTATAAAAGAATCCCAATAGTAAAAAACAAGTTTTATATTCGGGAAAGATTTTTTTATAAATTTTATCACTTCAGGATGAACTGATTCGCCCTTTATTACGAGTGCAGTTTCGAAGTTAATCTTCCTCAATTTAAATTCTTTAATACGTTTGATATAGAATTTAATAGAAATTTTTCTACCTAAAAAATTAAGGTATCTTGATATTATTTTATAAATTAAATTATCAAAGGGTCTATCATCTATCCATTCAACTTTGTAATCGAGTTTTTCAGCACTTTTAATTATGATATTGTGATAATTATACGTTTTAGGAGAAATAATAAGTAAGTTTTTACTAATCATTGTTTTCTAGTCTAGTTGCAGGAATTCCTACGTATGTGAATCCTCCCTCCAATATATCCCTAGTTACAACTGCATTAGCTCCAATTGTAGTGTCATCTGCTATATATATTCCTCCAAGAATTTTTGCACCTGCTCCAATAACTACATTATTTCCTATGGTAGGCCTAAGTTTTCTGATGACTGGGAAATCTATTTCTTTTGATCCTATAGTTACCCCTTGAAAAATAATACAATTACTTCCTATTGAATTTGCACCAATAATTACACCCATTGGGTGAGGGATACAAAGACCAGGACCAATTTTACAAAATCTTGAAATTTCTATACCAAATAGTAATCTATTCAATAAAGAAAACAAACTTCCTAAAGGATAGATTTTAAAATTTGAGGTTATAGAACCAAATCTATATAATAATACTGGAGCCATTCTTATAGAAAATAATAAGGCAAATAATCTAAGAAAACTTTTATTTTTTTTTGAGTCTTTTTTTGATAAATATAAATATCTTTTACAATCTTTATAAATTATTTTTAGGGAATAAAGAGTATTATCCATTTTTTAATAGTCCTTTATTTTTCATTTCTAAATTTGCTTCCGAAGAAAGATCTTTATTTAAAGGTTGATTTTTCACCCATCCACCAAACATTAATAAACCATTTTCAATATTTACACTAGGAAAATCATTAATTAATTCCTTTATCAAATTATTATCTGCAAAATTATGTCTTATATCTCCAATCCTATATTGATTATTTATTTCTATTTGAGAACTTGAATTAAAAACATTTTTTAGAATTTTAGCAATATCATAAACAGATGTTGAAACTCCTGATCCAATATTCATTATCCTGTATTTAATAGGCAAACTTTCAAGACAAATTGTTAGAGAATTAACTACATCATTGATATGAACAAAATCTCTTGTTTCCTTTCCATCTTCAAAAACAAGTAACTTTTTTTTATGCCTTAAACGATTTGAGAATATAGAGATAATACCTGTATAGGGATTTTTCAATGATTGACCATTTCCATAAACATTTTGAAATCTCAAAATATTAAAGTCAATATTAAAGGACTCACAAAATATTTTCATTATTTGTTCTTGATTATGTTTTGTAGAGGCATATATTGAAATCGGATTAATATTATCAGACTCTTTAGTTGGGATTGGAGAAAGAGGACTATTACATTTAGAACATAAATGCTCCCATTTTTTGTTGTTTAAATTAATCGTAGAACGAGAGATCGGATAAAGACGATTTTGGGGATCACATTTTTTACATAAATAAGCTCCTTCTCCATATATAGATCTGCTTGAAGCGAGTACTATTTTCTTGATTTGATTATTTAATAAGGCTATTTCTTCAAGTAATATAGCCGTGCCAGTTGAATTAGTATTTATATATTTTGCTATCTCATACATAGATTGACCTGTTCCTGTTTCAGCTGCCAAATGGAATATATAACTAACGTCTTTTAAAGCAGTCCTAAGAATTTTCCTGTTAATAAGAGATCCTCTTATAAAATTGACAGATTTATTTAATAATATTGAACTTATCGATGGAATATCGCCATGAATTTGTGGCGATAAATCGTCTATTATTGTAATAAGATATCCTTTAGATAATAATTTTTCTGTTAAGTTTAAGCCTATAAAACCTGCTCCTCCTGTGATTAATATTCTTTCTTTCATAAATCACAATTAAAAACATAATTTAGCATATTAGGGAAATTATTAAAATTAAATAAAAAGCAATCTAAAGAAAACTTAAATCATTTACATTCATCCATTTAATTAACATTATTGAGCTATATAAAATTTGACCATAGTTTTCACCTATTAAATTTTTTTCCAAAATTTTGATTAATTGTTTTTTATTAATTGGGAATTTAGCATCATTAAAAGTATTTAAAGCGTATTCATACCAAACCTTTTTTCTAAATAATTTATTAGTTGAGAAACTAAATCCAAATTTCTTTTTTTGTAATTTTCGAATATTAATTGGAATGATTTCATCAGCAAGATTATTAAGAAGTTTTTTTCTGGAAAAACAATCAACTAACATTTTGTCTTCGAGTTTCAAAGAAAAATCCATAACCTCTTTATCCAAAAATGGACTTCTAGCCTCTACACTGTTAAGCATTGAAGCTCTGTCAGTTTTTTGCAAAACTATCGCCGACATATAATCATAAAAATCTAATTTTAAAGCATTAGAAATTATAGATTCATTAAAAAAACTTGTAAAAGGGTTTATCCGCTTTTGGTACTTAAATTCTTTTAAAAATAAATTTTGAATTTCATCATTTAATAAAATTTGCCTGACTAATAGAGGATCTTTTTCTAAGTTTCTACCAGGAATTCCAAGCCAATTCCTCCCTCTCAGTGATGGTGAGAAATTTTTTACAATAAAATCTTCTCTTAATTTTGGTAATTTTTTTAAAATAATTTTAAAAATTTTTATAAAAGATAAATATTGATAATGATTATATCCTCCAAATAATTCATCAGCTCCATCACCTGATAAAGCTACTGTAAAATCCCTCGATAAGTTTTCGAAGATTAAACTAGATGGTATTAAGGATGGGTCAGTTATGGGAAGGTCAATCTTTTTTATGATTTTCTCGAAAAATATTGGGTTAGCTTCTTCTATATCAATTTCGGTGTGATTAGTTGAAAAATAATTTGATATTAATCTTGCATTAATAATGTCTTGCTGACAATTATGGTCTCTAAAATTCACTGTATATGTGTTTACCTTAGATAAAGTAGATGCAGAGATTGCGGCTACTATTGAAGAATCTATTCCTCCACTTAATAATAAGGCAACTTCTCTGTCACAAGTTGATTGTTGCTTTATACTTTTGAACAAAGTTTTCTTTAATTTAGAAGTTAAATATTTACTATTAGACAGATTTTTATTAAAAGAACTTCTTTCATAACTGAAGAAAATACTTTCTTTTTTTATAGAGTGTTTTTCAAGAGAAATATAAAGATAATTACCTGGTAATACCTGATTAACATTATTAAAAATTGTATGGGGAAATCTGGGACTACCATATAAAAAATATTCATGGGCTGAAGATATTGATAATTTTGGGTTGTTACAGAAAGCTTTACTAACTTGAATCAAATCACTCCCAAAAGATATGCCATATTCACATTCATTAAAAAAAAGAGGTTTTTCGCCACTCGAATCTCTGGCAATTAATATCTCTTTTCTTTTTTCATCAACGAAAGCAAAAGCGAAAGGTCCAGAAATTTTTTCAATAAATTTTTCCTTTTCGAGACATAATCCTTTAAGTAATACTTCTGTATCAGAAGTGGTTTTAAATTTAACTCCTTTTTTTAAAAGTTTATCTCTTAAATCCTCATGATTATAAATTTCGCCATTGAAAGCTATCCATTTTGAATTATCTGTTTCATTAATCATTGGTTGATTAGCTAAATTTGAGAGATCTAATATTGACAATCTATGATGAACAACTTTTAAAGTTCCTTCAGAATTTGTTTTAACCCCATTAGCATCAGGACCACGAAGATAAAGTCTTTGATTTTGAAATTTACTTTCAGAAATTGCTTCCAAATCATTTGAACTAATCCCAAAAAAACCACACATATTTAATAATCCACAATAAGTTTCATTTTTTTTGCGATCCGAAATGAAATAAATACTAAAAAATCTAACTTAAAGCTTAAAAAAATAATAATAAAATTGAAAAGATTTTTTATATCTTTCATCTCTGAAACAAATTTATAATTCTTCAAAAAGTTTTTTAATTTATCGTAAATTAAAAATACTGCTTTTTTAAATGATTTATAATTTAATCTTATTGCTGAATAAAATATTATATATATCATAATTTTTGTTATGGACTTAAAAATAATTTCTGTTGGTATATTATTTTTATTTTTTAAATTAATTAATTTCTGAATACAATCTAAAGATGAATTAACATTTCTTAAGGAAAAAGATCTAGAAAAACTATTCGTTGTAATTACAGATATATATTGAACACCATCTAAAAATAATATATTTTTAGCTATTAAAGAGAGTTCTTTTACAAAAATAGAATCCCTTCCATGTATTCTATCTTCAATTAATCTAACGTTCTTATTTTTTTTTAGAATAGTTGCTTTAATTACCTTGTTCCAACATACGGAAGAATAATAAGATGATGTGAAACCTATTTCTAAGATATTTTTCTTTGATGAAATAAATTTACTGTTGGAAAGTGAGGAACTTTTTACAATTTTACTGTTTACTGTAAAAGAATATCCCAAAATTAAAATATCTGATTCAGACAATATTATATTTTGTTTAATTTTTTTAATCGCACCTTCTTCTAAATAATCGTCGCTATCAACAAACATCAAATAATCAGTTTTAGATTTCTCAATCCCGAAATTTCTTGCAGAATTTGGTCCTGTTTTAGGATTTTTGTAAAAAAAAAGGTTTTTAAAATCTAAATCACTTATCAAATCCATAGTATTATCAATAGAATTATCATCAATTATTAAAATTGAGTCAATACTTGACAACTGGTAAATAAAAGAATTAATACATCTTTTTATAGTTTTGGAAGAATTATAAGTTGGTATAATAATACTAATAGAGGGATCTTTCATATAAATACTTTTAGTTTTAATTATTTTTATCTCTGTTAAAAAATGAATTTATATCACTCAAACAACAATCTAAAGAGGAAATACCCTCATTATTTTTTTTATACCATTCTGTAGTTTTAATAATCGTATCTTTAAAATTCCAATTTGGTTTCCAATTAAGTAAATGATAAGCCTTATCAATTTGCAGATTTAACAAATTCGCCTCATGTAGAGCTATTTCCTCTTGAATACTTTGAGATTTACCAGGCCATGATTTAAAAATTTCATTAACTAATTCTTGAACTGATTTATTACTTTCAACATATGGTCCGAAATTAAAAGCCTGATTAAAAAAAGTTTTATTTTCATAAAGTTTTTCTGCTAAATCTAAATATCCAGAAATAGGATCTAATACGTGTTGCCATGGTCTTGTTGATAAGGGATTTCTTATTTTAATAACCTTTTTAGCAATTAAAGATCTCATTACGTCTGGGACAATTCTATCTAATGCCCAATCTCCTCCTCCAATAACATTTCCAGATCTTGCAGATGCAATTCCAAGATTATTTTTTTGAAAAGGCAATTCTCCACAAAAACTAGATCTCCAACTAGAAATTACAATTTCAGAAGAAGCTTTGCTAGCACTATAAGGATCATACCCACCCAATGGATCTATTTCCCTATAACCATAATTCCATTCTTTATTTTCATAAACTTTATCTGTAGTAATCATAACTACAGCACATTTTTCTTTTATAGTTCTACATGCTTCAAGTACATTAAGAGATCCCATAACATTAGTTGACCAAGTTTCTATTGGATCCTTATAGCTTTTTCTCACTAATGGTTGAGCTGCAAGATGAAAAACCACATCCGGTTGACATTTTTCGAAATAATTTTCTAATAATTTTTGATCCCTAATATCTCCGATTTTATTAACCCAAAAAATATCTGATTTTTGACTAGATGATGGTCTATTAGTCTCTAAATCCCTGAAAAGATTTGGAGAGGGTTCAGGCTCCAAAGAATATCCCCAAACCTCGGCACCAATCTCTTGTAGACAAAGCATTAACCAGCTACCTTTAAAACCAGTATGACCAGTTAATAAAACTCTTTTAGAACTCCAAAACTTTTTATTAATTACCATTTTTTCCAAGGAGCTATTCCTTTATTCCAAAGATTATCAAGATATTGTTTGTCTCTCAAAGTATCCATAGGCTGCCAAAAACCTTTGTGGTAGTAAGCCCTTAGTTGTCTTTTTTCTGCCAATTTATTCAAAGGTTCTTTTTCCCATACCGTAGAGTCATTTTCAATTAATTCGAATACCTTTGGACTAAGGACAAAGAAACCTCCATTTATCCAAGAACCATCCCCTAATGGTTTCTCTTGAAAAGCATCAACAACAGAATTATCACTAATATTTATAGCGCCGTAACGTCCAGGCGGCTTAACCGCAGTAACTGTTGCTAAAAAATCTGAACTTTTATGAAATTTTATTAATTCTGAGATATTTATATCGGAAAGACCATCTCCGTAAGTAAAACAGAAATCCTCATTTTCTAGATAATCCCTAACTCTAAGTAAACGTCCCCCAGTCATACTGTTTAACCCTGTGTTTATAAGTGTTACTTTCCAAGATTCTGCTTTTCTATTATGAACCTCCATAGTATTCTCCTTCATATTAAAAGTAACATCACTCATATGTAGAAAATAATTTGCAAAGTACTCTTTAATTACATAGCCCTTATAGCCACAACATACAATGAATTCGTTTATTCCATATGCACTATAAATTTTAAGAATATGCCACAAAATTGGCATGTTACCAATTTCAACCATAGGCTTAGGCTTTAAATGAGTTTCTTCACTTATTCGAGTTCCTAATCCCCCCGCAAGTATTACTGCCTTCATTAAAGATTAAAAATTTATATAATTATCGCATAAAAATTACTATTAAACTTTTTGGATTAATTATTCTTTTTATTTGAGAAATTTTTTCGTTGAAATAAGTTTAGAATTAAGGATATTAATATTAGGCTTTTCGATAAATTAACAAATTCGTAAAGAATACCTGATAGTAACCCTTGAAAACTAAGGAATAAAATTATTACTAATCTATTTAAATAAGCTGAAGTTGGAAATAAGCTCGACAATATTGATATAAATAAAAAATAAATTAGTAATTCTAAAATTGAAGTTAAGGGGGAAATATCAGCTTTAAAAAGTAAAAAAATTGTTCCTGGTAATGACAATATTGTTCCCCATTCCCTATCAAAACCTAATACATAATCATTAAATGATTTTGTAATATCATTAATTGATAAATCAGAAATAAAAGGTTTAATAATTACTTGAAGATTTGATAAGAAATCTAACTCTAACGAAGAAATTTTTGAAGTAAAAATATATAACATGGAACTAAATGAGGATACTCTTCCAACAGCGTAACCATATAATGCTTCTGGATTAATTGGAACTTCAGATCCTCTTAAATCTTGTCTGAATGCATATATATAATTTAAAATGTTTGTAAAATTTATAATTTCAGTAAAGCTTATTAGTATCAAAATAAATAAAGTCCCAATTATTAAAAACCATTGTAATTTTGGACGATGTTTTAATTTATCAAAAAAGTAGATTAAATTTATACCTAAAAGTATAAAAATAGAGAAAAAAGACTTACTATAAATTGCAATCATAAAAAGTAAGAAACTTGAGAAGAAAAGAGATAATTTATTGAAAGAAAGAAAGAAAATTATTAAA
>NHFZ02000024.1 GCA_002171275.2 Pelagibacteraceae bacterium TMED124
ACTTGAACCCACAAGGGTGTTACCACCCGCAGGATTTTAAGTCCTGTCTGTTTACCAATTTCAGCACGCTCGCAATATTAATCTTTGAATATTTTTCCATTAATTTACAAATGTTTTTAAAACTTACTAAAAAAAATTCCTATGTAAAGTACTTATTTAAAAAGCTTTTTTATGTGCTCGCTGATAATTTCTTTAGTAATTTTTTCTGCATTATTTTCTATCCAACTATCAATTATTTTTTTAGTTTCATTGGAATTTTCACTAAATTTTTCAGTGTTTTTCACTTTTTTTTCGTTTATTTTTTTAGATGATACCGCGTTTTTTACTTGGTCCAAAATTTTTTTATTATCGTTCATAGTTTAATCCCATTTCAATTCTTTTATCGACATCACTTATCAATTTATCGAGGTCTCTGATACTTTTTTTTGAAGGTATTTTTTCTATTTTTTTACTAATATCACTTTTTAACCTTTTGTAAATATGATCATTTTTTGTTTCAACCAGTTCTTTTACGTTTTTTCCAGTCAGCTTAGAGATAGATTGAGCAACTAATTCAGTTTTTTTTACATAAATGTCAATATCTATTAACTCCTGACGATAAAGTTCTCTTAAAGCAACTAACTTTTTTTCAGCATTTTCAAAAAATTCTTTATGTTCTCCGTAATCATTTAGTGGTATGTCTTTTTGAACAATAATTTCTTTTTTAATGTTTTTTTTTTTGGCAAGAAAAAATAAGATTACTACAAAAATGAACGCAAATGGTATAATTTGGAATGTAATATTTGACATATAATTAATATAACGATTACATTACTTTAACATAATTATTGGATATTTTTTAATGAACAATCAAAAAAAAATAGAAGACATACTTCACTCTATTCAAGAACTAATTTTAGAGGCTCAAAATGAGAAAAAACTTGATAAGTTAGGAACATCAGAAGTAATAGAATTAAATAAAGTTAGTCAATCTAAACCACAAAATTTTTTAAAAAACCTTAATTACAATCAACTTAACAATAATAAATCAATGGAAACAAGGGAAGCTAAACCAATCATAAATAATTCCTATTTAAAGAATAGTTGGAGAGATCTTAATTTTAAAAAGTGCCAAGAAAAACCTCAAAGTTTATCCTTCAAAACAACTAATAAAGAAAATTTTGAAAATAAACTAGAAAAAATATTAGAAGACTCATTGAGTTTTTGGATAAAAGAGAACCTTTCAGATATGGTTAAGGAAGAAGCCGCTCTTCATACAAAAAAAATATTGGAAGAGAAACTAAAATAACCTAGGATTTCCATTATTTTTCTTAAGATAAATAATCAATAAATCACAAGCTTCTTTTACTACTTTGGAGTTCTCCCCTGTTATAACTAAAGAAACTCCAAACGAATTCTTCTTAAAATATGGGTAGCTTCCAATTTCAAGTTTAGTAAACCTTCTTTGCACTCCCGCAAGATATTCTCCAATTATTCCTTCTGATAAGGTAGTTGTAATTATTTTTTTTTTAAATTTTTTGTGGTTTTTTTTAAATCTTTTCGATACATCTTTTAGCATTACCTCCAATATTTTTGGAACTCCTGGAAAAACAAAAACATTTTCTATGTAAAAACCAGGAGCAATACTAACTGGGTTATCAATTAATTTTGCCCTTGAAGGAACATAAGCCATTTTTAATCTAGCATCTGTCAACAAATCATCTGAGTAATGTTTTTCTAGTCTTTCTTTCGCATCTTTGTTTAAAGCTAATTTATCACCAAAAGCATTAGTAATTGCATTGGAAGTTTTATCATCATGAGTTGGACCAATTCCCCCAGTTGTAAAAACAAAATCAAACTTATGTCTGAATAAATTTACTTTTTCTGAAATTATTTTTTCAATATCAGGAATAGTAACTATTTCTTTACAAATCATACCAATATTGTGAAGTTCAGTACATATTAAATGTGAGTTGGTATCTAATGTTTTTCCTGACAAAATTTCATTTCCAATAATTATAATGCCAAAAGTTTTTCTGTTTGATTTCATTTTTTTTTCTATTAGTTTTAACTTTTTTACTATACATTAATCTTTTTCTATGACCAATAACATCAAAATACACAATAAACATGAATTTGAATCTATGAGAGAAGCAGGTGCTTTAGCTGCTGGATGTTTAGATTACATTACTGACTACATAAAACCTGGAATTTCAACATTAGAACTAGATGAAATTTGTCATAGTTATCAAGTTGAAAAAGGAGCAATTCCAGCACCTCTAAACTATAAAGGATTTCCAAAATCTATATGTACATCAGTAAATCACGTTGTGTGTCATGGTATACCTGGAGATAAGGTCTTAGAGGAAGGAGATATATTAAATATTGATGTTACCCCAAAACTTAACGGTTGGCATGGAGATACAAGTAGAATGTTTTATGTTGGAAATGTTAAAATTAAAGCTCAAAAACTTGTTGAAACCACTTTTGAAGCAATGATGAGAGGAATAGAACAAGTTAAGCCAGGAAATACAACAGGTGATATTGGCTATGCTATTCAATCCTTTGCAGAAAAAAAGAATTATTCAGTTGTGAGAGATTTTTGTGGGCATGGTCTTGGTAAGGTATTTCATGATCAACCAAGTATTCTTCATTTTGGCAAAAAAGGAGAAGGTGTTAAACTAGAAGAAGGTATGTTTTTTACAGTCGAGCCGATGATAAATATTGGTGGATACAAAGTTAAAATTCTAAGTGATGGATGGACTGCTGTAACCTGCGATAAATCTTTATCTGCTCAATTTGAACATTCAATAGGAGTCACAAAAACTGGTTACGAAATTTTTACTCTTTCAAAAAAAAATTACTCATTCCCACCGTATAAAAAATGATACCTAGATACTCAAGAAAAGAAATATCAGGAATTTGGGAACCAAAAAATAAATTTAAAATTTGGTTAAAAATTGAAATTTTAATTTGTGAGGCACTTAACAAATTAGGAAAAGTTCCAACAAAATCGCTTAATGTAATCAAAGAAAAAGCGAAGTTCAACGAGAAAAGGATAGATGAAATTGAAAAGGAGGTAAAACATGATGTAATTGCATTTTTAACTAATCTCTCAGAAAATATCGGCGAGGATTCCCGTTTTATTCATCAAGGAGTAACCTCATCTGATATTTTAGATACTACATTATCAATCCAACTTAAGGAATCATGCTTAATCATTAAAAAAGAGTTAGAAAAATTACTAGAAGTTTTAAAAGAAAAAGCTATCTCTTACAAAAAAATACCCTGTATTGGTAGAAGTCATGGTATTTACGCTGAACCAACAACATTTGGACTTAAAATGCTAAGTAAATATTTTGAATTTAAACGCTCATATGAAAGGTTCTTAGATGCTGAAAAGAGTATTTCAGTATGCGCAATATCTGGGGCAGTTGGTACATTCGCAAACATTGATCCTTTTGTACAAGATTATGTAGCAAAAAAATTAAACATTCGCTCAGAAGATGTTTCTACACAAGTTATACCAAGAGATAGATACGCGTACCTTTTTTCTGTTATAGCTATAATAGCCTCATCACTTGAAAATTTAGCAATAGAAATTAGACACTTACAAAGAAGTGAAGTTAGAGAAGTGCAAGAGTTTTTTTCTAACAAGCAAAAAGGTTCTTCAGCAATGCCTCATAAAAAAAACCCTGTTTTATCAGAAAATATAACAGGTATTGCGAGAATTATAAGAGCTAATATTTTACCAATTTTAGAAAATGTTTCTTTATGGCACGAAAGAGATATTTCTCATTCATCTGTAGAAAGAGTAATTTTTCCAGATACTCTTGTTTTATTAGATTTTGCGTTAAATAGAATGTCTGAAGTAGTTAAAAATTTAATTATCAACAAAAAAAATATGCTTGATAATCTCAATAATACCAATGGACTTTATAACTCGCAAAGAGTTTTACTTAAACTTATTGAAAAAGGAATTACAAGAGAAGATGCTTATAAAAAGGTTCAAAAAATCGCAATGGACTCTTGGAATAAAAACAAAAGTTTTAAAGACTTGCTTAAAAAAAATAAAGGTATTAAAGATTTTCTTTCATCTAAAGAAATTGATAAGATTTTTAAACTCGAATACCATTTTAAAAATATTAATTATATTTTTAAAAAAATTGATAAATAATGCTAAAAAAAAAATTGTACGAAGGAAAAGCAAAAGTAATCTATAAGGGAAAGGAACCTAATACATTAATCCAATACTTTAAGGATGACGCTACAGCCTTTAACAATAAAAAAAAAGCCATAATTCCTGGCAAAGGAGTGATAAATAACTTCATCTCTGAATTACTAATGACTAGGTTGAGTGACATAAATATTCCTAACCACTTCATTAAAAGACTAAATATGCGAGAGCAACTAATTCACAAATTAGAAATTATACCAATAGAAGTTGTAATAAGAAATATAGCCACCGGCTCAATAGTCAAACGCTTAGGAATTGAGGAAGGAAAAGTTCTTCCTAGACCAATAATAGAGTTCTATCTTAAAGATGATAAACTTAATGATCCTATAATTTCAGAAGAACATATAATAGTTTTTGAATGGGCCACTCATTCAGAATTAGAGGAAATTATATCTTTATCAGTGAGAATTAATGATTTTTTAACTGGATATTTTTATTCACAAAAAATACGTTTGGTAGATTTTAAAATTGAATTTGGAAGATTTTGGTCAGGTCAAGATAACTCAATTATGCTAGCTGATGAAATTAGTCCTGATAATTGTAGACTATGGGATATATTAACAAATAAAAAACTTGATAAGGATAGATTTAGGCAAGATCTTGGTGAAGTAGACATTGCTTACAAAGAAGTTGCATATAGATTAGGTGTTTTATCAGAAAAAGAATTTAAGAAGGTTTTAAAGAATGATTTTTAGGGTCTATATAAATTTTAAACCTGGAATTCTTGACCCTGAGGCTGAGGCAATTATGCAAACTATTAAAAATATGGGAAATAAATCTATTGAAAAAATAATTAAAGGTAAATTCTTTGATATACATGTGGACGACAAAAAAGATTATTTTAATGAAATCGAAAAGATTAGTGAAAATCTTCTATCAAACCCAGTAATTGAAAATTTTAAAATAATAAAAAAGAATTAAACTAGTGAAAGAAAAAAAAATAATTTCTATTATTATTTTTCCTGGTTCTAATTGTGACAGAGACCTTTCAGTTGCAATTGAAAAAAACTTAGGAATCAAACCTAATTTAATTTGGCACCAAACCAGAAATATTAAAAAGACTGATCTAATTTTTTTACCAGGAGGTTTTTCATATGGTGACTACTTAAGAGCAGGAATAATTGCAACAAAATCTCCGGCAATTTCAGAGGTAGTAAGGCTTTCAAAAAAAGGAATTCCTATTGTTGGAATTTGTAACGGTTTTCAAATCCTTACTGAATGTAATTTACTTGAAGGCGCACTTCTAAAAAACTCTAATCAGCTTTTTAAATGTGAAGATGTTTTTCTAAAAGTAGTTAACAAAAATAAATTTACCAGTGGTTTTAAAAAAGACGAAGTTATTAGTTTTCCAATTGCCCATTCTCAAGGAAATTTTTTTGTTAATGATCAAAAACTCAAAGAGTTAGAAGACAATGAACAAATTATTTTTAAATATACTTCTAAAGAGGGTTTAATAGATAAAAGTTTTAACCCTAACGGCTCTAAAAATAATATTGCAGGAATAATCAATAAGAAAAAAAATGTATTAGGTCTCATGCCTCATCCTGAAAGAGCAACTGATAGTTTTTCAAGTGAAGATGGAAAAATATTTTTTAAATCAATTTATGAAATGCTATGAATAAAAAAATTACAAATAAAATAATAAAAGATCACAATCTAACAAAAAAAGAATTTGAATTAATAAAAAAAATTCTTGGAAGAATGCCAAACCTTCTTGAATTAGGAATTTTTTCAGTAATGTGGAGTGAGCATTGTTCTTACAAATCAACCAAAAAATGGTTAAAGACTTTACCAACTAAAGGTAAAAGAGTCATATGCGGGCCTGGTGAAAATGCAGGTATAATTGATATAGGTGGTAATGACGCAATAGTTTTTAAGATGGAAAGTCATAACCATCCATCATTCATTGAACCTTATCAAGGTGCAGCAACTGGTGTTGGAGGAATTATGAGAGATGTCTTCACTATGGGCGCAAGGCCAATTGCAAATCTCAATTCACTGAGATTTGGTGATCCAAAAAATAAAAAGACAAAAAATTTATTAAGAGGTGTGGTTAAAGGAATTGGGGATTATGGAAATTGCGTTGGCATTCCAACTGTTGGAGGTGAATGCTTTTTTCATGAGAGTTATAATAACAATATTCTCGTTAATGCAATGTGTGTTGGATTAGTAAAAAAAAATAAAATTTTTTATTCTACGGCAAAGGGTGTGGGAAACCCTATAATTTACGTAGGCTCAAAAACTGGAAGAGATGGTATTCACGGAGCTACAATGGCATCAGCAGAGTTTACTGATGACTCATCAACTAATAGACCCCAGGTTCAAGTTGGTGATCCTTTTATGGAAAAACTTCTACTTGAATCATGTTTAGAACTTATGAATCACGATGCGATTATTGCAATACAAGATATGGGTGCAGCCGGTCTAACTTCCTCATCCTTTGAAATGGCATCTAAGGGAAACTGTGGTGTACAGTTATTCTTGGAAAAAGTTCCGTGTAGAGAAGAAAGAATGACACCCTATGAAATAATGTTATCAGAAACTCAAGAAAGAATGTTACTGATTATAAAACCAAATAAAAAAAAGCTAACTCTTAAAACTTTTAGAAAATGGGGATTGGATGCTGTAGAAGTTGGGAAACTTACCAATACTGGTATCATGGAGTTATACATGAAAAAAAAAATAGTAGGCTCACTTCCAATAAAACCTCTTGCTGAATCTTCTCCAGAATATAACAGGCCCTCAAAAAAAAAAAAAAAAAAAATTAACAAAATTAATAAAATAGTTAAGAAAAATTTGAAGAAGACACTAATGCAAATTTTATCAAGTCCAAATCATTCCTCTAAAAAATGGATTTTCAGACAATATGATTCATCAGTTATGGGCGATACAATTTTATCTTCAGAAAAATCTGATGCCGCCGTAATTAGAATACATGGAAAAAAAAAGGCTGTAGCAATTACCAGTGACTGTAACCCTATTTATTGTAAATCAAACCCTAAAATTGGAGCTGAAATAGCTGTCGCTGAGTCCTGGAGAAACCTTATTGCATCAGGAGCTAACCCAATCGCAATTACAGATAATCTTAATTTTGGAAATCCTGAAAAAAAAGAAATAATGTATGAAATTAAACAGGCAATTAAGGGAATTAAAAATGCTTGTGAAAAACTAAGCTACCCTGTAGTTTCTGGAAATGTATCCCTTTACAATGAAACAAATAAGAATTCCATAATGCCTACTCCTGTAATAGGTGGAGTTGGTCTCATTGAAAAAATTGAATACGCCAAAGGTTTCAAGATGAAAGAAAATGCAAATATTTTTTTGGTTGGAAGAACAAGTGGGCATTTAGAACTTTCACTTTTTCATCAAATGCATAAACTGAATGAGGGAAAACCACCCAAAGTAGATTTTAAAAAGGAAAGTAAGAATGGAGAATTTGTTAAAAAGTTAATTACTGAAACAAATGGGGTTATTGGTTGTCATGATCTATCGGAAGGAGGTATTGGGTTATCTCTAGCTGAGCTTTGTATTAGCAATAATATGGGTGTAAAAATAAAAATACCAAAAAAATTTCAAACAAAACCAGAAAAATGGATTTTTGGAGAAGACCAGTCTAGATATATACTAATTATTGAAGAAAATTTTAATATGAAAAGATACTTTGATAAAAAAGTTGATATTGAAAGGCTTGGAATTGTAAAGGGAGCATCACTAAAATTTATAAATTGTTTTGAAATTCCTGTAAAAAACCTTATAAAATTAAATAATAAATGGTTTAATGAATATTTAAAATGACTTTAACTCCAGAACAAATAACCGAAATGATAAAAAAACAACTTCCTGATGCGCAAATAGAAATTGCTGATCTTAAGGGTGACAACAATCATTATCATGCAAAAGTTCAATCTAAAAGCTTCAAAGGACTTTCTAAAATAAAACAACATCAACTAGTTTATAAGGCACTAGGTAAACACATGGGGTCAACATTGCATGCTTTAATGTTAACAACAAAGGAAATATAAGGAGAAGAAAATGAGTGAAATCAAAACAAAAATTTCTAAACTAGTGGATAGCGATAAAGTTGTCTTATTTATGAAAGGTACCCCAGATTTTCCTCAATGTGGTTTTTCTGCTCAAGTTGTTGATATTCTAAATTATCTTGGAGTTAAGTTTTCTAGCTTTAATGTCCTTGAAGATAATGATTTGAGAGAAGGTGTTAAAGAATTTTCAGACTGGCCAACAGTTCCTCAAATCTATATTAACAAAGAATTTGTTGGAGGATGCGATATTTTTAGAGAAATGTTGGAAAATAACGAAATTGAAAACTTTCTTAAAGACAATAACGTGAGTTATAAAATTTCAGAATCTTAGGTCTAATCTTCCTTAGATTTAATTACTGACACTATCGGGTATATTGCATTTAGAATACAAATTAAAAACCCTAATTTTCCTTCTTTGTAACCTTTTCTAAAAAAAAAGCTTTTTATAAATCTGGAAAAGATCTTTCTAAAGGAAATGTACTTTTTAAAATTATTTTTATTTTTTAATTCAATAGCATGTAAAGAAGAATTTCTATTAAATCTATTTAATAATTCAGTAATATCTTTTGACATAAAATGATTAATATAATTTTCAAGCATCGGACCTTTTTCACCTTTTAAGGAATATGATGGGTGAACTAACCCTTTATGCCAAAGTTTATTTTTTTTTTTAAAAACACAAAATTTTCCATCGGGAGCTAGACAAGCCATCCAACCATACTTAACTGGCTCAAAATAAATATGATTCATTAAAGGAATATAAAAATAATCATATTTATTTAGTTTAATTTTTTTTTTTACCTCCATTGCAAGACTTTTAGTTACTATCTCATCAGCATCAATTTCAAAAATCCATTCAGAAGAGCATTTTTCAATTCCAAAATTTCTCCTTTCCCCCTCACAAGTCCATTTTCCAGAAAAAATCCTATTACTAAATTTTCTACATATTTTTAACGTTTTGTCCGTTGATCTATCAAGTATTACGACAATTTCGTCAACAAAATTTAAGGAAGATAAGCATTTCTCAATTTTTTCATCTTCATTTCTCGCAACTATTAATGCTGATATTGTCATTACTATTACTATTACTATTATAAAAAAATTAAAAAATATATAGACAAATATTATTTTTTTATTTAGAAATATTCTAATAATTAAAATTAGAATAATTCTAAATATGAAAGGATTTATAATGATAAAAAATTTACCTAGTGTTACTTTTAAAGTCAGGGTTAGGGATGAATCTATAGGTGGAGACAACCCTTTCAAATGGGTTACCAAAAGTACCGAAGATTACTTTAAAAATAAAAAATCTATTCTTTTCTCTTTACCAGGTGCATTCACGCCAACTTGTTCAACTTATCAATTACCTGATTTTGATAAATTGTATGATGATTTTAAAAAAGTTGGTATCGACGAAATTTATTGTATTTCTGTTAATGATTCATTTGTTATGAACGCATGGGCAAAACATCATAAAATTGATAAAGTAAAGGTTATACCAGATGGTAATGGTGAGTTTACCAGAAAAATGGGAATGCTAGTTGAGAAAAAAAATCTTGGTTTTGGTGACAGATCATGGAGGTATGCAGTGTTAGTTGATAATTGCAAAATTGTTGAATCTTTCATTGAGCCTGATTTTCAAGACAACTATGAGAACGACCCATATGAAATGTCATCACCTCAAGTTATTTTAGAATATTTAAAAGAGAATGAGAAAGTAGCTGTATAACAGTTTAACGAGAATAATATTCTATTACAAGATTGGGTTCCATTACCACTGGGTAAGGGACCTCATCTGGTTTAGGACCTTTTACAAAAGTTCCCTTCATCTTGTCGTAATCGACCGATAAATATTCGGGGGTGTCTCTCTCCGTAGAACTTATTGCTTCTAAAACAATAGGCAAGTCTCTACTTTTTTCTTTTACTTCTACGATATCACCATTCTGAAGGTTATATGATGGTATACTGACTTTTTTTCCATTAACTTTTACATGACCGTGACTAATAAATTGTCTAGCAGCAAATATAGTTGTTACAAATTTCATTCTGTAAACTGAAGCGTCTAATCGCCTTTCTAGAAGTTCAATAAGATTTTCACTAGTATTTCCTCTAATTTTGGAAGCTTTTTGAAATAGATTTCTAAATTGCTTTTCTGTAATGTAACCATAGTGACACTTGAGTTTTTGTTTTGCCATTAATTGAGTGCCATAATCTGACGGTTTTTTTCTTTTATTCTGTCCATTTAGTCCTGGTGGATAGTCTCTTTTATTAAATGGGCTTTTCGGTCTTCCCCATAAATTGCAACGAAGACGTCTATCAATTTTGTATTTAGATTTTAAAATTCTGGTCATAGTTATGTGAATATACTTTCATAAAAAGTTATGTCAATTCTATTTGATATTTAAATTAGCTAAACTTTTTGAATATTGATATCAACGTCCTAACCTCTTCTGAACTCATTTTGTACTTACAAAAAATATTTTTTATTTTTTGAAACGTAATTTTCTTTCTTTCTTTTACATTAAAAAAATTTGAGTTATCCAGACTTTCCTCTAAGATTTTATAAAAAGATAAGAGTTCATTTTTTTTTGCTAGGTTTTCTATTGAACTAACTTTTTTAATATCACTTTTTTTTAATAATAATGTGAATAAATTATAACAAACTATAGCTACAGCGTGAGACAAATTCAGTGAAGAAAATTGTTTATTAGAGTTAATTTTTATAGTGTAATCACATAATGATAAGTCCTCATTATCTAAACCAGATTTTTCAGGGCCAAATACAATTGCTACTTTATAATTTTTAAGAATTAATTCTTTTAGTCTATAAAAACTGATTTCTTTCTTTTTTAGTGACCTAACTCTATTAGATGTTCCAATCACATAATTAAAGTCTTTTATTGAGTCAGTAAATTTTTCAAAAATCTTGACCTTTTTAATAACTTTGTCAGCACCAGCGCACACTGGTATAATTTTCTCATTATCCAAAGAAAATTTAGGGTCTATGACTCTTAATTTCTCAAATTGAAAGTTAAGCATACATCTAGCTGTAGCTCCAAGGTTTTCAGGTAACTGAGTGTTAACTAAAACAATCTCAGGTAAGAATTTTTTATTGAAAAGCATCTAATTTATGTCATTAACAAATGGTAAGTTATACTATCATGAAGAGCAATATAGGATGCATCAATAACATTATAAGAAACGCCTATGGTTGACCATTTGAATTTTTGATTAGAGGATTCAATTCTTACCCTCACAAGAGCTTTTGTGCCATCTTGTGGAGTCAAGATTCTTACTTTATAATCAACTAAATTTAATTTCTTTAAACTTGGATAGTATTTGATCAATGCATGTCTTAATGCTTTATCAAGAGCATGTATTGGGCCATTTCCCTCAACCGCACTATAGAATTCTTTTTCTCCTACAAAAATTTTCACCCTCGCCTCAGAAAATGGAAGAAATTCTCCTTTGGAATTTTTTCTTTTTTCATCTGAAACTTTAAAGCTTTCAAGACTGTAAAACTCCTTAAATTTTGAAAATTTTCTTCGTGCTAATAATTCAAAGCTTGCTTCAGCCCCATCATATGCATAACCCAAAAACTCTTGTTTTTTAATAAGATCTAGAAATTCTAAGATCGACTTTTCTTTACCTCTAATGTTAATTTTATATTTTTTTAGTTTATTAATTACATTTGTTTTACCAGACTGATTAGATACAACTAGAACTCTCTCATTTCCAACAGTTTCTGGATCGATGTGCTCATAAGATCTGGGATCCTTTTCTACAGCAGAAATATGTAATCCTCCTTTGTGAGCAAATGCAGCACTTCCCACAAAAGGCATATTCCTTGATGACTGCCTGTTTAAAGTTTCATCAATCATTCTACTCACAGAGGTAATTTTTTTTATATTCTTTTTCATATTACATTCAAACCCCATCTTGAGGACCAAATTAGATGCAACATTGACTAAATTTGAATTACCACATCTTTCACCAAGACCGTTAAATGTTCCTTGAATTTGTTTCACTCCAAGTCTAGCTGCTTCTAAAGAGTTATATGTAGCATTATCTGTATCATTATGAAAATGAACACCTAATTTCTCTTGTGGAATAATTTTTTTTACTTCATTAATAATCTCAGAAAGCTCGAAGGGAAGTGTACCTCCATTTGTATCACACAAAACAATCCATTTGGCACCAGACTCTAATGCTCTTTTTAATGTATCTAATGCATATTTTTTATTGTTTTTAAAACCATCAAAAAAGTGTTCTGCGTCAAACATCACTTCATCAATTCGCTTTGAGGCGTACAAAATAGAATCACTTATCATGTCTAAGTTTTCCGTATGTGATACTTTTAGTGCGTTTTTTACGTGAAAATCCCATGTCTTTCCAACTAGGCAAACTGACGAAACACCGGAATTCAAAACTGCGTTAAGACCTGGGTCATTATTAGCGCTTTTACCTGACTTTCTCATCATTCCAAAAGCAACTAATCTAGAATTAGATTTATTTGATATTTTTTTAAAAAAACTGTCATCAGTTGGGTTAGCTCCTGGCCAACCACCTTCAATATAATCGATTCCTATATCCCTAAGTATGTTATATATTTTAAATTTATCGTCTAAACTAAAATTCACACCCTTAGTTTGTGCACCATCTCTTAACGTACTATCATAAAGTTTAATACTAGATCTACTCACAATTTTGTTCAATCCTTCTCAAAATTTCATCCCTTTTAAATAACGTTAATAAATCATTCATACTCGGTCCAAATTTTCTACCAGTTAAAATTAATCTTAGATCCATATACAAAGTCTTAGGTTTTATATTTGTCTGTGAAATAATTTTTTCCGTCCATTTAGACCACGCATTATTGTCAATCTCATCTGGTAAATATTGTTTTATCAGTTTTAAGAGATTAATATCAATTCTAATTTTTTGATTGTGATTATAATTTAATATTTCATACCATTCGTCAATTTCGATAAGTTCATCAACATTAGTTTTTATTATATTCCAAAAATTTTCATTATACTTAACATCAAAACTTTCTTTTAATTTATCATATGTTAATGTTTTTAAATATCTTGAATTTAATCTTTCCAAATCACTACTATTGAAAAGAACTGAGTTTTTTGAAAATGTTTTAATATTAAACTTTTCTTCAAGTTCTTCAAAGCTAGATATCTCGTCAATTGACAGATTTGAACCAATTTTGTTTAGATAGTTTATAATAATAATAGGGAAAATTTTTTTTTGCCTGAGCTCTCTTAAAGAAAATGAATTAAATCTTTTAGATAAGCCAGAACCTGTCTTAGATTTCATTAAAGGAAAGTGTCCAAAAGATGGAATTTTTGCATCTAAATATTTAAATAATTTTATCTGTGCTGCTGTATTTGTTAAATGATCTTCGCCTCTTAAAATATCTGTTACATTAAATTCAATGTCATCAACAACTGAAGTTATTGTAAAAAGTGGTAACTCATCTGACCTGAAAAGTACTGGATCAGATATTGACAGGTTATCAAACTTAATATTACCAAAAATTTCATCTTTCCATGAAATAGGGTTATTATCTAGTTTAAGCCTCCAATGAGGAAGTTTTCCAGAAGAAATCAGGGACCTAATCTGCTCTTTGCTAAGCTTTAAAGACTCTCTGTCATATATTGGAGGTTTGCCTTGTTTTAAAAGAATTTTCCTTTTCAAGGAAAGCTCTTCAGGTGATTCAAAACAAGGGTAAATTAGTTCTTTTTTCTTTAATAACTCAAAAGTTTCTCTATATGATTTATCTCTTTCTGATTGCCTTACGATTTTAGAAAATTTGATTCCTAACCATGATAGATCTTCAATTATAGCTTCAATATACTTTTCTGATGATCTTTCTTTATCGGTATCATCAATTCTTAAAAAAAAATCTTTATTTGAATTACGTGAAAAAAGATAATTTAAAACAGCAACTCTTGCATTACCAATGTGTAAAAAGCCGGTTGGGCTCGGAGCAAATCTTAACATTTCAAATCTTAAATTTGTTTGTGATCGGAAATCTCCTATCCTTATCAAAGGACATAGAAGAAATTTTAGGCCCTATAGCACTTTGATATCTTTTAAACTCTGCATTTTTTAACATATTCCAAATTTTTTTTATTAATTTTTCATTAAAACCACATTTTTTTATAGATTGTAAGTCATAATTTTTATCAATCATTAACTCTAAAATTCTATCTAAAACCGAATACTTTGGCAAAGAATCCTCATCTTTTTGATTCATTTTTAATTCAGCAGATGGGTCTTTTAAAATAATACTTTCAGGTATTAACCCTTTTGTTTTAAATCTACAAAAATCTGGGATGATTTTATTTCTCCATTTTGAAAGCTCAGAAACCTGCGTTTTATAAAGATCCTTAATTAAAGAGAAACCACCACACATGTCGCCGTATAGCGTTGAATAACCTATTGCGAGTTCGGACTTATTTCCAGTTGTTATTAAAAGTGAATTAAATTTATTTGAAATAGACATAAGTAACATACCTCTCAATCTTGATTGAATATTCTCCTCAGTTACGTCCTGAGGTTTATTTTGAAAAAAAGTCATAAGTTCAGAGTTTATTTTTTTTCTTAACATTTCAATAGATAAAGTATCAATATCTACATTTAGATTTTTAGCAAGTTTATATGCATCTCTTTGACTCTGCTTTGAATTATAAATTGTTGGTAAATAAAAACACTTTACATTTTCACTTTTCAATGCATCAACAGCAACCGTTAAACATAAAGCAGAGTCTATTCCTCCAGACAAGCCAATAATTGCTTGTTTAAAACTATTATTTTTCATGTAGCTTTGCAGGGAACAAATTAGAGCAGAATAAATTTGTAATTGTTCGTCGTTAACTATTTTTATTGTTTTTTTGCTTTCAATTTCTTCAATATTTATTATTTTTTCAGATTCTTTAAAAAAATCACATTGATAAATAATCTTAGCACTCTTACTCATAACAAATGTTCCACCGTCGAAAACAAGATCATCTTGACATCCAACATGGTTTAAATAAATTACGTTACATTTAAAATATTTTGCATTTCTTGCAGCAATTTTCTTTCGTTTGTTGTATTTATTTATTTCGAATGGTGATGCATTAATACACACCAAGTAGTCAACTTTTTTGTTACTATTAATCATCAATTTTTCTGACCATAATTCTTCACATATTAAAAATCTAATTTTTTTATTTTTATATTTAAAGTCATGCGTAATAGATTTTTGAGTGTGAAAATATCTTTTTTCATCAAAAACTCCATAATTTGGTAATACAGACTTATTTTTTTTATAAATTGTTAAACCATTTTTGAAAAGAAAAAGAGTATTGAAAATTTTGTCATTATTTTTTTCAGGAATATTTAATAACAGAATTGAATTTTTATTTTTTGTTAAAGCTTTTATTTTTTTTTTGTAAATCTGAATTTTTCTTAAAAAATCATTTCTAAAAATAAGATCCTGAGGAGGATAACCAGTTAAAAATAACTCTGTAGTTAAAAAAAAATCACAATCTTTTGAAACACATCTTTTAAAAGACCTTTCTATGATCTTAAAATTGTTATCTAAGTCACCTACGACAGAACTTTTTTGTAACAAAAAAAAATTTATTTTTTTCTCCTCAAATTACCCTAGATTTTTAAGATAATTAGCCATTGTAAATGCTAACTCGAGGGACTGAGAGGCGTTTAACCTAGGGTCACAATGAGTATGATATCTGCTACTTAAATCCTTATCAGAAATCTTCTGTAGTCCTCCAATACATTCAGTAACATTTTGACCAGTCATCTCTAAATGTATACCACCCGCATATGTATCACATTTTTTATGTAATTTAAAAAATGATTTCACCTCATTTAAAATATTTTTAAAATTACGCGTTTTAAAACCACTTTTAGACTTTTCTATATTTGCATGCATAGGGTCGCAGGACCAAACGACATTTATATTAGCACTTTTAATTTTTTCTAAGATTGGAGGAAGCAAATTGTCAATTAGTTTTGAACCCATTCTTACAATCAGGACAATCTTTCCTTTTTCATTTTCAGGATTCAATGCTTTAATTACTTTTAGTAGTTCATTTTTGTCACTTGAGGGACCAACCTTAATTCCAATCGGGTTACTAATGCCCTTACAAAACTCAACATGAGCACCATTCAGTTGTCTAGTTCTATCGCCAATCCATACCATATGAGCTGATACGTCGTACCAGTGTCCTGTGATACTGTCAATTCTAGTGAAGGCAGTTTCATAGGGTAAAAGTAGTGCCTCATGAGAGATATAGAAACTGGTTTCGCTTAATTGTCTAACATTTTCATTGTTTATTCCACATGCATCGATAAACCTAAGACATTCAGAAATTCTATCAGCAACAACCTTAAAATTTGATCCTTGTTTTGACTTTTTGACAAAATCAAGGTTCCAATTTTGAATAGTTGATAAATCAGCATATCCTCCGTAAGCAAATGCCCTTAAAAGATTTTGAGTTGAAGCTGCTTGATTATAAGCTTGTAGCATACGATCAGGGTTAGGAACTCTAGAATTCTCGTTAAATTCAATTCCGTTTATCATGTCACCTAAATAACTCGGTAATTTTACACCATTCTTTTCTTCAATAGGTGATGACCTAGGTTTTGCAAATTGGCCAGCTAATCTTCCAACTTTTGTCACTGGAACCCCAGATGCAAAAGATAGTACAACTGCCATTTGCATTATAACCCTGAAAGTGTCCCTGATGTAATTAGGATGAAACTCTGCAAAGCTCTCTGCACAATCTCCAGCTTGAAGTAAAAAGCCTTTTCCATCAACACACTTTGCTAATTCATTTTTTAAACTTCTAACTTCTCCAGCAAAAACTAATGGAGGAAGTTTTTTCATTTTTCTTACAGCTCTATCAAGCTTTTTTTTATCCGTATATACTGGCTGATGAAGTGCCTTTTTTTTCTTCCAACTATCTGGTGTCCATACATTTTTCATACAATAATTTATAATGATTATAAACTAAATTACAAATCTAAAATATTTTGTGATTTATTTTTTTAGAGTTACTATTTCCTCAGCACTCGATGGATGTATTCCAATTGTTTTATCAAAATCACTTTTTTTTAGGCCATTGACTACAGCAACTGAAAACCCTTGAATGATTTCTGCAGCATTTTCTCCTAAATAATGAAGTCCAATAACTTTATTATTCGATTTATTAGTTATTAGTTTTAAAAAAATCTTTTCTTTTACATCTGATAAACTAAATTTAAGTGGTCTAAAATTGCTTTTAAAGACTTCAATATTTTTAAACTTTCTTTTTGCTTCTGTTTCTGTATAACCTACACAAGCAAAGTTCGGGTTCGAAAAGACAGCAGTAGGAACATTATTGTAGCTAAACTTTTCCTTTTTTTTTCTTTTAAAGTTTTGAACTAAAGTCATTGCCTCTGCTATAGCAACAGGTGTTAGTTGAATTCTATCTATCACGTCTCCAATTGCATATATATCTTTATTAGAGGTTTCAAAATAATCATTGACAATTATCGATGAGTTTTTCGAAATTTTGATTTTGGCAACTTTTAAATTTAGGTTTTCAATATTTGCTTGTCTTCCAACAGCTTCCATTACTAAATTAAATTTTTTTGGAGTTGATTTTTTAAAATTTACGTAAAATAAGTTACTTTTTTTTGTGATTTGTTGCGGAAACTCTTCTGTAATAAATTTAACTCCTTTACGTTTCATATTATTCATTAGGTGTTCAACAACGTCATCATCAAAACCTTTAAGAATTTTTTTTCCTCTAATACAAATTGTAGTGTCAACACCTAAACCGTTAAAAATTGATGCAAATTCAACTGCAATGTACCCTCCACCTAGAATCATGATACTTTTAGGTAATTTCTTTAAATCAAAAGCTTCATCTGAAGTAATAATTTCATCAGAGGCTAGAAAATCAAGTTTTCTTGGTTTAGTGCCAACAGCAATTAAAAATTTTTTAGCATTTATAATTTTATTTCCTATTTTTATTGAGTTTGGGTTTAGAAAACTTGCATAACCTTTGAATATTTTAACACCAGAATTAGTGAGCAATGATGAGTATATATCATTTAACCTAGAAAGCTCTTTTTTTTTGTTATTCACCAGTTTTTTCCAGGAAAACTTTTTTTTTGTAATTGACCAGCCAAAAGAATCAATTAAATCAAAATCGTCTCCTATGTGCGATGCATATGCATATAATTTTTTAGGGACGCAACCTCTATTTACACAAGTACCTCCAAGATCCCAACCCTCAGCTAAACCAACTTTAAGCCCGTTAGATGACGCTACTCTTGCTGCCCGAACACCTCCTGATCCTCCGCCAATAACAAATAAATCAAATTTGTTTTCAATCATAATTCCACAACACAAACTTAGTTTCTAGAAACGGATCTAAACATTGCAAGGATCCTTCTCTTCCAATACCTGATTCTTTTAAACCACCAAACGGGTTCAAATATGTTGATATTTTACCTGAATTAATTCCAATCATTCCATATTCCAAATTATTTATATTTTTCCATACTCTTGAAGAGTTTTTAGTGTAAAAGTATGCAGCTAAACCGTAATCGGTGTCATTTGATTTATTAATCACTTCATCATCTTTCTCAAATTCAATCATTGGAATTATAGGACCAAAATTTTCTTTGTTAAAAACTTTCATATTTTTTTTTACATTAGAAATTAAAGTAGGTTCATAAAATAATCCCCCAAGCTTATGTCTATTACCACCAAATTGTATTTTTGCTCCTTTTTTCTTTGCGTCACCGACATGATCAATAATTTTTTTTAAGGCTTTATCTGAGATTAAAGGACCTATATCGTTACTTTTCATTCCATCACCAACATTTAACCTTTTAAGTCTATTAATTAGTTTATCTATGAAAATATTTGATACAGACTTATGAACAAAAAGTCTGTTTGCTGATATGCATGTTTGACCTGCATTCCTAAACTTTGCCATCATAAAACCATCTATCGCCTCATCTAAATTTGCATCAGAAAAAACTATAAATGGAGCATTACCACCAAGTTCTAATGAAATATTTTTGACTGTTGAGGATGAATTTTTCATTAAAAGCTTACCAACTTTAGTAGAGCCAGTAAAAGTGATTTTTTTAATTAAAGTGTTAGTTGATAAAACTTCTCCTATAATTTTGGGATCACCATTTATTATATTAAAAACGCCAGGTGGAAAACCTGCCTCTAGTGACATGGAACCTAACTCAAGAGCTGTTATGGGGGTTAATTCTGAGGGCTTTAGAATAACTGAACATCCGGCAGCTACTGCTGAAGAAACCTTTCTTGTCACCATAGCTAATGGAAAGTTCCACGGAGTAATTGCTGCAACAACACCTATGGGGCTTTTAATGGTAAAAAGTTTTTTTCCTAATTCAGGTGATTCAAAAACATCACTATTAATTCTTAAGGCTTGCTCAGCTGACCATTCAATAAAAGATGCACCATAATCTACTTCAACATTTGATTCTTGAATTGGTTTACCGGACTCGAGAGTAATAATTTCTGAAAGTTTTTTTCTATTTTTTTTTACTAAATTATAAAAATTTTTTAAAATATCAGAACGATTCTTTGCACTAAATTTTGACCAAGATTTGAACGCATAGTGACAGTTATTAACTGCTTCAATTGATTCCTCAATATTAGCAGTAGATATTTTTGAAATAATTTTATCATTTAATGGGTTTAATACATTCAAAGAACTAGAACCTTTAACCCACTTTCCATTAATAAGTAAACCATAATTTTTTTTCATACAAATATATATATATACATTTTAATTTAAAAAAAAAAGGGGTGTAAACACCCCTTTTTTGCAGTTAATGGAAAGCAAGCTTGCAAATACATGAACGACTTAATTTTTTAATTATTTAACTACTAAGCAAATTTTTCTTGAAACTTTAATAAGATGCTCTCAAACTCGCTTTCGTTTATATCTTTTTTTTTTGTTTTAACTATTGATTCTTCCATTACATGAGAACCTAAATAATTCAATTGCATTGAAAAACCTTTAACAAAGTTTAAACCGTTACCTCCTGATGAGGTGCAAATAAGAGAATGTTTATCTTTAAAACCATCTTTCCAATCCTCAGTTGCTCTACTTATCCAAGCTATAACATTAGTTAAAATTGGTGATACACCTCCATTATATTCAGGGCTACACCAAACAAGTGCATCAGAGGATAAAATTTTATTTTTAACTTTTTCGATAGCTATGGGAAAAGAATTATTTTTTTTAAAGTTCTCTTCTAAGCTTGGGTTAAACAAAGGTAAGTCGAGTTCTTCAAGTGAAATGACAGAACTTGAAATACTCCCTTTTTTATCAAAAAAACTTTTAATTTCTTGCGACAATTGAAAATTTGAATTTTTAGTTGAAGAAATGATTAATAAGTTTTTCATAATCAGATGATATTAATTTTAGTTTATATCTATTGCAAACTTTTTTAGTATTTCTATGTCAATCTTTTTCAAAACATCTACGTTTGTCGCCTCGAGAATTAACCTTGGTGCACATTCATTCTGAAAAGCTTCAATCCACCTATCGACACATAAACACCATTTATCACCATCTATCAAACCAGGAAAATTAAATTCTTCTCTTGGCGTAACCAAATCATTTCCTTTTGACAAAGAGAATTTTAAAAACTTATCAGACACAACTGCACAAACAGTATGTTCTCCTGGATCATTAACTGAAGAATTACAACAGCCGTCTCTAAAAAAACCAGTTAATGGGTCACTTGAACAAGTCTTGAGTGCTTTACCAAAAACATTAAGTTGAGGTTTGTTCATAATTTAAAATAAAGTTTTTTATGTTTACCAATGTGTTTTTTTATAAAAAAGTTTCCTATTTCTTTAAAATTATTTTTTTTATAAAAACTTATAGCTTCAAATCTAGAGTTACACCATAAATATTTTATATCATTCGTTAAAAATTTTGATTTAACGTAAGTGATTAACTGTGAACCAAATCCCTTGCGGCAAAAATCTGTGATTGTAAACATTCCTCTTATTTGCAACGAATCATGGTTATTAAATTTTGTTTTTATCAACGTTAAACCGGATATAACTTCATCCTCAATTAATAACGCTAAATGAACAGTTGTTTTCAAATTATCTTCTTTATAAAACAAAAAATCTCCTGATAATCCTTCATATAAATATTTTTTTCTAAATTTTTGTAATAAAAATTTTGACACTTTTTTTATTTTCAACTCTTTAACTTTTAAAACAGGATCATAACCAAAGTTTCCCCAAGGATGGCATCTTAAAATTCTTTTTATTGATAACCATCCTCCTTTTATAAAACCGAAATTACGAAAACATTCAATCGCATATTCAGAACAGGTAGGAAAAAATCTGCAATTTTTACCTATCATTGGTGAAAGTAAATAACTGTAGACTTTTACACAAAAAATACAGAAAAAAACCAAAGGGTTTTTATTCATTTTTAGTCCATTTAGTTCCTTCTACCGAATCCTCAATATTTATATTCATTTTATTTAATTTATCTCTTATACTATCAGCCCTTTGAAAATCTTTTAACTTTCTTGCCTCCTCTCTTTCTTTAATTAAATCAGAGATTATTTTTTCTTCACTTTTAGTTACAACATCACTTTCAGCATTTTTATTTAAATTTATACCAAGAAGCTGAAAACACTTTGCTAATGACAAAATTATTTCTTTATCATCTTTATTAAAAGTTTTAACTTTATCGAAAAGTTTATTTAATGATGCTAATGCTCTGGGCGTATTAAGGTCATCATAAAGTGCATCTAAAAACTCATTGTCAAAATTATTATTAAAATCCTTTAAAGAAAAATCTGAAGGAATACTTTTAAAAAAGTTTTCAAACTTTTTTAAAGTTTTTTTTGATTGCTCTAAAATGTTAGTCGACCAATCAAGAGGTTGCCTATAATGAGAAGACAATAAGCTAAGTCTTATTACAGGACCTGAATATTTGGAAAGTAAATCATTGATTAGGGTAATATTTCCGAGAGACTTTGACATTTTTTCACCATTGACAGTTACAAAACCATTGTGAAACCAATAATTACAAAAACTTTCTGGAGCTGAATTTTTTTTGAAAGCTGAACATGACTGCGCAATTTCATTTTCATGATGAGGAAACGTCAGATCAATACCACCACAATGAATATCAAATGGAATACCAAGACATTTTTCTGACATTGCGCTACATTCTAGATGCCAACCAGGCCTGCCATATCCCCAAGGAGAATCCCATCCTGGCTCATTTTGTTTGCTTGGTTTCCATAATATAAAATCTTCGGAATTTTTTTTATATTCTCCTACATCTATCCTATTTCCTGCAATTTGCTCTTCTTTTGTTCTTTTTGAAAGACAACCATAATGCTCATATTTACTTACATCAAAAAGCACATGATTATCTTCAATATAAGCACAATCATTCTTTAATAATTTATTTATCATTTCTATCATTTCTTGAATATGTTCGGTTGCTTTGGGTTGTAAGTCTGGTTCACTTACTCCTATCATTTTCATATCTTCATTATAAATTTCATGATATTTTGTTGTTATTTCCTTAATAGGTTTTTTTTCTCGTATTGATGCTTCAATTATTTTGTCATCTACATCTGTTATGTTAGAAACAAATACTACCTTCTGAAATTTTGTTTTAAGAACGTTCACCAATAAATCTGTAACAACAGACATTCTTGCATTACCAATGTGAGCATAGTTATATACCGTGGGACCACATGCATAAATTCTAATCTTTTTGGCGTCAATGGGGACAAATTCTTTCTTTTGTTTGGAAAGACTATCATATATAAAAATTTTCATTGATTATTTTCCTTGCTTTGCAATTCAAATAATAATGTCCTGAATTTATCATCAACTTTAAAAAAATAACCATTCTCTTCATGTAAAGAAGTACCATGGCTATGAAAAGTTTTAATGTGATTAATAAATCTAGGAAGATCTTTTATTTCATAATCTCTATTATTTAAATCTTTAATTTTCATTTTTTTTTAAATATGTATCTGTATCGAGAACTCTTTCCATATTTATTACTATTATTTTCGCCCATATCTATTACTGTCAAAAGTTCAAAACCTTTATGACCATATTCTATGTTAAGGTTTTTTTCTACATTTTCGCAATCATGATGTTCTATATTCGCATAATCAAGAATCTTATAAATAAATTTTGTCATTACTGTTCTCCAACAATTATTAACTGCTATTTAAATTTTGTTTAAATATAAGTCTACATTTTTATTTTTTTACATTCACCAAAAATTGAATGAAGGGTGTTCCTGCTATTTTTTTTTACCATTTTGAAAGTTGATGAATAAGAAAAATTTCCATTATAATCTAAACTAAACAAATCTTTTTTATCTTTTTGTTCAATACATTCATAATTATTGTCTGAAATTTTATCTTCCTTTATTCTATGTCTCCATGAACAATGAAAAACATTTGGATAATTTTTAGAATTAGTAATAATTAGTTCTAGGAAATGAACATTTTTTGTGTTTGCTAAATTTTTATTCGGTGTTGACAGATCAACCTGTTTTTGATTGTGGATTATATCTTTTCTATTTCTTGAGATTGAAATTGTGAATCTATCCAAACCAAGATATTTAACGATTTCATAATAGTCTTTACCCAAAAAATGAAACCCACTTTGTCTTTGAGTAGTACATTCCATATTTTCGTTTGCTTGCAAAATTTTAAAAAGTGTAAAATAACAAAGTAATATTTTTGTGATATTGATCATTGGTTTTTTTAATTATACTATCTTAATAACTATGAGATATTTTTTTATTATAATCTTTTGCCTTTTCTCTATTAATTCACATGCTTCATGGTTTAAACTTTTTTCCATAAGTTCAGGAGACCTTTATTTAGAAACAAATTCTATTGAGAGAAATAAAAGTCAAATTCTTTTCTCTCAACTTGTTAATTATAAAACAAAACAACCAAATGGAATGTTATCACTCAAAGTTTTATCTGAAATTAATTGCAAAAACCTGAGTATAAGAGAATTAAAATATATGGCATTCAGGAAAAACATGGGACTAGGAGAAATGTTTTTTGAAAAAGAAGGTAAAAAATCATGGAAAACTCCTAAAAAAGGTAGTAGTCCTTTTTTTGTAAATCAAATTTTGTGCGATAGGGTTAGTTTTTAAATACTCACTGATTATTAAAATGGGTGAATTTCTTTCTATCTTCTTTTTATAGTTTGAATACATTCCATAAAACATTAAACAAATTAGTATCAACAAGAAAAAAAATTTTTGATTTTTCTTATTCTTCATTACAAATTCCTCTAACTTCTGTTGTAAAAAAAGCTTGTTCGTTAATATCATAATAAGTCTTCAAAAAACTCATAAGACCATCAAACTTACTTAGTTTAATAAAAGAGGAGGATTCAACCTTTTTTTTTTTTTCTGTCTGGTATTTTAAAAATCTAAAAATAAAATTTTTTTTTTGTTCCATAAAGTTATAGCTTATTTTGTCAATTAGGTCTTTTTCATTATCAAAGAAATCTTTTTTTCTAAAATCATTGAACCATTTTTCATTTTTATCTAAGTAAAGAGAGATTGGAGTTTGCTCATAGTTTTTTTTTTTTGCTGGCTTACCATTCTCTAACTCTTCTGAAATTTTACATAAAAAAGAAATTTCTTCAGCACATAAATTTGAAAAAAAAATGAAGAAAAATATAAAAAATATTTTCATTTTGATAAAAATTAAAGTTTTAGTTAAATTTTATTTGCCCTGGTTTTTTTTTTTTTTAATTGCTCAATTCTTTTTTCAAGCAATATTTTAGGTTCTAAATCAGTAACCTTACATTCTTTATTTCCAAATTTTAAAGATTTTCTGTTTATTGAAAATTCAATATCACTTCCTTTGAAAATCATAATATTTCTCAAATCAGTTCGATAAGTTCTACTATACTGAAAAATCTCGTAAATAAATTTATCTAATGAATATAAAATGATTCCTTTATTCTCAAGAAACTTGACGCCCCAATCATCGATACTATCAGAATCAGCAAAACATATTAATTGTTTACCCCGTAGGTCATTATCATAAGGGTCAGTAGCTAAAGTATTTTTATAAGAAATTAAAGCTACAATTAAAAAAATAATTGTTTTATTTATTAAATTAAAAAAAAACATACATTAATTTATACTATATTTTCGATTATTTTTATTAAAATAATAGATAATACAATAGTTTTTTTTATTAAACTTAATACTTGGGAATATTAAAATTATTACTATTTAGTAATAATAACCGTAATTAAAATGTCATATATTCGCTTTCTTAGTTTTTTTCTTCTATTTTTTATCTTTAACTCTAGTGTATCCTATTCTAATGAAACTGATGGTTCAGTTAAACAAAATCAAAATATCAACAAAAACTGTGAAAATTCATTGCAGTGGTACGAAGATCATCCTGGATACAAAGGAGAACTTAGACGCGTTCTCAAATATTGTAAAAATTACGCAAAAGACGTCAGTCCAGATGGTTTTATTGTAAACCCTATAATATCTGATTTTGGAAGTTTTAGTGGTGTAAACACTAGGCCTAGAGATACAGTTCACCAGGGTATAGATATAATTGGCCTTGCTGAAGAAAATGTAATTGCTGTTGCAGATGGTAAGGTTTTAGAAACAACAGTAGATGATTGCTGGGGAGCTACACTTGTTATTGACCATGGAAAATCACTCGATGATAAAAAACTAATTACAATTTATGGTCATGTTGGTGACTTTATGGTCAATGAGAATGATTCAGTTAAAAGAGGTGATGTAATTGCTAAACTGCCAAAAAAAGTGAAACACTTATGTATGGCCAGAGTTCGTCACCTTCATCTTCAAATTGGTCAGCAATATTGTAAAAAAGAAGATAAAAACAACTGGGGTTGTAAATATTTTATTAAAGATTTTTACAATTCTCTAAACCCTCATCTCTTTTGGGCTGACGGTAAAAATAAAGTGACATGTTTTGAAAAAAATAAAAAATTTGAAAATGGAACTTTAACCTACCCGTTTGAATGCAAAAAAACTAATTAAGAATTGCTTTGATTGAATTTATTTTATTTTAAAGAGAGCCACTCAAAATGTACTTAAGTATTCGCACAACTTGGTGCTGGTCCTTAGCTACTGCTGACGCTGACGCATCTACCTCCTTTAATGCATGCTGATCTTCATCATTATGAATTACCACAATTGATTTATTTAAAGCTGAAGCATACCCAGCATCAAAGGCTGCATTCCATTGTTTATATTTGTCTCCAAATTTGACTATTACCACATCACAATCTTTTATAGATTTTTTAGTTTTAATAGAATTAATCTTTGCCCCTTTATTATCCTTCCAAAAATTTTTCTCCTCATGACCAAGTATTTCGACACCACAATTATCAGATGCGTCGTGATTAGTTGTTGGAGAAGAAAAATTAATTTTTAGTTTTTCTTTTTCACAAAGTTGTATTATTTCCTCTCTCCAATTTGTATGAATTTCTCCAGATAAATATACTTTCAACATTTTTGACTCCTTTAGTAATTATTTATTACTTCAATTCATTTATTATTAATTTTTTTATTCTACATTTTCCACTAAAAGTATTAGTAATTCTTGAAAGATCGACTCTCTCAAAAATATTTAAATTAAACTTATTTAATTTTATATGGCCATAATTATAACTTTCTGAGTTATAAAGTTTAACAATAAAATGTGATTTAATTTCCTCATATTTATAAGTATCTGAAAGGTCAGGAAAAGTTTTTTGATAAACTATGTATGGATGTTCGGATAAAAATTTTTTTTCCTCACAAAGAAAATATTTTTTTTCTTTTTCATACTCGATAACTTCTTTTGTAACTTTATTAATATTACTGTAATCTCCAACACAAACTAATGGCTTTTCATTTGGACAGTCGCGAAAGGTTACCTCCTTGCATAAACCGTGTTTTTGAGTTGACTGAACTTTACCGTAATTAGGGTTAGTATTTACAAAGATATCAATAATCTCTCCATTTTTTCTATTATATTTTGTAGTAAAATAATGTTTTCTTTTTCCCAATGATAAGTCAGAAAGTTTAAAGAATACTCCGTTTTTAGATTCAAAAATGTCGTATTTATTAAAGTCGTTATCAGGGTCACTCAGAGAATTGTAACTTCTAGGGTTACCAAAAAATTTAAAATCAGTATTTATGTAGAAAAATTCTTTTTCTGATAAACTTAGACTTTTTGTTTTTATTTTATACTGATCATAAAAAATTTTCTCATTCCATAAGCAAGATATGATTATTTCCTCAGATCTCAATCCTGAGGAAATGAACAAAAATAAAAGAAAAAATATTTTCACAAATATATAAAAATCATTTTATTAATATTGAGCATTATAATCACTGGGATTACAAATTTAATTATATTCACTTAATTTTTTTTTCTAAAAATTGTATATATAAATTCATCCATTGCTTTTCAGTTAAACCATTCAATTTAACATTTCCTTCCTCTACTGATTCCCAATCCTCCAATATGAAATCAGTAAAATCCATGTTAATTTTTGACAAATAATCACAAAATTTGTCTAATCCAATTTTGTTTTCCATCTTTCAATACATTTAGGTAAGGTTAAAATTTTGAGTTAGCTGACTTCAGCCACAAGTCAATTTCGTTGTCTGTTTCCATACAGCATGAGGTTATTGGAAATTTATCTTTTTGAAATTTAGTTAATCTATCATCTTCTTGGCTTGGTTGAACAAACATAACACAATTTATCTCATGAATAACTCCATTATCGGAAGATGTATTTTCATTTACAACCACCATATCTTTTACAAATAAACTTCCTCTTTTGTAAAGTTGAATTGGTTTGTTTGAAACAGTAATTTCTTCAGTAATTTTAGAGTTTAAGTCAATACTGGATTTCTGACCTATTAAAATATGATCTAATATCAACATCTTTCTTAAAGAAGTATCTGATAATATTCGATCATGAACTTTTTTAGGTAAAGCATCAAAAGCTTTATTATTAGGAACAAAAATTGTCCAATTCCATGGAAATTTTTGTTGCAAAGTTGCTTCTAGATCTGTGTTATTAATATATGAGTAAAAAGTTGATAAGTTAGGATTTTCTCTAATAGTTGTGATAATACCCTCAGCTTTTAAATCAAAATGAAAAGTAAAAAAGAAAAACAAAGAAAAAATTTTTAAAAACAACTTGTCTCCTTTCAATTGTAACTAAATTGTTTTATTTTTAAGAAATACTTTATTATAGGTTCCTTGTTAATAAAAAAAAATATTAATTTAATTTTAAAATAAAAAATTGTTAAAAATCTACTTACTATTATATTTATAGTATTCTGTTTTATTAACATTCAACTAAAGGAGGTGATCTGATGTCTAGTATTAATGACTTGAGTCAACTTAATAGTTTTATCTTTTTATCAGAGCAACCTTTGTTAAAAAGGTAATCTTAGTATTTAAGTTGATAAACTTTAATACGGAAGGGGAGGAAACTCCCCTTTTTTTTTATGAGAATATTTTGATGAGAATTTTTTGAGTTTTGATATGTATTTTACTTCAACATTCTTTGTTGAAAATTTAAACACCCTACTGCCAAGATTACTCCACAGTCACAGACTTTGCTAAATTTCTTGGTTGATCCACATCAGTACCTTTTCGAACAGCTACATAATAGGCAATAAGCTGAACTGGTAATGCATACAAAATAGGCTGAACAAATTCATTGACATTTGGTAGTACAATTTTTTTTAGAGTTTGATCCTCTAACTGTTTTTCACCATTCTGGTCGGTTATTAATATTACATCTCCTCCTCGTGCCATTATTTCCTGCATATTTGATACATTTTTTTCAAATAAAAAGTCCTTTGGAGCAATTATGATAACAGGTACTTTGTCATCTACTAAAGCTATTGGACCATGTTTCATTTCTCCAGAGGCATAACCTTCTGCGTGGATATACGATATTTCTTTTAACTTTAGAGCACCTTCCATCGCGATTGGGAAAGAAATGCCTCTTCCTAAAAATAAAGCGCTTTTAGCATTAACAATTTTTTTACTTATTTCGTTAATTTTTTTGCACAAATCTAAGATCAATGACATATTTGAAGGTACTTCAAGTAAACTCTCTGTTAATTCTAATTCTTTTTTTTTTGTTAATTTTTTTTTTTCTCGAGCCATTACTAGACAAATACATGCCAAAACACTCAATTGAGCTGAAAAGGCTTTAGTAGAAGCTACACCTATCTCTGGTCCGGCTGCAATTGATAAAACATAATCTGACTCTCTTGCAATACTACTTTCAATCACATTGACTAAGCTAAGAATTTTACTTTTGTTTTTTTTTGCAAATCTCAATGCAGCCAAAGTATCTGCTGTTTCTCCAGATTGCGAAATAAAAATTGAAAGGATATTTGAAGATTTTTCAACTATTGGTTTATAACGAAACTCTGAAGCAAAGTGAGATGAACAACTTACACCGACTATCTTTTCAAACCAATAAGAAGCAACCTGACAAGCAAAAAATGAAGTTCCACATGCTATAAAGTTAATTTTTGATATCTTTTTCCAATTTATTTTTAATTCTGGAAGGTTAATTATCTTATTGATCGGATCAACAAATCTTGAGAGGGAATCACCTACAACGTGTGGTTGCTCAAAAATTTCTTTTTGCATAAAATGATTAAAATTACCCTTACCTAAATTATCTTTAGTATAAGATGAATATGTAATTGGACGTTTAACCTCATTGAATTTTTCATTATAAATCTTTAGTTCTTTATCTTGAATAAAAACACTGTCTCCTTCTTCAAGAAAAATTATTTTTTTTGTAAATGGAGCGAGCGCAACAGAATCAGATCCGATAAAGGTAGCATCATCAGATACGCCTACTGCTAATGGGCTGCCTTTTCTAGCACCAGCTAACAGACGAAGATCTTTAAAAATTATTGCAATTGCAAAAGCTCCTTCTAATTTTGATAAAGTCATTTTAATAGCAACCTCTGCATTATGGTCTTTAAGTTCATCGCTTAAAAGATGTGCAATAACTTCACTGTCTGTTTGAGATTTAAAGTTATAACCTTTTTTTTGAAGTTCTTTCTTTAGTGAGGAATAATTTTCAATTATACCATTATGTACGATTGATACGCTATCTGAAGTATGTGGATGTGCATTAATTGTTGAAGGCACTCCGTGAGTTGCCCACCTTGTGTGACCAATTCCAATTTTTCCACTAACTTTAATGTTGTCTATTTTTTTTTTTAAATTAAGAAGTTTTCCTTTTGAACGAATAGTTTTTATTTTTTTATTTTCATCAATAAATGCTATGCCAGACGAATCATAACCTCTATATTCAAGCTTAGTCAAGCCATCTAAAATTGGTCTAATAACTGAGTATTTAGCGTTTACACCAAAAATTCCGCACATTATATTTTATCTTTTTTTATCAATTTTGACTTTCTGTAAACAACTGATCCCTCTTGAACATTTTTATCCACAACTGTACCAGCGCCAATCACAGAGTTTTTCTTTATTTTTATTGGAGCAATTAATGATGTATTGGATCCTATAAAACAATTCTCACCGATATAAGTTTTATTCTTTTTATATCCATCAAAATTGCATGTAATTGTTCCAGCGCCAATGTTTGAATTTTTTTCAATAACTGAATCGCCAACATAAGATAAATGCGATATTTTTACATTATTACTAACTTTGGATTTTTTAACCTCTACAAAATTTCCTACTTTTGCATTATTATCTATTAAAGTATCACCTCTTAATCTTGCAAAAGGTCCAATAACTGAACTATTTCCTATTTTAGTTAATTCTATATGACAAAAGCTTTTAATTATAACCTTATCTCCGATTTTAACACCAGGACCAAAATACACATTAGGATAAATAACTACATCTTTTCCTATTTTTGTATCTTTACTAAAATAAACAGAAAAAGGATCAATTAAAGTGACTCCTTTTTTTAAAAACTTTTTTCTCATTTCTTCTTGAAATTGTTTTTCTAATTTTGCTAAGTCCTCTTTATCATTGACTCCCATAGATTCTCCTAGTTTACAGTTAAAATTAGATACTTTGTAATTTTCTTTAATAAATATTTCAACTAAATCAGTTAAATAAAATTCTTTTTTTTTATTCTTATTCTTAATC
>NHFZ02000019.1 GCA_002171275.2 Pelagibacteraceae bacterium TMED124
ATTTATTTTTTTTATCTAATAATGAAAATACGTTATTAATTTTATTTAACATTTCAATTAAATAATTCTAGATTTTTTTTAATAAAATACTCTGAAACAAAAAAATTTGGTGCAAAAGAGTTGTTGGTTTCTTTTGTGAAAGGAATCTTAAATTTATTTTGCAAATTTTTATCAAATTTAAATTCACCTTTTCTAAACTTGATCATCTCATTAATTGCATTAAAAATTTCATCATCAGTATTTTCAATAAGTTCAAGACTAAATTTTTTGTATTGATTAGTTTGGTCAAACATTCCAACTGGAGTTTCTTCACCTTTAAATTTAAAATTTGGATCAAGTAGTTTTTTATATGATATAAATTTTTTTTCTCTTTTATCAAAAACCTTTTTAAAAATTACAACAACATTATTTTGAAAAGTAAAAAGATTTGATGGGTGTATCCAATTAATATAAACAAGAGGTTTTTGAAAATTGATTGCTAAAATATCTGGACCTGACCCGGTTCCTATATAAATTTCACAGTTTTTCATTAAGAACAGATCATTAGTCTGATTTCTGTATTCTGAAAAAGTATAATCGAAAATATTTTCATTATTACATTTTTTTTCTGCTTTTGAACCAAATCTTATAATGTTAAAATCTTTCACATAAAACTTTGATAATGCCTTTTCGTAATTTGTGAAACTTTCATTTCTATAACTATGATAATTGGCATTTAATTTACCTAAAGATTCTTTTTTATAAGCACCATCACGACAACTAAAAAGTAAATATTTTTTTTTTATTATTTGATTTATATAGTCATCATTACTTTTTGACTCATAAATATCAAAATAAGAATTATTTTTTTTAGATA
The DNA here is from genome assembly GCA_002171275.2 of Pelagibacteraceae bacterium TMED124. The sequence continues at coordinate 857 of NHFZ02000019.1, forward strand.
AATTTTTATAAATTTTATTATCTCTGTGTATATATCCAGTAATTAAAATATTATTTATATTTTCAGTGTAAAGATTTGATTTATAGTAAAGATAATATAAAAAGTTAAAAAAAAAGTTTATTTTTTTTTCCATTATTGAAAAATATGCTATTTCAAAGATCTTAATATTTGCCAATCTATTTCTTTTATGTAGTTCGATTGGGTCAATGATAATTTTAAAATCTCTTTTAACAGTGGAAAGATACATTAGATCAATAAGTCCACCTAAAAATGTTGGATTAATATAGATGTACTTGTTGTTATTAAATAAAGGATTTAAGATATAAAATATTATTTTTTTTACTAACCTTTTCATAAGCTAAATATATTTTTTTATATAAGCGCTACTGAAATTAGCTAATGGCAATAATTTATTGCCATCATAAAAGTTTTCTCCTAAATGGAATTTTTTAAATTTTTTGTTTAAATCAAGAAAATATTCTCTATTTTCAATTTTTTCTGATTGTAAATCAAACATATTTTTTACTGATTCATGTAACTCATCTTCTGTGTTTTCTATTACATTTAATGAATTTTTTTCGAATTGGTCTTTAGTCGTATAATAGGAATATTTTTTTGTTGAATAAATATCATTAACCGGAACAAAATTTTTTTGTTTATTTATTAAATTTTTCGGCAAGAAAACACAGTTATGATTAAATGAATAATAATCTAAAAAAGGTACATAGTTTGTTAAAAGTAAAGGAGTATTAAAAAAACTCGCTGCAGTCCAATAACCAGATGCGGTTCCTACCACAAATTTACTGGTGGCAGCTAAAAAAATATCCATAAAATCGGATTTAAAATTCGAGAAAGGATAATCTATCAAACCTTTTGTTTTAGGAAGAGGTGTCATAGACTTATCTCCCATTCTAAAAACAGCGCCTCCTCTAGAAATAACTTCGTTTATTAATTTCATATAATTTTTTGGATTAGCATCTCTGTTTGTTTGGCTATCTTTTTTTTTACTTTCCCTAACATGAAGAGCCACATACCATTTGTAATTACTTAGATTATTTTGGCTTAATATTTTTTTTCCTTCAAGATAGTCACTTCGCTTTAATTCTAAAAAATTAAAATTTAAATTTTTATTTTTTAATCTATATTGATTTATTAAGTTTTCAGAAATTGACCAAGGATAATATTTTTTTTTATAAGGTAAAGATATCTCGATTGGAGCTTTTAAATAAAATATATTATTAATATTTTTATAAAAAGAATAAGTGTTATTATTAAAATTTAAAAATGGTTTAAAAAGTGAAAGTAAAAATTTATTGTTTATTTTATCAAATTTTTTTACATAAATTTTAGGTTTTTCGATTATTTTTAGAATATTTATTCTATTAAACAGATATGCAAAGACTGTTCTGTAATTTCCAAAACTACCCATCACTCTACAAGGAGGAAGTATATCTTTTGCTATGACTTTTTCTAAATTTTTTTTTTTGCTCCAGATTTTTTTTATTTCATCAAAATTTTCAATTAATTTATAACCCTCTGAAATTTTATCGGAGTTTATATTATTATAAGCAGTAAAAAAGATAAAGGCTGGATGATTTTTAATATTTTTATTGTAATGATTTTTTCCTAATTTTTTTTCTTTTTTAAGTTTTTTAATTATTCTATCCTCTTTAAAAAAAGAATATAAAATAAAAAAAAGTGAGCTAGTTTTTTTAAATAGAAAATTTTTCAATTTATTAGATTACTGAAAATATATAAACTCGTAATCACCTTTGTAGTTAGCTTGCTTGAATATATATCTCCATTCCTTATCAGTAAAAAAAGACTCTGCGGTTAGTGCCCAGCATTGTAAATTAAAAAGTTCTTTTTCATTCCTATATCCTTCAACTAATAAAAAGGAATTTTTTGATACTCTTTCAATTTCTTTAAGAGAAAAAATCAAAGAAGGTAATCTAAAATTATGAAGTGTATTAAAAGAAAATACCAAATCAAAATATTTACTTTTAATAGGAAATTTTTTTCGTGCATCATGATAGTATAAGTACTTTTTGATTTCTTTTTTTGAATTTTTTATTCCATGTCTTGAAATATCAAATCCTGAAATTTTTATTGTAGGAATTAGTTTTTTAATCTCGTAAAGTAAAAAACCCTTGCCACAACCCACATCTAGGATTTTAGATCTGGAATTAAGTTTGTATTGTTTTATTAATTTTTTTGCTACTGGAGTCCATTTTCCAGGAATATATTTATATCCACCGTAACCATGATTCCGATGTCCATCCCAATAATCAAATTCGAATTTTTTTGCTTTAGTCATTGATTTCACTTTGTTATTGAACATTCTTCCCAAATAATCTCTATTTGTTGACTGATGCATTTTTGTAAATATATTAAGTTGTTTTTTCATAATTATTTATTCGAAAAAATAAAATTAATTAAATAAGAACTTATTTACCTCTTTTTTTCTTAAATAAATTTTACTAGAATGATTATTAGTTTTTTTTAAAAGTCTAATTTCATTATCCAATCTTTTATTAAAAGTTTTAGTGTTTAACTTCGGCAAATACCAATATCTCCCTCTTCTGTTTGTTTTATTAAGCCAATATTTTTTTGATTTATAAGGATCTGAAAGTCTTAATCTAAATTCCAAACTCAATCTGACCTCTTTTCCTTCTCTCATTGAATTGTGGGGTGTAAAACAGTTAAAAATAAACATAGAACCATTTTTATGGGATAAATTTAGTGACGGTAATTTCTTAATTTTTTTCATTTCTTTAAAGTATCTTTTTGTATTTAAAAAAAACTTATTTTTATAATATTTTGACAAATTAGAGAAATAATTAGCTTTGCTTTGATCGATATCATAAATATTTATTTTGGGACTAAATTTATTTACTTTCAAATATAAAACTATATTAACCAAATCATTTGGTTCTCCAGCCCAAGGATCACAATGTATTGATCCAGTGTCATATTTTGATTTAAATTTTTTAGGTTTTTGTGGGTGAACAATTCTAATATTTATCGGAAATTCTATGCCTTTAATATACTTATTAATTAAGCCTTTTTTTTTTAATAATTCAATTAGGCTGGACTCTAAACCAACCATTAAATCTAAATCTTTTTTTAGAAAGAAAACTTTTGTTTTATTAAGAAATAACATTAATTTATTAAAACTTTGAAAATTTCTTTTTTCACTCTTTGAGAAGATTTCTAAAACTTTTTTTCTCAATTTTATTAACTCTTTTTGTTGAATATTTTCTGAATAAATAAATTTTGAGTAAAGATTATTTCTTTTTTTTTTAATTATAGAGTTAAAATAAGAATTATTATTTTTCATTAGATTTATAACGATTATATAACCTGCCTAAATTTTTATCTAAATGAGCAAATTTATAATTTCCAATTATTTTTTGCAGTAAATTATTATTCATTATATGATTGACCTTTTTTCTTGTTCTCTTTATTTTTTTTATTTTAATTTTTTTTTTTGAAACAGTTTCAAGAATTTTAATTATTTCACTAAAAGAATATGGTTTTCCTGAACAAACATTAACCACACCTTGGAATGAATTATTCGATAATTTAAAAATAATATTATTAAGGTCATTAATATAAATATAATCTCTTTTTTCCTCACCATTTCCCCATATAGAAAATGAATTTAATTTCAAAAAATTATTGAGAAACATCGTTGGTCCATAATTTTTGGCAGAGTCCCCCTCTCCATAAACTCTTGGAATTCGAGCAACAACTAAGGGTATCTCCCTTTCTTCGCATATTTTTATTAACAGTCTCTCCGCAAGATATTTTGCTATTCCATAATAAGAAGTGGGATCAGGCAGAGTTTTCTCAGTAGTATTTAAATTATTTGTATCCTCACCATAAACTGATTGTGTGCTAAAAAATATTATTTTTTTTGGTTTTTTTAAACTTATAATTTTATTAAAGTTTTTTATTATATCTAAATTTTTTTCAAGATCACTTATTTTTGCATTTCTTTGAGTTTTATTGAATGAAAGAAAAAATATAATAGATTTTTTATCGATAAATTTAGATAATTTTTTTGCTTTATTTTCTATGCTAAGATCAATTTTTTTTGATCCAAATCCTAAAATTTTGGCCTTATTCTTTATTTTTTTTTCTAAATATATAAAAAGGTTTTTTCCTACAAAACCTGTATTCCCTAAAACTAAGTAATTATTTTTTGACATTCTTATACTTTGATTTAATCCAGGAAAACGTTTCTTTAATAATTGAATTGGTGTCTATTTTATAATATTTTCTCAACCATTCTCTGTCTCCATATGATTTGCAGTATTCATCATTTATTCCAAATCTCTTAAGAGGAGTTGATATCTGATTATCTACAATTAATTCACAAATTTGCGAACCAATACCACCATCGATGTGTTGTTCTTCTATGGTTATTGCTGCTTTAGTCTTATGCAAAATTTCAATTATTTTTTTTTTATTCAGCGGTTTAATTCTAAAAATATCTATAAAAGAAGTATTGATATTTTCTTTTTCTAGAGCCTTCTTAATTTCTTTTGCTTGCTCAATCATGCTTCCGGTTGAAAAAATACACAAATCTGAAAATTTATTCTTATTACCAAAATAATGTAGTCCATCTTCGAGTTCTTTAAAATGTTGATAATTATCGGGAAAAAATCCTTTATCTAATTTTATATAGACTGGTTGCTTTGATTGGTACGCTATTTTAACAGCGCCTCTTGAGGATGTGTTGTCGCAAGGATTAAGTATTTTTAAGTTTGGTAATGATCTCATAATTGCAACATCTTCTATCGCTTGATGAGAAGTTCCGTGGTAGGCATATGTTAAACTCGAACCATTTCCTACTATAGTTACTGGTAAATTTGGATAACACAAATCTGTTTTAATTTGTTCAAGACAACGTTGGGTTATAAATGGAGTTATTGTAAATAAAAAAACCTTTTTTTTATTAAGTGCCATTCCAGCTGCAAAGCTAATCATGTTTTGTTCGGATATACCAATGTTCATATATTGTTTATTAAGTTTATTTTTAAAATCAGACAAAGCCCATGCGCCATGATCTGCTGAAATAAAAAATAAATTTTTATCTTTTAGACCGATATTTCTAAGTTCTCTAAAAAAAGCAGTCATAATATCAATATTTTCAAAATTTTTTTTCATTAATTATTTAGTTCCTTAATTGCTTTTTCATATTCATCTTTTTGTGGAACAGCGTGATGCCATTTAAGATTTTTTTCCATAAATGAGATACCTTTGCCTTTAATTGTATTTGCTATAATAATGCTCGGAAGTAAGATTTTTTTAGATTTTATTTTATTAAAAACCTTATCTAATTCTTCAAATGAATGTCCATTAATTTCATAAACTCTATATCCAAAAGCTATTAATTTTTTTCTTAGTGGATCAATTTTGATACAATCTTCAGTTTTATCCATTACAATTTGCTTATTCCTATCTATAATTATGGTTAAATTATTAAGTTTATGATGACTTGCAAATAGTAATGCTTCCCAGATTGAACCTTCGTATAATTCTCCGTCACTAATTAAAGCAAAAACTTTATATTTTTTTTTATCAAGCTTTGCAGAAAATGCTAGTCCACAGGCAATACCTAGACCATGTCCTAATGATCCAGTATCAAATTCTACACCAGGTACTTTTTCACTTAAATGTGTTGCTAAGCGAGTATTATTTTTACAATAAGTATTTAATTCAGAATATTTTATAAAACCTAGATTTGCTAAAACGGCATAATAGGCTGCTGTTGCATGACCTTTGCTAACAATTAATCTATCTCTATTTTTGAGTTTCGGTTTTTTAGCATTAAACTTTAAATTTTTACCAAAATATAACGAGATTAGTATATCAACGCATGAAAGGCTTCCTCCTATATGTCCAGATTTTGCATTATAAATTGTTTTTAAAATTAATTTTCTAATTTTTATAGATATTTTTTTTAGAAAATCTTTTTTTTTCTTTTTTAACATTTTTAAATTTTTCTATGCAAATTTTTTATGTCTAGTTTTGGGTCGTAATTAAACTATAAAATAAGAAATTCTTGAAATATGGGGAAATCTTTTGATTTTTATTTTATTTAGGTTGAAAACTTCTTTTAATGCTGGCGTTACACCTCTTGCCATATCACAGTTTAATTCGTCAAATGCTAATATACTACCTTTTGCAAGATGTGGTTTCATTAAACTTAAACACTTTTTTGTGGGTTTATAAATATCCATATCAAAAAATGCAAATGAAACTATAGTTTCGGTTGCTTTATCTAAATATTTTTTTAGAGTTTTTGATGCATCTCCTTTAATAATTTCATATTTTTTAATGTGGGACGCTGGGTTCTCTTGTTCAAGATGTTTTAGTAGATTTGATATATAATTTGAATAATTTTTTGGTAGTTTGTGAGAACCAACGGGGTATTTTCCATCGTCTATTTCTGACTCATTTAAAAAACCCTCGAAGGTATCAAACCCTATAATTTTTCTCTTAATGTTGTAAGGTTCGTATGCACCTCTGAGTGCAACAAGTATTGAAAGATTCTGACCCCATCTAATTCCAAATTCCATAATAACTCCCTCGGTATTTAAAATTTGTCTATAAATTTCATTAAAAAAAAGCATCCTCGAAAAATTTTTAGTAGTTAAATATAAACCTAAATTTTCTAATTTTTCTTTATCTGGTACTGGTGATTTTAAGTATAAATCCAGTAATTTTTGTCTATTTTTTAACTCAATTAAACTTGATCTTTTTGTAATGTGATACTCTTTTAAAATTTTTTTATTCCTTTTTTTTTTCATAATTTAATATATCTCTAGTTTAATGGTTTGAGCCATCCGCAATGATTACAAGCTTCAACTGTTCCCTCTTCTGCAATTACTCTTCTAAACTCTTTAAATTTTTCACCATAAATTACTTTGTCTAAGCCATTCTTAACATTTCCCATATTTACTGCCAAACAAGGGAAGAATGTTCCATCAACGTTTATATGCGCTGTTCCCCATGGAGCAACACATGGTTTATAGTTTTTTTTGATATGTTCAGGATTGTTAAAATAATCCATATCAATTTTTTTGTCATCATCAGCAACTGAAGCTAGAGCTGGATGAAGAAAAGCAGTTTTATTATTATTTTTATTATATTCTTTTACTAAATTTAATTGATTTATTATTGTTTTCCAATTTTTGTAAACTGGAGAAATACTTTTCTCAAAAATCTTTTTAAAATCAAACATTACATCTGAGTGCTGTATAGGTGATCCTTTTAAAAATTGAAATGCATGAGTATCGCACTGAAGATCTTGAACGCAGTATTTGTGAATATTTAATAAATCTTTGGCATTTTCGTCTAAAACAACAGTTTTTGAGTCCAAGTTACAATGATTGTAATTAAGTTCTTTTTTCCTTTTCTGAAAATATAACATCATCTTTTCAACATGTTGCCATTTTTCATCCCATTTTTTTTCATTAACATTTGCTTGTTTTCTAATTATATTTTTTTCATTGTCTATTGAGACAGATAGAACTTTAAAATTTTTATATTCGAGCATGAAATTGATTAGATCTTCTGTGAGAAGCAGGCCATTAGTAATCATGTTACATTCAAATTTTGAGGCAACATGATCAAAAATTTTTCTAAAATCTTTAATTACTATCGGTTCGCCTCCAGTTAATGTCACTCTCGAATTTTCTGGTAATTGATCTGTAAGTTTAATCCAGTCATCTGCTGTCATTGCTCCTTCTTGTTTTTTTCTATCCTGAAAACAAAAAGTACAAGCTAAGTTACATAGATTTGTAAGAACAAAACAATATCTCTTAGGATAAGCTATATTATTTTTTTTCGCATTAATTGCGTATTCGATTAAGTCATCATGGTATTGTCCTCTTTTCATAATTTATCTAAATTTTTAAGATTAATAATAAAACCATAACAAATGTCTCTCACCTTTTTTTGGTATAATACCATGATGAGCTGTTTTTAAATCAATTAAACCTAAATCACCCTTTTTACAATTTAAAAATAATTTAGGGCATTTTTTGCTTAACTCATTGAGCTCAGAACCGTCAACATAATTAGATTGTTTGTTATCTATTTTAAAATCGAATTCCTCAAGAAAAAGATTGGTATAATATTTTTTTAAAATTTTTGAATTTGTTGATCTATTGTAATAAATTGTTGCACCATTTTCTTTGTCAATATCATTCAGTGCAACAAAACCTCTGAGTTTATGAATAAAAAGATCTACATGAGGTTTTCCAGCTATAGCCTCATTGGTTTTAACTTTACTATAATCTTTTAATACTGGATGAGTTGCACTGCCATCATGTGTAACATTATAAAGAATATAGGGCTTACTGGTATTTAAATGATAGGTCAATGTTATAAGATTAAGTTCCATCTTTTTTCCAATTTTATTAAAAAATGAGTTTAAAAAATTAAGTCCTTTGATTTTAATTGATTTTCCTAATTTTTCTAAATAAATAGTTTTATCTTCTATATTGACTCTTGCTGCTTCTATGTATTCTGTATTTTTTGCTTTTTCTAATGGTATTTGATCGAGTATCATTAAACATTCTTTTTTAATTTTATTTATTTCATCATCAGAATAATAATTTTCAATTATTGCTACTCCATTCTCTTTTAGGTCTTTAAGTGCTTTTTTAACTTTATTATCTTTTTTAAGAAAAATTGATATTAAAAATATTCTTAGTTTTAAAAATACATCATCTAAATAAATAATTGAGGTAAAAATAGGTTTAGCTAATTTTTTATTTAATTTTTTTAAAAACGTTAATTTTGAAATAATTTTATGTATCATAAATTAAGAAAATTTTTCCAGATTCTTTCAACTAAATCTATATCTTTAATACTATCTTGTATTCGATTAATTTTAATTTTTTTATTTCGGATATCGTTTACAAAAGCATCACACTGGTTTTTAAAAGACCAAGATTTTTTGGATTTAAAATTATAAGTTTTTCCAGGCAAACTTTTATTAATAAGGAAACTTGCAGATTTATTTTTGTGATGTTGTGGAGGAATTTTTATTAAAAGTGAACCAAATTCAAAATATATTTCGAGAGTCTCGTCCCAACCATGCTTAGTGAAAAAACCAGTCTCAAGTATTGCATTAAAATTCTTATATTTAAGATTTACAATCGACATTTTATTATCAGACAATATTGCTTTTTCAACTTTTGGAATTTCGCTGGTAAAGTATCTTAGTAAACTTATATTATGACAATAAAGATTTAAATATTTTTCGTAGGATTTATTAAATTTACTTGGTAACCATTGTGGTTTGGATGCCCAGCTTGGTTTATTTAAAAAGTTTTTCTCTTTAGTTTTAAAATAAAAATTTTTCTTATCATAGCCACTACCGGATAACCTATGGGACCTAATAAAAACTATTTTTCCTAAGCTTTTATTTTTATTAATTTTATCAAATGCTTTCTTTGCTTTGATTATTCCTTCATCATAAATTTTGTTATAACCAACTTTATATTGGGTTTTATATTTTTGTGATCTTTTTAAAAGTTTTTTTCCTTGTTGAGAACACATAGCCATAGGTTTTTCACTTAAAATTGGTTTTCTAAATTTAAGAAAATCATATGTAATTGCTGGCATCATATGTCTTTTAGTTACAATAACAATGCCATCATATTTTTTAATATCTTTTTCTAAATCTTTATGTGAGCTGTATTGATTTGTAATATTATATTTTTTAGAAACTTTACTTCTTAATTTTTTTCTGTATTCAGCAAGACCAAAAATTGTGCAATTTTTATTTTTAGAAAAATTTTCTAAAAAACCAATTTGCCCGTTAAAACCAGCTCCAACAAATCATAGTTTGACTTTTTTCATATTTAATTCAAATAATTTTCGAAAATTTTAATATCAGGAGTTTTTTTAAGAACTTTAATTTTTTCTTTACTAAACCAACCTAAATTTTGACCCTCAGTTAAATTTTTTTTATTTATTTCAGATATTGATTTTATGTAAAAATAATTTAAGTAAGTATTTGTTTTATAATTTAAACACTCATATATTTTCATAACTATTTTTATTCTGATTGATAATTCCTCTTTTAGTTCTCTTTTTATACAAATTTCAGGAGTTTCATTTTTTTTTAAAGTTCCTCCAAAAAAACACCATTTATTAGGGTACAAAATATTTTTTTTATTATCTCTTAATTGTAAAAGGTAGTTATTATTTTCAATTATTATTGCTTTTGATGCAAATTTCACTTTTTTTTTATATCTATGGTTTTTGGAGATTTTTTGAGTAAAAGTTTTATTTTGAATAGATTTTCTAATTTTTTTATATCTTTACTGTCTTTTATTAAAAAATTTTCTAATGAAAATAGTATTTTTTTCTTAGATTTGACTATCTTATAAAGTTTTTCCCTGTCAGTTTTTTTTTTTGGTAATTGAGCAATGCTATAAAATGCAATTCCATCAAATTTGTTTTTCTTTATATCAATTAACATCTCATTATAATTAAGAAAACAATCTTTAATACCATACTCAGTAAAACTTAGTTTGTAATCATAACCTCTTTTATTGCAAGCATCCCTAATTACTAAATTTTGAACTTTCTGCTGGTTTAGCGAACCATCTAGGAGTCGTCTACTCGAAATATATCCCTTAAAAATCATGTGTTTAGTTGCTGCCTGGAAGCTTATAATCAAGACCTAATTTTGTACTTGCTCTTAATTTCAGTGGTGAAAAAAAACTTCCCAACTCCTTTTGCTGATAAGGAGTGAATAATCCTTTAAATCTACAATTTAATGACACTCTGGTTTCTTTAGTTGTATTTATTAAATTGCCATGTGGAATGTTCTGGTTAAAAAGTAAGTAGTTTCCATAATTTATTTTAATAAAATTTAAGTCTTTTTTAAACTTATTATATAAATCTGAAACAGATTTAATTTTTTTACTGGAAAAAACGGAATTAAATTTCTTCATTTTTTTTGAATTAAGTATAAACATTGATTTAGTCTTGTAACAATTAACTAGTGGTAACCATAATACACTTTCAAAAGGTGAGTCTCCTGACCATGTGTCTGAATGAATAGGTAATAATGAGTTCTCATCTTTTGGTAATTGGATTGAAAGATTAATATTATTTTGCATTGCAAGTTCATTTCCAATAATATTTTCCAACATATTTTCTGCTAACAAAAAATAATTTTTTTTAAATTTTTCGTCTTTGTTAATTTTATTAATTAATTCTAATCTAATTTGATTTAAATTTTTTTCTTTTAAATAAAAATGAAGTTTATTTAAATTAAATTTTTTAATATTTGTTTTTAAACCTAGTATTTTAATTAAATTTTTTTTTATTAAACTATTAATATAATTTAACGAATTAATATTTTCTACTTTTTTTATTATTAATCCTTTTTTTAAAAAAATATTTTCAAATTTTGATAGGTTTTTCATTTTTTTAAAAAGGTCCTTGAAAATCTTTATATGGAATATCAGTTTCTTTTAAAGATAGCTTTTTCAAAAATTTATTCTTGATATTACTTTTTATTTTAGTCTTGGTTAGTTTAGATATTGAGTCCAAGATGGTCTCCGAATTTAAATAACATTCTTTTGCTAAAGCTCTTGTGCTGGGAATGGGAATTTCTTTAATTCCCAATCTTATGGGTTTTTCTTTTAAATTTCCCAACTTTTCAATAACTAAAGAAACAATTTCAGCGCTAATACCATAGGATTTCCAACCATTATCTACTACTAATAGTCTTTTTGTTTTTTTAACAGATCTAATAATACAATTTTTATCGAGTGGTCTTAATGATCTCAAATCGATTATCTCAGCAGAGATACCACACTTAATCAAAATATTTTTTAATCTCAATACCTGTATTAACGCTTCAGAAAAAGATACGATTGTTATATCTTTTCCTTTTTGAACTACTTTGCCCTTACCAATTGGTATTGAGTATAATTTTTTTGGAACTTTACCGTTTATGTTGTGTAGCCATCTGTGTTCAAAGAAAATCACTGGTCCATTGTCCCTTACCGAACTAACTAATAAACCTTTAGCATCATAAGCGCTGGATGGTGCTACAACTTTTAATCCAGGAATATGAGAAAAAAGTGTTTCTAAACTTTGTGAATGTTGTGGACCTTGTCCCCAGCCCTTGCCTATAATCAATCTTATTACAAGAGGAGTGTTAAATTCCCCTGCTGACATAAAGTGCCACTTTGCTGCTTGATTAATAATCTGTTCAATTGACAAAAGACTAAATTCTACTCTTTGATGCGTTAAAATTGGTCTCAAACCTTGAATAGCAGCTCCAATTGCAACGCCAGTTACTGCGTTTTCAGAAGTTGGTGTCTCTAAAATTCTTCTGTTTCCAAAAGTCTTATATAAATCTTTTGTAGTACCAAAAATACCTTTGGGATCATTTACACCCAGTCCCATAATCATTACAGATTTATCTTTTTGTAATAATTGGGTTTGGGCTTCTTTAATAGCCTGAAAATATTTTATTTTTCTCAATTTATTCTTAAATTTAATTATATTTTTTTAAAATTTTTACTTTTGGAAAATTACTTTTTCTAGCAAATTTAAAGGCTTTTAATACTTGATTATCAATTTCGTTTTTTATTTTATTTAAATTATCTTTTACAAGTTTTTTTTCTATTGATTTAAGAGGACATTTTTTAATCCATTTATTTATTTCACTTTTTTCTCTATATCCTAAGTTGTCATCCCAATTTGGGCCGCAATGTTCGAGCCATCTATAGGTTTTAAATTCTAAGAAAACTGGTTTATTATATTTTCTAATATAGTTAATACTTTTTTTTGCGATTTTATAAACCTTTGTGGCATCATTTCCGTCTCCAGAGAAAGCAGACATACCATTACTTTTGATGATATTAATTATATTCCTTTTTTTTGATTGCCTGTCTTTTAAAGGAGTATAAACAGAAAAAAAATTATTTTCACAAACAAATAGGACTGGTAAATTATTAACTACTGCAAAGTTTATGCTTTCGTGAAATATCCCCTCTTCAGTTGCGCCTTCTCCAAAAAAGATTGCTGTTATAAATTTTTTTTTATTGATATTTGAGATAGATTTCAAAGCTACCCCAACACCGATAGGAATAGTACTTCCTACTATTGGTACGGCTGCAATTACTCCTGCCTTTTTATCTTGTAGATGCATAGAACCTCCTAATCCTTTGGCACAACCAGTTTCCTTTCCATATAATTCTGCCATCATAGAATTTATATTTCCCCCCTTAGCAATGTAATGTGCGTGCGATCTATGAGAGCTTAAAATTTTATCCTCTTTTTTCAATGCTTGACAAACACCAGCTGCTACGGCCTCTTGACCAATAGAGAGATGAACAGGACATCTCATTTCTTGATCTTTGTATTGATGGGATATTTTTGTTTCAATTTTTCTAATTTTATAGATTTTTTTAAATAAATTTTTATTTAAATTTATCATTTTTCAAAAAAATTGTTAATTGAATTTACTACATAATGAAGTTGCTTATTCGTCAATCCATCATGTATTGGTAAAGATAAAATGTTTTTTGATTGAATTTCGGTAACAGGTAAAAAACTTTTAGAAAATTTATTTTTAAACATTTTCTGCTTATGTATAGGTATAGGGTAATGTACATAAGTAGTTATACCTTTTCTTGTTAAGTATCTTTGCAACTTTTCTCTATTCGAAACTTGTATGACAAATAAGTGGTAGGTATTGAACTCAGATTTTTTTTCTGGTGGGCAAAAAATAAATTTTTTATTTAAATTTCGTATATAAAAATCTGCATTTTGTCTTCTTTTTTTAAAAACTTTTTTAATGTTTTTTAATCTAAAATTAAGGACTGCAGCCTGAACATTATCTAACCTTGAATTGTAACCAAAATGATCTGCTTTATCTCTGCTTCTAAGACCATGATTTCTCAGTTTGCTGATAAGGTTATAAGTTTTTAAGTTATTAGTGGTTATAAAACCCCCGTCTCCCATTGCATTAAAGTTTTTTAAAGGATGGGTAGAAAAACATCCCACAGAGCCGAATGTTCCACAATATTTGCTTTGATATTTTGTTCCAAATGCTTGGGCGCAGTCCTCTATGACCTCTATTTTATTTTTATTAGCAATTTTCATTATAGACTTCATATCACAGCTTCTGCCAGTTAAATGTACCACCATTATTGCTTTTGTTTTTTTTGTAATAAGTTTTTCAAGTTGTTTTGGGTCAATATTTTGATCTGGCAAAACATCAGCAAAAACTGGTTTAGCTCCTAAATGCGCAATTGATCCAGTTGAAGCAATATATGAATTAGCTGGCGTAATTACTTCGTCACCCCTTCTAACGCCAACTGAATGTAAAGCTAATGTAAGAGCGTCCGTTCCACTATTTAAAGAAACTGTATGTTTTATTTTTAAAAACTTAGAGATATTTTTTTCAAATTTAATTACTTCTTTACAATTAACACCAACATATTCTCCAGTAGAGAAAATATTGTCTATTATTCTAAGAAGTTTTTTTCTTTCTGAACTCCACTGCTGGATAAAATTAAGATATTTTACTTTCATTTTGATTTGTAAAAATTTTTAACAGTTTTTATTATGTAATTAATTTGTTTTTTATTTAAATGTTGATCACAAGGAAAAGAAATTATTTTTTTTGTATGAGCATTTGCAACTGGAAAATCATCATTTTTATAACCCATCTTAATAAATGGAGTTTGTCTGTAAATAGGCTTCGGATAGTGTATTTTGGTCTCAATACCCTTTTTTAAACAATACTTATATAGTTCATCCCTTTTTTTTGCAAAAACCATGTAAAGATGAAAGACATGTTTAACTTCTTTTGGACGCGAAGGAATTATAATTTCTTTTATTTTTGATAATCCATTATCTAAATAAGCAGCATTTTTTATTCTTTGTTTGGCAATATTTTTAGCCTTGGGCAATATCCAATTTCCCACAACGGCTTGGAAAGTATCTAAACGGGAGTTGTACCCCAATATCTTGATTTCATCTCTATTTACTAAGCCATGATTTCTTAAGAGGGTAAGTTTATTAAAAATTTTTTTATTATTAGTAACTACCATACCTCCGTCAGACCATACATTTATGTTTTTAAGTGGGTGAAATGAAAAAGCAGCGGTTATACCCCAGGTGCCACTTAGTTTTTTTTGATAAGAGCTTAGAATAGATTGGCAAGCATCTTCTATTACTGGTATTTTATATTTTTTAGATAATTTCATCAATTTTTTCATTTTTGGCATACATCCAGTAAAGTGAACTGGTACTATTGCTTTAGTTTTTTTTGATATTTTTTTTTCGATTAGGTCTACATTCATGCAAAACGTGTCATCACAATCTACAAATATAATTTTTGCACCCAGTTCATTTATAGCTCCTACAGTAGCAACGAAGGTGTTTGCTGCTGTTATTACCTCGTCTCCAGGACCAATATTCAATGCTTTTAATGAAAGTTTTAATGCATCTGTTCCAGAATTAACACCAACCGCATACTTAACGCCTATTAAATTAGCAAATTTTTTTTCAAATTCTGCCAAAGGTTTGCCTAAAGTGAAATCACCAGTTTTAACAAACTTCTTTAGTTTTGCCCACAATCTCGATGTATTTCTGAATTGTTGCGGTAGATAAGAATATCTTACTTTCATTTGTTTATTTTAAATAAGATTGTAAGGTTTTGAGGATTCTACTTTTTGTCACAATAATACTATTTGCCATATATTGAATATTTTCTGCTGCAGCAAGTGCAGATAAAAGCATAGAAAAGCTAGTGTTAATTTTTTTAGAAATACAAATACTTAATAAGGCAAGCATAGTATCACCGGTACCAATTTTGTCAGCGACTTTACTAGCAAAAGCTGGACAATCAGTTATTTTTCTTGAAAAGGTATCATAAATTTTAGCTCCCCTATTTCCTGAAGTTACTGTAGTAAACTTTGATTTCAATTTTTTTGACAGTTCCTTGATTAAAGTATTAACATTATCAACTTTATTTCTAAGTTCATGACGCATTTCATTTTCGTTTATTATAATTAAATCTGCTCCTTTATATTTTGATATTGTATGATAACCAATATTTGCTGAATTAAGTTGGGCATTTACTGCCAAAAATTTTGAATTTTTGATTATTAGTTTAACTGAATCATTAGAAATTAAACCGTGTCCATAGTCTGACACGATCACAACATCATGATTTTTAACATATTTCACTAAAAGCTTATTGAATTCTGCTTGTTGTTTGAGATCAAGGGGCTGATCGTTAATTGAGTGTACTCCTAAAACTTTAGTTTTATTTATATTGTCGACAAATCTTTTCTTTACTATTGTGCAAGATCTTTTTTTTGAAATAAATTTAGTATGGATATTTTTTTGGAGACTTTTTTTAACAAAGTTTTCTTGCTCTCTTTTCTCACCCAAGCAACTCAACAAACTTATCTTTTTACAAAAAGTTGAAAGATTTTTTGTAATTGCTGCTGCACCACCTAAATATTTTTCACTATATAAGTCTCTCAAAACTAATACAGGTTCTTTTCCTGATTTTCCTAACGCTTCACAGTAGGCATATTCATCAATAATAGTTTCTCCTATTACAAGTACTTTTAATTTTTCAAATGACTGAAAAATTTTAAATATATTTTTGCTGCTACTTAAGTTTTTATTAGATCTAATTTTATCAAGATATTTTTTTTGATCATTTGTTAAATTATATCCAAAATTATTTATTATTTTACTTGAGCTGAATAATTCATCGTTTGTATAAAATACTCTACCACCAATCTTTTTCACTGCATTTTCTTCTTTTCCAATTTTTCCAGTGACATCAAATTTTTTGTTTAGGTAGTCCTTGCCTTTACAATAAATATTTGGTTTAATTAATTTAATTGCTGAAATTGCATCTGGTGATGTATTTGCTGCAACATAATCTACATTTTTTAATGCCGCTATACATTGCATTCTAAAATCTATTGAAAAAATTGGTCTATTAGGTCCTTTGTTGACAAAAGAGTCGGGCGTCACTGTTACTATTAAAATATCTCCTTTTTTTTTCGCAGAATTGAAATGTTTTATGTGTCCAATATGAAGCACATCAAAAACTCCGTGGCAATGCACAACTTTTTTGTTTTTACTTTTTAAAGATTTTATCTTTTTAGATAAATCCAAAAGACTTATAATTTTTTTTGTAGTCAATTTATGAATTACGTTTTTTTACAAGTTGAAACCAAATTTTTGTAGCTTTTTCTATTTTAGATGGTGTCCAAACAGGAGCTTTTTTCCAATAATCAATATTTTGAAGAAGATTTTTTACTCCTTCTTCAATTTGGATTTTAGGCTTCCAATTTAATTCTTTTTTGATTTTTTTAATATCACCAAGTGATCTATCAGGCTCACCTGGTCTCTTAGGAATTTTTATTTTTTTTCCACCAATCAAATTAGCAATTTTATTCACTGTCACTTCCCGGCCACCTGCAACATTATAAATTTTTCCAATTTTTTTTGAATAAGCTGCTTTTATTATTGCTTTGGTCAAATCTTTAACATGTAAAAAATCTCTTGTTTGCTTTCCGTCTCCTACAATTGTAAGTGGTTTGTTTGAAATTTTTTGAGCTAAAAAAACTCCAAATACTGCACCATATGCACCTGATGTTCTAGATCTTGGACCATAAATATTAAAAAATCGTAATGATATTGCTGGAAAATTAAATAACCCTGCCCAATGCATAATCAATTCTTCTGCCTGCCACTTTGTAAACGAATAAGGATATTCAGGTTTGATTTTTTCATTTTCGCTCGTTGGAAATTTTTTTGGAAATCCATAACAACTTGCAGAGGCAGCATAAATAAATTTTTTTATTTTAGCTTTTGCTGAAGCTTGAAGTATATTGAATGTACCTACAACATTTGATTTATAATATCTTTCTGGATTTTCTATACTAGGTACTATGTCTGCAAGTGCTGCTAGGTGGAAAACATATTTAATACCTTTGAAGTACCTATCTAAATTTTTTTTATTTGAAATATCAACATTTATAATTTTAATATTTTTTTTACTGTGATGGGTTAAATTTGATCTTCTACCTGTCGAAAAGTTGTCTAAAACTGTAACATGGTGTCCTTGTTTAACTAATTCATCTACAAGATTGCTTCCGATAAAACCAGCTCCTCCTGTTACTAAAGATTTCATAAATTTTATTTTTTATGTTGGTAATTCTGATCTATTTTTGAAAAAGATTTTAAATTTTTTTTAATCCAAGCCATAGAGCGATCAATCCCTTTTTCAATTGATATTTGGTCCTTCCAATTAAAGTCTTTTCTAATTTTTTTATTAGACAAGTAATAAGATTTATCTCTTCCAGGTTTTTTTGTAGAATAAGTTACTAAATTATCAAAATTGTAATTCATTTTTTTGCAAATTAATTTAACTAAATTTTTTATAGAAATAAATTTACTGCCACATATATGATAAATTTCTCCACTTTTACCTCTTTTCATTATAGAGTGTGTGGCTCTTGAAACATCGTCTATATGAATAAAGTTTCTTCTTGGACGACCCATTCCTTCTAGTCTAATTTTTTTTCTTTTTAGTATTGAGTAGATTGTTCTTGGAATAATTCTATAGATTCTTTGATATTCACCATAAACATTGCTTGCTCTAATTGAACAATAATTAATCTTATTTCTTTTATTAAGTATTTTAAGAAAAAGTTCTGGCGTAACTCTAGATACTGCATATGGTGAATTAGGATTGTATGGATTATTTTCTGTTATTTTTCCAGAAGTGCTTCCATAAACTTCGGGGGTAGAAATATGAATAAGCTTAGTTTTAAATTTAAGTTTAGATATACTGTTGTATAGTTTAGTTGTATTAAAAGAATTCGTATAAAACCAATCCATAGGATATTCCCAACTTTCGTCAACCATACTTTGACATGCGTAATTGAATATATATGAAGGCTTTGTGGATTTTATTAATTTTAACATTTTATTTTGGTCTTTATTAACATCAAATTTATAAAAATGAAAATTTTTATTTTTTGGATTAAAACGTAAAAACGATTTTTTATTTAGTATAGATCTACTCATTCCGTAAACATTGTATTTTTTTTGCAAGAGTAGATTAATTAGTGATCCTGCAGAAAAACTATTTGAACCTATAACTATAATTTTTTTATTTTCTTTTTTAACCATTTGATAGAATGATAATTTGCTTGATCTTTAAGTATCTTGTTTTCGTACATTTTTTTTTAACTCGCTAATTGCCATATTTATATTTTTTTTGGGTTTAAAACCAGCTTTTAATAATTTTTTTGAGTCAAGATTGTAGCTTCTGTTATCGCTTGTATTTTTTTTAATATTAATTTTAGATTTAATTCTTTTAGAAATATTATTTGCTATTTCTAAAATTGACAAATTTTCAAAACCTGCGTTAAAAATTCCATGCTTCAAGTTATTTTTTTTAATAAAAAATAAATAAACTTCAATCAAATCATCAATATGAATATTTGGTCTTTTTTGTTTTCCACCAAATACAGTAATTTCTTTTTTTTTAAGTGCTTGAAAGGTAAGCATGTTAACAGTTAAATCCAATCTCATTCTAGGTGAAAATCCACAGACAGTCGCTGGTCTGATTATTATCACATCTATTTTTTCTTTGTAGGATAGAAGAATTCTCTCAGTTACCATTTTTACCTTATTGTAAGTTGAAATTGGTTTTAAAGATAAGTCTTCAGTTACTCTTTTTTCTTTTTTAATTCCATAAACAGATCCTGATGAAGCATAAATAATTTTTTTAACTTTATTTTTAATTAGATGCTCCATAAGTAGATAACTTCCTAGAGATGATGTTTCCCAACTTAAAGTGGGGTTCAAATCTGTCATTGGATCATTAGCTATGCTTGCTAAATGAATACATGTATGGACATTTTTAATATCAATCTTGCCGATATCTTTTATGTCCATTTTATAATTCTTTACATTTTTATGTTTTATAAAGTAATTACCAAAGATATTTTTATCAATATTTATAACCTTATAACCATGCTTTAATAAGGATTTAATTAATTTTACTCCTTTGTAGCCTGAACCCCCTGTAACTAAAATTTTTTTTGTCATTATTAATTAGTAACTTTTATTAATGCTTTTCCAAAAATTTTTTTGTTCTTGTAATCATTAATTAACTTATTTATTTTTTTAAGAGAATATGTTCCGTCAATATATTCTTTAAAATTGAAATTTGTCTTAACAAAAAAGCTTAGATATCTCAAAAGATCTTCTTCTGGTGAAAAATCACCTCCGTATGAGCCAAGTAATTTTAAACCATAATTTAATTTTAAAGTATTTATAGTTAAATTTTGATTAAATCTTGGAACACCAACCAAAACTGTTTTGCCTCTAGATGGATATTTTAAGATTTTTGACAATAATTTTGCTGAACCTGTAGTATCCACAATGTAGTCGTAAAAATTGTTTTTTAAATTTGATATTAATTTATGATCCTCAGTGTTCTTATATACTTTTGAAGATCCAAAAATTTTACATTTTTTTATAGCTTTCGTTCTTTTTTCAAAAACTTCAATGTTGGATAGTAGCATTTTCCTACAATAGTGAATCATTGGAATACCTAAAGCACCTCCACCAAGAATTAAAATATTTTTTCCAAATCTTACATTAAGAATTTTTTCTAGTGTTGATATTGCTACAGGTATAGAACAACCCATAAGTGGTAAAATTTTTAAATTAAATTTATTTTTGGGAACTTTTGTTAACCTATTTTCAGATACGATTGAATATTCGCTAAATGTTGTTATTTGACCAGCATTAATACTTTTTGGGTAATCTTTACTCTCATATTTAATTCCACCTGCATCAGATCCATCTGACTTCATCCAGTGAAGGACAACTAGGTCATTTTTTTTAACTTTATTTACTCCTATTCCGGCTTCAATAACTAGTGCGCAAGCTTCATGACCTAAACAATGAGGTAAAAAATTATCTTTTCCCTTAATACCTGAAATTTCACCGTATTGGGATGAGCAAAAAGCAGAGTATAATATCTTGACCAAAACTTGATTGGACTCAGGTTTTTTAAATTTAATATTCAAAAGCTTAAGAGGTTTGTTGCTTTTAGTAATTACTGCTGCTTTGAAATCTTTCATATTTTGTTTAACCAATGCTCCGCACTTTGCAAAAAGTACACTTTACATTCCATTTTTTCATTTTAATTTTTTATGCTGGAGTAAATAAAAATTCTTTCTTTTTAATTGTCGTTTTTATGTTACCCATTAAAATCTGAATTCTATTTCTTTGCAAATTAATAATTTGAAAGATTTTGTCAGTAAAAGGTCCAGATGAAAATCTATATTTTTTATTTATTTCTAAATCAAAGAAAT
Organism: Pelagibacteraceae bacterium TMED124; assembly: GCA_002171275.2. Next base: position 22,288 of record NHFZ02000019.1, read on the forward strand.
TTTTAGAGAGAAAACCGTCTTCGCTCTCTAATTCTTTGCACTTACCAATAAATTTTTCTATGTCTTTTTGTGATTCTACAAAACCCTCTAAAAAATATTTTAGTCCTCTTGTAAATCTCAACGAATTAATTGTTTTTTTACATTCTAAACTTTTATGAAAGCAAAATAAATAATCTCCAAGTAAATTAAACTCTTTATTAATTAATTTATTATTTTTAAATTTTTGAATTCGTAATTTTGGAATGTAGATCTTTAATTCTTTACCTAATTTTTCTGTCAAGTCTTCTTTGAGTAAGGCCAGATTTTTTTTATCAAATTTCAATACTGTCCACATTTTATTTTCCCTTGAGTTCTTTCTTTAACTCGTCGTATTCACTCATTTTTCTTTTCATGTAATTCAAGGTAAGCTTAGTTTTTTGTGCAATTCCCTTGGGTGTTAAGACATAAAAGTAGTTAAGTTTATTTGGATTTTTTTTGAAATTTTCTATTTTAATTAAACCTTTTGACTGTAATGCTTTTAAACAATAGTTTAATTTTCCCAAACTAAAACCGAGCTCTTCAGCTAGCTCCCGCTGGGTAGATTCGGGATTTTGTTGAATCTTTCTTAAAACATCAAAATGGTCTTCTTGGTCCTTCATATGTTCAATTATTGAACATTCTATTGTTCAATAATTGAACAGTAAAGGTTTTTCTTAAATTATTATAATTTTTACTGACCTATAGTGTGTGTAAAACGGAAGGTACAACTATATGTTGTAATAAGAAACTTCTAATTTTTGTTAGTTTTATTAATAATTTTTATTAATTCTGGAGCGATGATATTTGCTATTTCTTGAGATCCTTTTGGCGTTGTGTGAATGCCATCCCACCAAAAATCAAATTTGCCATCTAATTTAGACGCAAGATCTATACATTCATATTCTTTAATTTTACAGTGATTTATTAAAGATAAATTCAAAGCTACAAGCGCTGTATTATTAAAACCTTCGGCTGTTAATTGGTTTATAAAAATTGGAATTGCATTAATTTTAGTAGTTTCTACATGTAGCCTATCCACTCTAGAAATATAAACATTTATAAGTTTTTTATGTTTGGTTAAAACAGTATTAGAGTCATTATTATTTTTAAAATCTTTATAACTTAAAAACTTTGTGTTGCTTGATCTATATTTTTTAATCCCTTCATCAAAATCATAAAGAAGTTTTTTTTCTGATTTGTGGTATTTGTGTTTTATTTTTCTTGCAAAATCATAAAGTAAACTTCTTGATTTAATATTATCCCAAATTCTTTCATATTTAGTGTCGCTCAAAATTTTACCATCTTGGAATTCATTTCTAAGTTCCTGGTCTGCATACTGATCGTTTATTCCTATGTAATAAATAATATATCTAGGTTTAAAATCTTTAAGTCTCGGAAACCAATACTTTAGATTAGAAAGATGTCCTCTAGTTGACTGGCCTTCAATGCCAGCATTTGAAATTTTTATCTTTATATTTTTTTGAGAAAGTTTTTGATTTAACATTTCTGTAATAGTATACCTTTCTGGCTTATATCTTTCGTCTGTCGTGCTGCCTCCTATAATTACCGCTGATATATCTTGGAGCGGAACATCTTCTCCTCTAAATGCATAATAATTTCTTTTATAAATAAATTCGATTGGTTTTTCCTGATAGTTTACAATATATGTCGCTTTTCTTAAACGATGCTCTCTAACATAAGGTCCAAGATTATTTTTATCAAACCAATGACCAAAAAATATCTCTATCAATGATATTATTGCTAAAGTAACAATTGTATTTATTGATAGTATTTTCAAAAATTTTTTCACGGAAAGAGTTTAGTCTAATTCAAAATTTGATTGATAGTTTTTTTTCAGTTTGTCATCTTGTTTTTCTTTAAATAAAATATAATTTTCACATACTAAAATATCAAGATTTGTTCCCATAAAACACTTATAAGCGTCTTCAATAGAGCAAACTATAGGTTCACCTCTTATATTAAAAGACGTGTTAACTAATAAGGGACATCCTGTTATCTCTTTAAACTTCTTTAAGAGTTTATAATATTTTGCATTAGTTTCTTTATGAACTGTTTGAATTCTTGCTGAATAATCAACATGAGTTACAGCGGGAACAGATGATCTTTTGACATTTAATTTTTCTATACCAAAAAGTTTCTGATCTTTTTCGTTCATTGGTATTTGTATATTTTTTTTTACATTAGCTACTAAGAGCATGTAGGGACTATCTGAATTTAAATCGAACCATTCACTGACGTCCTCCCTTAATATAGAGGGTGCAAAAGGTCTAAAGCTTTCTCTAAATTTAACTTTTAAGTTAAGTTCTTTCTGCATTTTGTCAGATCTTGGATCTGCAATAATAGATCGTGCCCCTAAGGCTCTTGGTCCAAATTCCATACGTCCTTGAAACCAACCAATAGTTTTCTTATTATTTAACTCTTTGGCAACAGCGCTAATTAGATTAGCTTCATCTTTTTTTTCATATTTTGCTCCTAAAGAGTTTAAAATTTTCTCAATCTGATTATCTTTAAATGATGGTCCAAGATAAGAGCCTTGCATACTATCTTTGTTAGTATCAATTGTTCTTTTATTTCCAAGTTCTTGGTACCACAATGCTAAAGCTGCACCTAAAGATCCCCCTGCATCACCAGCTGCTGGTTGAAACCAGACATTTTCAAAAATATTTTTTTTTAATATCTTGCCATTTGCCACGCAATTTAAGGCGACTCCACCAGCCATACATAAATTTTTAATCTTTGTCTCTTTAGAAATTGACTCAGTTAATCTTAAAACAATTTCCTCAATTACAGCTTGGATGGATGCTGCGATGTCCATATGAAATTGTGTCAATAAATCTTTTTTTGGGTCTCTTACCTTTTCGCCAAACAACTTCGAGAATTTATCATTTGTCATTGTAAGTCCAGTTGCATAATTAAAATACTTCATGTTAAGTCTAAAAGATCCATCATCTTTTAAATCAATAAGTTCTTTTAAAATAAGATCTTTGTATTTCGGCTCACCGTAAGGAGCAAGACCCATGACTTTATATTCCCCACTATTAACTTTAAAGCCAGTGTAAAAAGTAAATGCGGAGTAAAGTAATCCAATTGAATGTGGAAAATGAATTTCTTTTATCATTGTTATCTTGTTTTCTTTACCAACTGCTACTGTTGTAGTTGCCCATTCTCCTACGCCATCTAATGTCAATATAACAGCTTCTTTAAAGGGGGAAGGATAGAATGCACTTGCAGCATGACTATAATGATGTTCTGAAAAATTAATTCTGTTTATATCCTTAAAATTTTTATCATGCTGCTTAAGTTTATCGAATAAGAATTTCTTTTGAAAAAGTTTTTCACTTAACCAAATGGGCATAGACATTGAAAAAGAGGCAAAGCCTTTAGGTGCGAAAGCCAAATATGTTTCTAGTAATCTCTCGAATTTTAAAAAAGGTTTTTCAAAAAAAACGATATGATCTATTTCACTTAATTTCAAGTTTGAGTGACCTAAAACAAATTCAACAGCGTTGTAAGGATATCTAGCATCATGTTTTTTTCTTGAAAATCTTTCTTCTTGAGCAGCAGAAACAATCTTTCCATCAATAATCAACGCCGCGGCACTGTCGTGATAAAATGCTGAGATACCTAAAATTGATTTCACTAAAAAATTGTATAAATAAACGGAGCTACCGCTGAACCTTGGCTAAGAACTATTAGTATACCAAAAAAACCCAAAACCAATATGATTGGGAATAGCCAATATTTTTTTCTTTCTTTTAAAAAATCAAAGAATTCTTTTATAAAGGTTAACATTAAAATTGCCTTTTCATTGGACCTAAATTTTTTTCTCTTTTAATCCAGTAGGAACTATTTTGTGAAAACTTTAGATTCAGTAAATCTTTTCCAATTATTCGCATAAAAAGTCCTATAGGCGTTACAATTAAAAAATAAATTACTGCCATTACTACAGGTGCTATAAATCTTCCAAGAATTTCTCCTAGTTTAATCCACGCTAAATTAAAAGGGGTTAATATTTTTGAATTTAATATTCCTAAAATTAAAAAAATTAGTGAAATTATAAGAGACCAAACTCTGGGCTCTTGCCCATCCATAATCGGCCAAACTGATATCAATAAAAAAACTATAAAAAAAATTATTCCAAAACTTCTATTTGAACTTTTTTCTCTCATCAATAACTTAATACCCGATTAAATTGAGATTATCAATTGGCTAACTTTATTAAATGTATATTATCACACGGTTTCGATAATTTTCTGTTTATCATCACAAATAACTTCTATCAGGTACGGTATTTTTTTATTCAAAACACTTTTTATCTTTGTTTTTAAATTTCGGTAGTTATCTATTTTTAAATATTTAATTTTAAATGCTTTTGCAATATTTTCAAAATTTAAAACTGAAGTATCATCAATATAATGACCACCAGACATAATATCATCTTGCGATTTTCTTATTGAGGCATAGCCACCGTTATTAATAACAAATATTTTGATATTAAAATTACTTAAAGATATAGTTCTTAATTCCTGGATATTTAGCTCAATAGACCCGTCGCCCGTCACAACAATTGTCTGTCTTTTATTGTCATATGCTGCTGCCGCTCCAACTGCCATAGGAACAGCGACTCCCATACTGTAAAAAGCTCCAGATGTAATTTCTCTTTGATCTCCTTTAATTTTTAATCCTTGAGAAGATGCATAATTTGCACTTCCTGCATCGTTAATAAAAATTGCATTATTTTTTGATAAGATATTTAAACATTCAACCAAATAATAGGAATTTATCGGATTTTTAATCAATTTTTTGTCTAAGGTTGGAAGATTTTTTTTAAGTTGTTTGCAATAATTCATCCAATTAGACCGCTTATCATTATTAGTTTTTCTTAAAAATTTTCTGGCTGTAATTAAAAAAGTTTTGCAATCTTCATCAAATATAATTTTTGGTTTTATCAAATTTTTTTTATTTAACTCGTTGAGATCTATATCATTAGAGATTATCTGAATATTTTTATTTAAATTATTTAAGTCTTTTCCAATAACAGTATGGGGAATACTTGTTCCAATAGTTAAAAGTAAATCTGCTTTTTTAATTATTTTTTGTGAAAATTTATGTCCTCTTATTCCAGCTAAACCAAAAAAATTTGACTCATCATATTTCAATATATCTAAACCCATGCGTGTGCATATTGCCGGTATATTTAAATTTCTTGTAAATTTTCTAAATTCATTAACTGACTTAGAAAGTCTAATTCCTTGACCGTAAAGAATAACGGGTTTTTTAGAATTATTTAGAAGAGAATTAAGTTTTTTGTATTTTGAAGCTTTGTTTTTTTTAATTTTGTCTTTTTTCTTAAAGCCTCTCAGTAGATTTGGTTTTACCTCTGCAGCTTGAATGTCCATAGGAATATCCAACCACACTGGTCCTGGTCTGCCTTCTGAAGCATAATAAAATGCTTTATCTAAATGATACTTGATTTTTTGAGGATCGTTTATTATGGCAGAATACTTTGTGATTTTTTTTACATTATCAATAATATTGAAACCTTGTAACCCAAAAGATCTAGCCTTATTTGAAATTTGATAACCAAATGTTTGGCCAGATATGACTAGTATAGGAACTGAGTCAACCCATGACTCTGCTAGTCCTCCAATTGCATTAGTTCCGCCTGGCCCGGTAGTGGCAATCACTACTCCAACATTACCACTTAATTTTGAAGTAGCATTAGCCATCATTACTGCAGCTGCTTCATGTCTTGCGCAAATATAATTTAATTTTTTGGATTTGGAAAAAGCAGCATCGAGATAGATTGAGCCTGTACCAGATAGCATAAAAACTTTTCTTATTTTTTTTGCTTCTATATACTTTGTTATATATTTTGATAATTGCATTTATCAATTTCTCTATTTTTGTTTTAAAATTTTTTTCAGTGCATAAATCAAGCCAATTGAGCTATTAGTACTGGTCAGCTACACGCGTTACCGCGCTTCCACATCCAGCCTATCAACGTAG
>NHFZ02000007.1 GCA_002171275.2 Pelagibacteraceae bacterium TMED124
ATTTAAAAACTATTGATAAGAATGAAATAAATGTAGTTGTAGGTTTTATTGGATATAAAAATAGAACTATTTTAATTAATCGAAATAAAAATGCTGATTGTGATTTATGCAAAGATAAAGATTTAGGAAAAATATTTTTAATTAAAAATCCCATTCAATTAAAAGATTTGTATGTTCATTCTCATGCGGATCAATCAAATCAGATATCTGATATAATTATATCAGATTCTGAGTTAGAGCAAAATTTCAAAACTAATATAGCAAGCACATTAACTAATTATTCTAATATTGGTATTAACTCGTTTGGCTCTGCTACCTCTAAGCCAGCTCTTAGAGGTTTTTCAGGTGATAGATTTTTACTTACAAAAGATGGTAGAGAGATAGGTGATTTATCCCAATCTTCAATTGATCATATTATTGCTTTAGATATGTCAGAAGTAAATAGTATAGAAGTTATCAGGGGGCCTAAAGCTTTGGTCTTTGGACCAAATACAATTGGAGGAGTTGTTAACACAGGTTTAATTGGTGATCCAAAAGTTAGAGTAGATAAAATATATCAGAGATATTTTTTTGGTGGCGAATCATATAATAATGGGGTTTATGGAAACTTGGGTTTTTATATTCCATTTTATAATAATCAAATAAATTTATTTGTGAGTGAAAAAAATAATCAAAATGAAACCAATCCTTTAGGGGAATTATATAATACAGAATCGAATACAATAAATTTTAAAGTAAGGTTTACAAATTATAATAAGAATGGGTTTATTAGTTATTCTGTTGAAAATTTTGATATGATTTATGGTATCCCTCCCAATCCAGATGTAGGCCATACTAATGGAGTTGATATTTTATTGAATAAAAAAACTGAGGAATTCAGTTTTCATAGACATCTATCCATGAATTTATTTGATCATTTAGATATAAAGTATGGTTTTACTGAATATATCCATTTAGAGCTTATCAATAATCAAAATAATAAAGATGATGTGTTTGAGGTTTTCAATAGCGGTGCATTCCATGTAGGATTAGCTAAAAATACTAAGAACGTTCAAATTGAGTTAAGTTCAAACAATTCTATTTTAGGATTAGAGCTTATAAAAAAAGACTTTAGTGCCTATGAAAAGTATGAAGTTCCAGATACGGATGAACTGCTTAGCTCTATTTATGGTTTTCAAAAGATAAATTTTTCTGGATTTGATTTTTTAAGTTCATTTAGATTTGGATATTTGCAATTAGACCCTAATTCAGATACTGTTGATTATTTTTATCTTAATCCTGAAGATGTGATAAAAAAAACTTTTCAAACAGGATCACTTTCATTTGGTGTAATAAAAATAATAAATAAATTTCAGTTGAATAGCTGGATAATGCATACAATGAGAGCGCCTAGAGTTGAAGAGTTATATTCAGATGGGCCTCATTTAGGTACTTATGCTTATGAAATAGGTAACCCTAATCTTGAAGTTGAAAAAATTTATGGAATAGAAAATTCTGTAAGTTTTAATTCTACAGATTTTTATGACAATGCATTCAAGTTATCTCTCACATCTTTTTATAATGAAAGTCCATATTATTATCAAATGGCAAAAATGGGTGATTGTCCTGCAGAATCAGATTGGGATCCTTATGCAGGAGTTAATCATCCTTGCGCAGGTGCAGATTTTATTGCTTGGGGACAAGGAGGGAGTAGCGGGTTTGGATATCTGTACAAGTACAACTCTAAATCTAGTGAAGCAATAATTAAAGGATTAGAGTTCAATTTAGAGTATCAATTAAGAATGATTCAAATTAAATATGATTTCTCTTTAGTTGATGGACAAGATAAAACATTAGGTAGGCCCTTATCATATATGAACCCTACAAAACAAATTTTAAGCTTTGATTTTAATAGAGAAAAAACAAACTATATGCTCAGGCTCTCAAAAATACATTCGCAAAATAGATTAGGAGAGTTTGAGAGGTATACGCCTGGGGCAATTTTAACTGACTTTATTGTTTCTGTAACATTCAAAAAGCATAATATAACTTTCCAATTTAATAATATTTTTGATAAAAAATATTATAATCATTTATCAAGAATTAAAAATGTTGTTCCGGAGCCTGGTTTTAATATTAATCTCAATTATAAAATTATATTATAATAGAATTAAAATTAAATTGATATAATTGATGCTTATTTAAAAGCCTCTTTTATTGAGCATTTCTTATTTATAAATTAGGCTATGAATAAAATATTAACGTTTATATTCAGTAGATTTAAAGAAGTTAGTCCTTATCATAATTTAAAAATACTTCATAAAAATATTAAAGCTGATGTATTGGCTGGTATTACAGTCGCTATTATAGCATTGCCAATGGCTCTGGCATTTGGAGAAATGTCTCAATTAGGACCTATAGCAGGTGTATGGGGCGCAATAGCTGGAGGTATAGTTGGTGGTTTTTTTGGTGGATGCGTGGTTGGTGTTAGTGGACCAACAGCTCCTAAGGCAGCACAGATAGCAGTTTTTGTTTCAATTATTTCATCTAGTTCTAATGATCCTTATTTAGCTGCCTTTTCGATTATATTTTTAAGTGGAATTATTTTAATAATTATTTCAATGTTGAATATATCTCGTTTTATTCATTTTATTCCATACTCAGTTATTGCCGGTTTTATGTGTGGAATTGGTCTAATTGTAATAATAACTCAAATTAATGCTTTTGTAGGTCTTGAAAATAAAAAAACTATTCATGAGGTGCTCCAGAATTTGCCAAATACTTTTCAGAATGTTAATATTGAAGCGCTTTTTGTTGCTGTACCTTCTTTGTTGATATTATTCTTATGGCCTTATATTGAAAACAAAATAAATTTTGTAAAAACAATACCTTCTCCTCTTATATGTCTTTTTATTGGGTCAATGATAGCTTACTTTATGGATTTGAAGATCCCATATATTGGTGATCAAATGGGTAAGTCAGATAGCGTGGAAGTTTTTTCTTTTTATTTTCCAGACTTTAGTCAGTTAAGTCAATATATTGGCCCAGCATTTGCTCTTGCTGGTTTAGCAGTTTTAGATAGTTTGCTTAGTTGTAAGGTAGCTGATAATATAACAGGAAAACGTCATAGTAGTGATAGAGAAACATTTGGGCAAGGTATGGCAAATATTGTTGCAGGCTTATTTGGCGGTGTTACAACAGCGACTGCTACAATGCGAACTGTAGCAAATATTAAATTTGGAGCTAAGACACCTTTAGCCTCAATTGTTCATGGATTTACATTGCTAGGAATTTTATTAGGTTTAGGTTTTTTAGTTGCAGCTATACCTAATGCTTGTTTGGCTGCTATTTTATTTAAAGTTGGAATTGATATATTGGATTATCGTATAATTCCTATTTTTAGAAAAATTCCAAAAACTGATTTATTAGTTTTTATTATTGTATTGTTTGTTACTGTTTATGCAGACCTTATGATAGCCGTTGGAATTGGAGTTATCGTATCTATTGTAAGAAATTTGAATGAAATTAAAAGAGCGTTAAGTTCAAAATATTCTTATAAGGTTATCTCTTTATTAAATTCTAATTTGTGTTTAAATGATAATAAAAAAGAAATGTATAGCAAGATTGCTTTGCTGCAACCTGTAGGACCAATATTTTTTGGATCTGTTGAACCTATGATTGATAGTTATAATAGCTATCAAAGTCATAATACTTTAATTGTTGATATGAGCAAGGTCACAGTAATGGATTTAACTGGAGCCTTTGCTATGGAGGATCTTTTTAAAAATTTAAAATTAAAGAAAATTAAATTTTTCATATTAAATGCAGATTCAGGAATTATGGATAAATTTAAAGATATCGTATCTGTGAATACTATTGGTTCAAAATATTTTAAGGATTCTATGGATGATATTTTGAATTGTTTGAAGGACTAATATAAATGATAAAAAATAAATTTAGAAATATTGCAATAATTGCCCACGTTGATCACGGTAAGACAACATTAGTCGATGGGCTTTTAAAACAAAGTGGTGCTTTTAAAATACATGAGACTGTTGATGATAGAGTTATGGATTCGATGGATTTAGAAAAAGAAAGAGGTATTACAATTACTGCAAAAAACACAGCTATTTTTTATAATGATATAAAAATCAATATTGTTGATACCCCTGGTCATGCAGACTTTGGTGGAGAGGTTGAAAGGAGTTTAAATCTTGTTGATGGCGTTTTGCTTTTAGTTGATTCAAGCGAAGGTCCATTGCCGCAAACTAGATTTGTATTACATAAAGCATTAAACAAAAAACTGCCAATTATTCTTGTAATTAACAAAGTTGATCGTCCAGATGCTCGTATAAAAGAAGTTATTAATGAGGTGTATGATTTATTTATTGATTTAGGTGCGAATGAGAAACAAATAGAGTTTCCAATAATTTATACAAATGCTAAAGATGGAATTGCTTATAATCAAGAAGGTGATGATTCTAAAGATTTAACCCCCTTGTTTGATTTGATAATAAGTACTTTTTCTGGTCCAGATATAAAGGATGATTCAATCACTCAATTTTTAATTACAAATATTGATTATGATTCATATGTTGGACAAATTGCAATTGGTAGATTAAATAGAGGTGTGATTAATAAAAATGATAAGTATAGCTTGTGTCAAACTGAAGATATAAGATCTAATCAAAAATTATTAGCATGCTACACATTTAATGGTTTAAATAAAATTAAGGTAGACAAATTAGAGTCCGGTGATATAATTGCTGTAGCGGGTATTGAAAATATTAAGATTGGAGATACTATTTCAGATAATGAGAATCCAGTGCCTTTACCAAGAATTAAAATTGATGAGCCTACTGTTGCCATGTTTTTTCATGTTAATAGTGGTCCTTTTTCAGGTAGAGAGGGTAAATTTCTCACATCACGTAATATTATGGAGCGTTTGCATAAAGAGACTTTAAGTAATGTTTCTATTAAAGTTAATGACACAGATAATACTGATATTTTTGAAGTGTGTGGTAGAGGAGAGTTGCAGATGGCTGTTCTTATTGAGACAATGAGAAGAGAAGGTTATGAGTTTATGGTTTCAAAGCCACGCGTTATAACTAAAGAAGAAGATGGCGCTATATTAGAGCCTGTTGAATCTGTTTTTTTAGATATTGAAGAAGAGCATGTTGGGGTTATAACTGAAAAGTTATCAAATAGAAAAGGCAGGATGGTTAACCTTCACAATAACGGTTTTGGTAGAACTATTTTAGAATTCAAGGTACCATCAAGAGGAATGATTGGATTTAGAAGCCAATTTTTAACAGATACAAAAGGTTCGGGCATATTAAACTCTTTGTTTGATTCATATTCTCCATGGTTTGGAGATATCTCTCAGAGAACATCTGGAGTTATTATTGCAGATAGGCCAGGTAAAGTTACTCAATATGCTTCATTGGCAATGGCAGATAGAGGAGAGTTGTTTGTTAATGTTGGAGTTGAAGTTTATAAAGGGATGATAGTTGGAGAAAGAAACAAGACAGGAGATTTAGACGTTAACATTGTTAGAGAAAAAAAATTAACTAATGTTAGGTCAGCTACTAAAGATAACACAGTAGTTTTACGTAGTTCTAAGCAAATGTCTTTAGATGAGTGTATTGAATTTATTGATGATGATGAATTGATAGAAATAACTCCCAATAGTTTAAGATTGAGAAAGATGGAGTTAGATATTAATAAAAGAATATCGCAAAAAAAGAAAAGATTGACTTGAAGTAATAATGAATTTATTTTTAATTCTAATTAATTGGTAGAAATTCATTCTTGAAAAAAGTGATCCATATAGATTGGAAATAGATGTGAATAATAGATTTTATTTTAATCAAAAATACATAAATGGATTCCATAGTTTAGTAGGTTTAAGATTTTTTGTAAAAAAGATAAGGTTTTAAATATATTAGTTGCTAATACATCATTTGAAAAGAGTTTGGCAGTTGGTATATGGTTAGGATATTCAATAAGAACGGGCTGTATGGGGGAACTAGTCTTTCAATAGGTAGATACTTATACTAAAGTGATTATAGTGTGATTAGTGATAATTTTATAAATTCAGAATTGTTTAAGTTTGGATTCTTATTTAATTAGATTTTTTAGTTCCTTTTTTCTCATGGGCATTTTATCAACATCTAGAAAAATTTTATCGATTTCCATTATACTTTTGTAAGATTTTTTAACTTTACCATCTTTCCCAATCAAGATAACATTATCTCCAGAATTATTTTTCTTTATTTTTTTTATAACTGACCTTGTAAATGAGTCTGGCATTAATTCATTGTTAACGTATGCTTTATTGTTCTTAATCTGAATTAAAATAAAATCTCTATCTAAAAAATCTGATTCATATTTAGCGATAGTTTTATCAATATTTATATTATCATTATTAATGATTATTAATACTCTATTTTTCCATTTTAGCTGTCCAAGATAGTTCAGGTCTTTGATTGGAAAAATAGTCATCGCCATAATTGTTGATATTAAGCCTTTTGATAACATATATAAATTTAATATTATTTTATAAAATAATTGCTTTTAATTACCAAGCATCACCATCATCAACAAGTCTCCATAAATAGCAGCAAGCAATAGTTCTATAAGGTTTCCATTTATTTGATTTTTCAATCATAAATTCATTAGATGGTAAATCATCTAAATTGAATAGTTTTTTGAAAGCTTTTTTAATTCCTAAATCTCCTAATGGAATTAAATCCATTCTGTGGAGATTGAACATTAGAAACATATCAACTGTCCATTGACCAATCCCTTTTATCGTTTTTAATTTGGATTCAATTTGCGAGTCAGTTAGCATTTCAAATTTAGGCTTTTCATAATCAAAGAAATTTGCTAATTCTATTATGTAGGATGTTTTTTGTTTTGATATTCCAATACTTCTTAACGCATCTTTCTTTTGACTAAGAATAAATTTAGGATTTATATCTTTAGGTTGTTGTGCAATTTTTAAAAATCTGAAGTATATAGCTTGGGCAGATTTAACGCTTAGTTGTTGGTATATTATTATTTTACACAAATCTAAAAAATAAGATTTTGTTTCATTGAATTTAGGTTTTGGGTGATTTTTAATGATGCTACCAATGTATTTATCTTTTTCTAAGAAATTAATTGCATTATTTAATTCACGTGTATTCATTTTTTATTTAAGCTTAGATATAATATAATAAAAAAATACACGTTTTGCATGTTTTAATTGCATATATAAAATATTAATTATAAATTATTACGTGCAAAACGTGCATAATGATTGTGCTAAAAAATTATATATACTTTTAAATGCCTTAGGTGCCCGATTTAGTATTAATCATTGATTCTTACACCTCCTCCACGTTTAGCGTTCGGGCACCTAGTTAACTAAAACGGGAGATAAAATGGTTATTACATACTTGCTTCAGGTGACTTTCTCATTTACACTTATTTATTCAGTTTGGATATTTTTTAAAGCAGTGCTTTAATCTTGATGAATATTCGTTTGATTGCAAATCATATTCTATTTTTTAACTTAATTAATTAATGAGGTCTACTATGAATATTGTTCTAACTGGTGCATATGGTGGTATTGGGAAATGTGTTACACTTAATCTTATTAAAGATAATAATCTGTATTTAGGGTCTAGAGACGTAAATAAAATTAATGCCTTAATAGACGAATGTCGTATTGAGGTTAAAAATAATAACTTCGTGGATGGTTCGTATGTCGATGCCAGCAATTCAGAATCAATTAAAGATTTTTTAGAAAAAGCAAATGAATCTCTTGGAAGTATTGATTGTATAATAAATTGTGTTGGCTCACTTTTTTTAAAACCAGCTCACATGACTAAAGAAGATGACTTAGAAGATGTATACAAAACTAATGTTTTTAGCTGTTTTTACCTTTTAAAACATGGCGTAAAGTTTTTGAAAAAAAATGGTGGCTCATTGCTCTTTTTTTCAAGCGCTGCTTCAAAAGTAGGTTTGAGAAATCATGAGGCAATCTCTAGTGCTAAAGCTGCTATTTCTGGATTAGTTTTATCAGCTGCATCAACATATTCATCTTATAATATTCGTATTAATGCTTTGGCTCCAGGTCTTGTAGATACACCAATGACTAGTAATATTGTAAAAAATGAAACCTCTCTAAAGTATTCAGAAAATTTACACGGCTTAAAAAGAATAGGCAAACCAAAGAATTTAGTTCCAATCATCAGGTCATTGATTGATAAAAATTCTAATTGGATTACAGGCCAAACAATATTTGTTGATGGAGGCTTGTCAAATGTCAAATAATTTTGGTTATGCTTGTGTTAATATGCAATTGGCATATCCCGAAATATATCAAAATAGAAAATTAAATAGAATTTTTAGTTCTAGAACTATGATTAAAAAAACTTTTGAAACTAAAGGGTTAGTTTATGTTTCAGAAGTTGCACTTAAAAATTGTAAGGATTTATATAAAATACTTAAATGGAATAAAGCTAATAATTTTAATTTTTTCAGGATATCGTCTGATATTTTTCCATGGTCAAGTGAATATAGTTTAGGTGATCTTCCAGATTATTTAGAAATTAAAAAAATTCTATTTGATTCTGGGAAATTTGCCAAAAAAAATAATATGAGACTGACTGCTCATCCAGGTCCATTTAATGTTCTTACTTCGCCAAGTGAGAGGGTGGTAAAAAATTGTGTTCGTGATTTATCAGTAAATGGTGAAGTCTTTGACTTGATGAATCTTTCTCGGACTCCGTACAATAAAATTAACATTCATATTGGTGGAGCTTACAATGATAAAAAGTCTGCTTTAACTCGATTCTGCAAAAATTATAAGCTTCTTCCAAAGTCTGTCCAAAAAAGGTTAACTGTTGAAAATGATGATAGAGAAACTCTTTATAGCACCAAAGATCTTTTTTATGGTGTTTATAAAAAAATAGGAATTCCCATTGTTTTTGATTATCATCATCATAGCTTGTGTAATGGGGGGCAGACAGAGGAAGAAGCATTAAATTTAGCTATTTCAACTTGGGATGATATTAAGCCAGTAGTCCACTATTCTGAATCACGTAGTTTAGAAAAAAAAGATAAAAATATTAAGCCACAAGCTCATTCTGATTATGTTGTAAACTATATAAACACATACGGTATGGAATTAGATATTATGATTGAAGCAAAACATAAAGAGTTAGCTGTTTTGGATTATTTAAATAAGTACTATAAATAATGAAAACTATTTTAGTAACAGGAGCAACTGGCTATGTTGGAGGTCGACTTATCCCTAAATTAGTTGATTTAGGTTATAATGTTAGAGTTTTGGTTAGAAATTTTGAGCGATTAAAAAATAAAAGTTGGTACAATAAAGTTGAGGTTTTCAATGGTGATGTTTTAATAAAAAAATCACTTTCTGGTTTATTTAAAAATGTTGATACGGCCTATTATCTGATTCATAGCATGGAGGGCTATAAAGATTTTTCTGAAACAGATTTAATTGCTGCTAAAAATTTTTCAGAACAAAGCAAGGTTGAGGGTCTGAAAAAAATAATTTATTTAGGAGGCTTAGCTGATGAAACTAGTAATTTATCAAATCATTTGAAATCTAGGCTAGAAACAGGAAAGGTGCTATCCAAAAGCGGTGTTGATGTAACTGAATTTAGAGCAAATGTGATTGTTGGTTCAGGGAGTTTGTCCTTTGAAATGATAAGAAATTTAACTGAAAGAATACCGATTATGATTTGTCCCTATTGGGTTTATACAAAAACTCAGCCCATTGCAATTGGAAACGTTTTAGATTACCTTATACAGTCTTTAGATATTAAAATTCCTAAAAATAAAGTTATTGAAATTGGGGGAAAGAATGTTTTTACTTATGGAGATATGATTAAGCAGTATGCTCAGTCAAGAAACCTGATTCGATTTTTAATTCCTGTTCCAGTCCTAACACCAAAACTTTCTTCATATTGGGTACATTGGACAACGCCTTTATCAGCAAATATTACTCGACCTCTTGTTGAAGGACTGAAAAATGAAAGCATTGTAAAAAGTAATGATGCCCTTAAATATTTTCCTGATATCAAGTTATTATCCTATAAAGAAGCTGTTGAATTAGCAATATCTAGGTTTAATGAAAAGTCTGTTGAAACTTCATGGTCAGACTCACTTACTTCAAGCAAAGGTAATGATAGTAAAGTTGCTGCCTATATCAAAGAAGGTATGATTATTGAAACTAGAAGGATTAATATAAACTCTAATAGCAGTAATGTTTTTGAATACATATGTTCTATTGGTGGAGAAAAAGGATGGTTGTATGCAGACTTTTTATGGATTGTTCGTGGTTATATAGATTTGTTATTTGGAGGAGTTGGTCTTAGAAGGGGACGAAGACATCCATTTAAATTAAAACAAGGAGATGCTTTAGATTTTTGGAGAGTAGAAAAAATAACAAAGAATAAATTACTTAGATTCAAAGCTGAGATGAAGCTACCAGGCCAAGCATGGCTAGAGTATAAAATTTTAAATAAAAAAAATAGCTGCCAATTAATACAAAAAGCATATTTTATGCCAACTGGTCTTTTAGGTTTAATTTACTGGTATACTCTTTATCCACTACATAAAATTATATTTAGAGGCTTGGTAAGAGCAATTAAGAAATCTGTTGAAAGTCATGAGTTTTATAAAGATTAAAACAATAATTAGATAAAATTATCAATGAAGTATTGTCAATCGGTTAAAATAAAAAAAGTAGATTTTGATATTGTTAAATCCTCATTTCATAGGATTGACTTTGTGAGCTTTTTAACATATTTACAGCCAGTAAAAATTTTAGAATGGTCAGGTATTAAAAATGGTTGTGTCGCTTATTTTAAGTTGTGGTTTTTTGGATGGAAAAAGCTAAAAGTAATACATAAAGATTATATTAATAATGATAGTCATTTAAAGTTTATTGATGAAGGTTTGGAGTTACCTTTGGGGTTGAGTTTTTGGCATCATACGCACATTGTAGAAAATAATAAAAAATATATTACCATTAGGGATAATCTGATTTTCAGTCATAGTAATTATATGGTTGGTTTAATTATATACCCTTTTATGATTATTCCTATCATTTTAAGGCGAGTTCTATATAAGATTTATTTTAAAAAAAATAGTAACAATATTAAAGACCTTACTTGATATTGTTATAAGCTTGAAGAGAATTCTGTCTAGATTGTTTATAATCTATTATTGGATCCGGGTAATTTACTTTTAAGTTTGACTCTTTAGGAGTTTGAAGATTTTTTTTAGAGATATTTTTTAGTTCTGGTAAATATTTCAAAGTATATATGCCTTCACTGTCAAATTTGTATCCTTGAAGAATGGGATTAAATATTCTAAAATAAGGTGCAGCATCAGCTCCAGTTCCTGCAACCCATTGCCAGCTAGCTATATTAGAAGCATAGTCAGCATCTACTAAACAATCCCAAAACCATTGTTCTCCTTTTCTCCAGTCAATTAGTAGATTTTTTACTAAAAAAGAGCCTACGACCATTCTAATTCTATTATGAATAAAACCTGTTTCCCATAATTCTTTCATGCCGGCATCAATTATAGGAAAACCAGTTGCTCCTTTTTTCCAAGCTTCAAAATTAGTTTTTGAATTATTCCATTCAAACGAGTCAAATTTAGATTGAAAGTTATCATATTCCATATATGGAAAATGGTATAATAAGTAATAAGAAAATTCTCTCCATCCAAGTTCAGATTTGTAGTGTTCAACATTATTGTTGTAATCTAGTTTTTGAAGTTCCCACCACATACGATGGATGCTTATCATTCCAAATCTAATATATGGAGACATGCTAGAATTTTTGTTAAGATAAGGGAAGTCTCGCTTTATCTTATATTCATTTACAGAGTTCTCAATGAATAATTTGAAATTTTTCATTGCATCTCTTTCTGATATTCTCCAATGTTTATTTAATTTTTTATGCCAATCAAACTTTGGCAATAAATCAAGCTTATCCAGAGAAGTTTCATTTTCAATAGATGCGAAATTAAGTTTATTTGGCTGTCCTAATGGTTTGTCAGGTTCTTCGAACTGCTGTAAGCATCCCTTTCGGTAAAATGGAGAAAAAACTTTGTAAGGAGTCATGTCCTTCTTTAAAATGGTTTTAGGCTCCCAAAGTAAACTACAATTATATAACTCTAAGTCTATTCCTAGTTTATTTGCAAACACTGATATTTTTTTTTGGAGATTGATTTCATCTGGAGTGAAAGTTTTTTCCATAAAAATTTTACTAATATTATACTTTGATTTTAGTTCGGATATAATCTCCAAACTATTGCCCCGATAATATTGCAAATTATTGTTTAAACATGTGTTTAGACTGTTTAAGGCATGGTGAAGCCAGTATTTTGATGCAGATCCAATCTTTTTTTTGATATTGAAATTGTCATCTATATATATAGGAATGATGTCAGTTTCTTTTGAAGCATAATAAAGTGCAGGATTATCGTTCAATCTAAGATTATTTTTGAATATAACTAAATTCATCAATTATACTGGAGCGTTTATCATTGTAAAGCTGTCAGCGTAAAATGTGTTTTTATATAGCTTTCCAATCACATATGCGAATCTAAACGCATTGCAGACACCATAGATATTGTGCAAATCTTTATGGCTTTCTTGGCAACCTTTTTCGATGCACGATTTTTCATTAACTAGGACACCTACACTACAATTTTTGTCACCGTTTTTTCCAAGGTTACATTTGTTACATGATGAAATAACAAAACCTTCAATCTTTTCATTTTTGGAAAATTCATTTACAAAATTTGAAAGTTTTTTTGTTTTATCAACGTTATTTTTGATTTGGTAACCACCACATCCTGCTTCAAGATTTGAAACTAATATTAGAGCTGCGGTTGATAAAGTAATTAGTAGTTTCATTAGATTTCCTTTTAATTATAAAATTCTTTTTTCAATTTTACATCATTATTGACATTTTTTGATAAACTATCTAAAAAATTATTAATAAATTTTAATCTAGATTTTTCATCTTTAAGATTCAAAAAAATCTGTTTTATTTCTCGTGGCAAAACAACATTTTTTACAAAATCAAAAGAAATGTTTTTTTTAAGTTCATTCTGAAAATTCATATTTGGATTTATTGACATTAAAATTTTGAGATATTTATCTAAAGTTTTTTCAAGATATTTTTTATTTATCAAACTATAATCTTCAGTGAAATACTCAACATCAGCGTACCACAAGTCTTCGTTCTTATGCAATCTTTTAATTTTAAACCTTTCATCTCCCTTACACATTAGGTCATATTTGCCATTAGTATATTTTTTTAAGACTTTTTCGATCGATATTGAGCAACCTACTTTTTCCATCAAATCATTTTTTATAAATACAATACCAAATTCAGTGTCTTGATTAATGCAATCATCTACCATTTTCTTATAACGTTTTTCAAAAATATGTAATGGTATTTGCTCTTTTGGAAGAACGACCATGTTTAAAGGAAATAGAGGTATTTTTTTTAATTTAGTCATTTTTCTTTGATTGGTATGTTATAAGTTCAATAAAATTTGAATTGTTATCTTTTATATATTTTGAGATTGAGCCATCTCTGTGCACAATAGTATTCCCTTTTTGCTCAACATCATCATCCAATATAGCAAAATGTGCTGGATGCTGATCGTTTGTAACAAGTGCTAGTCTTGTATTTTTAAATTCTATAAACGCCCAAGTTGTGTCGCTATAAATTTCTTTGCAATTGAAATTATTTACATACCAATCTAGAGATTTCTTTATGTCTTTTACTTGTATTGCAATATGGTCGATAGTATCAAGTTTCATAATAATTGTGCTTCATTGTTTTTGATTAAAATTAATATCATTAAAATAAGTTTTATTATCCAAAAAAATGTTCTGATCCAATTAGAATATATAAGCTCTTTGATATTTTTAGTGTTTTTAATACCGCTAATACAATTGTGTAATGGTACTTGAATTAAAAATGTGCTAAGCCATACTATCATAAGTGCAAAGAATAGCATTTGAGCATAAATAGAATAATAAAAATTAAATAATATGTAAAAGGTTATAAATACCTCAACTATCATTAGTGGTATAACTATTATTGATATGCGGTTTGTGTATAGAGAATGATAGTTAGAAAAAGATTGTTTAGGTACTTTTAAAAATAAAGGATAACTAACGAGTTGAGTAACTATAATCACACCTATTAAAATGGAATTAATAATTATACCAAATAATAAAAAACTATACATAAAGGACGAGCCCCTCAATTAGTAGCTTATTTGCCCAACTGGTTCGACGAGAGGAGACTAATAAGCCCAAAACAGAGAGGAGCTCGCTAGGTACAGTGTATTTTTGCACGTTTTGCATGTTTTAATATACATGCATTTAGATTTACATACAATAAAAATGTGCAATACGTGCAAAAAAGCTTGATTGAATAAAACGATATTGCTACCTTATAGTATGGCTAAAAATTATTTAAATACAAATCAACTAGCAGATTTATTTAAAGTTGACAATTCAACGATAAGAAGATGGACGATGTCTGGGAAACTTAGCTGCTCTTCATCTGTAGGTGGGCACAGAAAGTTTTCATATAGAGACATACTATCTTTCGTAAATAGTAGTTCAAGTAAAGTCAAGTTAAATTTAAATACAATAAACAATACTGATGTCAAAAATAAATTGATTGAATATCCTGACCAGATAGCAATTAATAGTTTAAATAGATCTTCTGAAAAAATTGATTCACTGATATTTAAATTGTATATGGAAGGTATAAATTTGTCAGAAATTTTTGATAATTATATAGATAAAAGCTTAGATATTATTCAGCAAAAACTTGATAAAAAAGAAATATCTATAGCGGAAGAGCACATTGCTAGAAAACAAATTTCACTTTCACTAAACAACTTTAGAAATACTATACATAAAAACACGGAATCAAGCAGAAGAGCTTTATGTTTAAATCTTGAGAATGATATTCCTGATCTTGCTATTGATATGATTCAAATTATTTTAGAATCAAATTCTTTTTCAGTCCATAATGCGGGGTCTAATACATCCTTAACTGATATAAAGCTTTTAATTGAAAAAAGTAATTTTGATTCAATTTTTATCTACTTATGTAGTCGACAATGTTGTACATCAACAGTGGAAACTAATCTTTCAAAAAGTATAGATGATATTAATAAAATTTCTAGAATCTGTTTAGATAGCAAAATTAATTTAAATATTGGTGGTCCAGCCACAAAAGCTATAATTAAAGAAATTCCTTCTGGATTTAAATCATTTGAAAAATTTTCTGAAATCACAAGTTTAATTTAACGTCATATTACATGTAAAATTTTGTAATCAAACTTTAATTTAATTTATTATGCATGTATATTAACTTGTGAAGTTTAATTTTAAAATATCAGGTTACGGTTATTACTTACCTCCAATGATTGAGACTGCTGATGAAGTTTCAAAAAAAATCAACAGGAGTAAAGATTGGGTTATTTCAAGAGCTGGAGTTGAAGAGAGAAGAGTATCTGAAATAGATGTCGACAAGATGGGGGCTTTGGCTGCGAAGAAAGCTGTGGGAAATAAAAGTAAACCTGATTTAATAATTAATGCTTCAGGTGTTCCTAAGCAGACTATTCCTGATACATCTGTTTTTATTCAACGAGAATTGGGTTGGAGTGGTATTCCTTCATTTAGTGTGCATTCTACCTGTTTATCATTCGTTACTGCTTTAAATGTTGCAGGCTCATTTATTCAAAGTAAATCTTACAATAATATTTTAATTGTTTCATCTGATAGAGGTACTAGAGGAAGAAATTTCGATGAGCCAGAAAGTGCAGCATTATTGGGAGATGCAGCGGCGGCATTCTATTTAGAGTCTACTACTGAAAAAAGAACAGGTTTAATTGATTATGATATGAGTTCATGGCCAGAAGGAGCTAACTTAACAGAAGTCAGAGGTGGAGGAACTAATTTGCATCCTCAAGATGCTAAAACTACATCTTTTGATAATCTTTTTTCAATGAATGGTCCTGAAGTTTTTAGATTTACCTTACCTAAAGTTTATGATATGATTGTAGAAATTTTAAAAAGAAATGATTTTTCTCATTCTGATATAAGCTTGTTAATACCGCATCAAGCTTCAGGAAAAGGAGTAAAAGCGTATCATAAGTTTGGAGGCTTTGCTGAAAAACAGGTTATGGATATAGTTGGTAAAACAGGTAATTGTGTTGCTGCATCTATACCTCTTGCTCTTGCAATGGCTTTTGAAATAGGATTAGTTTCTAAAGATAGTATTATTCTTTTAGTAGGTACTGGAGCTGGGCTATCGATTGCTTCAGCTATAATTAGGCTTTAAATTTTTTAATTAAAAAAGAAAAGGAGTAAAAAATGTTACTTAGATTATTTGTAGTCACTTTTATTTTATCAGGATTCACTTATTCAGCGTGTAGTGATGTTTTGTCTCAGTCTGACTGTGAAAGTTTTTCTTCTTATGGTTGTGAATGGAATTCAGATTCTGGTCAATGCCAACAAACTGGTGGTGGTGGAGGAGGTAGTGCTGCTTCAGGTCCGTATCAAGTTGCATCAATTAATGAAGGTCAAGGCTTAAGAAATGGTCCAGATTATGCTGGTGGTGTTTTATATTATCCATCTGATGGAGATGGAAGTCAAGGTTTTAAAAGTATAGTTTTTACACCAGGTTTTGGTGGAGATAGTTCTGCAATGTCTGGATGGGCTAATTTTTTTGCTTCTCATGGTTTTATAGCCATGTCTATAGGTCCAAATGACCCTATTAATGACTCTCATCAGCAAAGAGGAGAAGGTCTTCTTGATGCTATAGAGACAATTCGCCAAGAAAATTCTAGATCTACATCACCATTATTTGGTTTGATTGATACAAATAGCTATTCTGTAGGAGGTCATTCAATGGGCGGAGGTGCTTCACATAATGCTGCGATGGATGATGACTCGATTCAAGCCATACTTTCCTTTAACCCTACAGCTTTATTTGAAGATTGTAATTATTGCGCATCCGATCAAGGATATTGTATATGTTTAGTACCAGAGCTTATAAATCATACTGTTCCTTCTTTAATTTATGCAGGCGAATTTGAGCTAAATGATTTAGGCCCTGATTATCAAGGTCTAATTGGTCCTGATATGTATACAAATATGCAAGAAACAACTGATAAAATTTACTTTGAGACTACTGGTAATGGTCATAGCTCAGCAGCATTTCCTAATGGCGATGTGGCAGACTATGCTTTAAATTGGCTTAAATATCAAGTATTAGATGATACAGATGCATGTGAAGCATTATTGTCAGTGCCCTCAACATCATCCCAATACATTACAAATTTAGAATGTTTCTCGTTTAATGCAGGTGATGTAAATCAAAATGGGAGCGTAGATGTTTCAGATATAATTTTATTAGTTAATTTTATACTTGGAATAAGTAGTCCTAGTGGATCACAATTTTCTACTGCAGACCTTAATGATGATAGTGTGTTAAGTGTTCTTGATATAATATTAATTATTAATATTATTTTAAATTAAGATTTGATTTTTATTTGTTAGCTTAGATTAATTAAATTAAAACTTATTATGATTGAAATAAATTAAATTTCAAGTTATAAAATAGTGTTTAATTAGTTACTTTTAAAATGTGAGGAATTTTGAATATGAAAAAAATAGGTTTTTTTTGGGGAAGTACTTCAGATAATACAAAAATAGCAAGTGAATTTATGATTGATTACCTTGAAGGAAAAGGTTTTGAGGTAGATTCTTATGATATAGCAGATATTGAAGTGGATAAAATGTTAGAATATGATAATCTTATTGTAGGTTGTCCAACATGGGATATTGGAGAATTGCAAAGTGATTGGGATTCTGTGTATTTAGATTACGAAAAGTTAGATTTTGAAGGTAAGATTGGAGCTTTTTACGCATGTGGAGATCAAACAGGTTATCCTGACAATTTTCTAGATTCTATTGGAATATTAGGTAGAGCTTTTATGGAGACTGGTGGAAAAATTATTGGTAGATGCAGTAAAGAGCCCTATGATTTTAGAGAGTCTTTAGCATTAGATAATGATGAGCTTTTAGGTTTAGGTCTTGATTATGATAATGAAGATGAAGAATTTAATGAAGATCTAATGAAGAATTGGCTTGATAAAATCATTGATAAGTTTTAAAAATTAATGGAATACCTTATAGATGTTTTTTAAAAGAAATTTTTTAGAAATATTAAGGTGGGGCTTAAGATTTCATGGACTAGGACACCTTATAGAAGTTTTCTCTGCAGTTGCTGAATCTGCGTACATAACTGCATTTATAGCCTTATTTTTTATAACTTTAGAAATATTAGCTAGTTTTTATTTGCCTAAAGAACATATCCACTTTAAGCCTATTAAGTCTGATGTTCATGAAGATTGTGAATCTTAATTATTAGGAAACTTAATTAAATGAGCAGAATAGAACAGGAAAGAAATCACAGAAAAAATCTTATTCTAAAAGGTGCATTAAAAGCATATTCTAAAAATGGGATAGATAAAATGACAATGGAGGATATAGCTCTAGAGTCTGATTTTGGAAAAGCTACTATTTATTATTATTTTTCTTCCAAAGAAGATATTTTATGCTCTTTGCTTGAAAATGGATGGAGATGTCTATGGAATTCTGTAGAAGAAATGGTTATCTCCAAAAAAAGTCCCTATAAAAAAATAGTTAGTATGCTTACTGAAATGTCTGATATCGTGTATTCTGATAAATTATTGTATAATTTTTTATTCACTGCGCCAAGATCGTTAAAAGTGTCAGATCAAAAAGCTACATGGAAATCTTTTCAAAAAAGAACGTATGCAACTCTTGAAACAATTGTAGATGAAGGTATAGATTGTGGTGATTTTAAAAATACAAAGCCAGATTTATTTATGAAGGCTGTAGGTGGTATGTTCCATGGTATTGTATTTATGGGAAATCAAAAAAAAATACTTGAAAAAGATGTTCAGGTATTAGTGTCTTCGTTTATAAAATAAAAATAGTAATTGCTGAAAAAATTCTTTAAAAATGAGAATGATTCTCAATATATTACTTATGTTCCTTACCTTCTTAGATTATGATAGATAAAATTAAAAGATTTAATAGCTTGAAGCTTGATTGGAAAAATTTTCAATCAAATAATAAAAAAACACGTATTCGTGATGCTTCTAATATTCTTGGTTTTTCTGAGGCTGAAATTCTTAGCACAGAAATTAATGAGACGGTAAAATATTTATCTGTTGATGATTTGGATGGTTTTTTTAATCATATGTTTTCAATTGATAAATTGATGTTCTTAATTAGAAGTAATTATGTAGTGCATGAAATAGTTGTTGAAGGAAAAAACCTGTATTTTGATTCAGATACAATTTTTAGCAAAAAAAATAATGGCCAACCTCTTTTAAAGTTTAATAGGAAGCTTTTAATGTTTTTTTTCTATCAGAAAAAAATACATTCTAAAAGAGAGTTAAGAAGTATCCAGATATTTGATAAAATGGGTTCATCTGTAATTAAGATTTACTTAAAAGGTCGGGATAAAAAAGAATTTGATAAACTAGTTTCTAGTTATGTTGTGGATTATCAATATCAGCTACAAGGTGTTGATTTTAAAAGCCATTCTCAATCTGGAGGTATAAATTTAGGTTCGGTTGATTTCTATTTTAGAAATAAAAAAAGTACGGATTATATTGTTTCAAATGATATAGTTAGTAATATCAACCTAAGAATAGTTTTGAATAATATTTTAAAAAATAAAATTTCAGTTCAGATATATGCCTTAGGATTAGATGCAGTACAATATTTTTATGGTCAGATTAAAAATATAGTTGATTATGGCCCATGGATTAATATTATAGATAAAGGGTTTAATTTACATGTATTAGAAAAATCTTTAACAAAATGTGTTTTGAGTAAACATTGTAATTATGAGAAATATTTTTATTCTGTAGATTTTTTAGATAATAATGGTAGATATTTATTGGGAATTACATCTACGCAAGGAAAAGAAGAGTCGTTTATTCAAATGGTAAATCATTTAAAGGGGTTAAAATGAAAAAATATATAAAAATGATATTTCTAACTTTAATTATATCTAGTGTTATATTGCCTTCTAGTGAATTAAAAGTTTATAAGAAAACAATTGATAAGAGTCTATTAGATAGAGATTTTAATGATTTAAATGGTAATAATTTTTGGGATCCAGGTGAAAATTTAATTTTTGATGATTCTAAATATAGATATGTAACAGTAGGAGGCAGTATTACAGAAATAATATTTAATTTAGGTTTGGGTTCATTGGTTGTCGCTGTAGATCAGTCGAGTACATTTCCTGAAAATGTAAAAAATCTTCCCCAAGTTGGATATCATCGTTTTATTTCAAGTGAAGGTGTCTTGTCTATGATGCCAAATAAAATATTTGCTACAACTGATATGGGTCCTCCAAAAGCTGTTAGTGAAATAAAAAACAGTGGTGTAGATATAGAGATTTATAAGGCTCCCAAAAAAATAGAAGATGTTATTAATATTGTATCTTTAATTTCAAATGCTATGGATATGGAGGTGTATGGTGATATTATAAATAACCAGATTTTAGATTTGAGGGATAATATTAAAGCTAAATCATCTAATTATAAAAAAACTCCAAAAATGGCTTTTTTCATGAACCCTTCTATTGGTTCGTACAATGCAGCAGGTAGTGGTACAGCTGCAGATTACTTGATTGAGCTAATTGGAGGCAAAAATGTTTTTGCGAATGATTTTAATAGGTATAAAAAAGTTGATAAAGAGCAAATTTTAAATTATAATCCAGATATAATTTTAGTTGCCTCGCACTCTGGGTCTGAAAAAGCATCCTTACATTTTCTCAAAGCGAACGAGTTTAAATTTTTAACTTGTGTAAATAATAGTAATGTAATAGATATTTCAATGTCCGACTTAACCATGGGGCCAAGTTTTATTTCTAACGCATTATTGATAATGGAAAAATTCAAGATTGATTATAAAGAAAAGTAAAAATAAGCTATTTATATTAGCCCTTTCGTCGATACTGATTATATTGTCTATTTTGTCTATAGGTAATGGGCCTGTTAGTATATCATTTAGTCAAATGGTTGATATTTTGTTATATAAGATGGGATTTATAAATGATAATTCATCTTTTACTAACATTCATGAGTCTGTTTTTTTAGATATTAGAATTCCAAGAATATTGTTAGGTATTATAGTTGGAATTGGGCTTGCTTCTTCAGGTGCTATATTGCAAGGACTTTTCAGAAACCCATTAGTTGATCCTGGCTTTATAGGTGTATCAAGCGGGGCCGCTGTAGGTGCTATGGTGGCTATTATGTTCTCCTCACTAATTTCCGGCTATTTTTTTGAAAGTCTTATTCCTTTCATGTTGCCGATATTAGCTATGATTGGAGCCTTTTTAACTACGATCATGGTATATAAAATATCTAAAGTTTATAATAAAACTAATATTATGGCTATGCTATTATCAGGCATTGCAATTAATGCTTTGGCAGGCTCTATTATAGGTTTATTTGTAAGCATGTCATCAGACTCAGAGTTGCGAAGTTTTACGTTTTGGAGTTTAGGAGGACTAGATAATGCTGATTGGCAAGTCGTTGGAATTTCATATGCATTTATTCTCATTTCATTTATATGTATTTATAAAATAAAAAGAAAGTTAGATATTTTTATGTTAGGAGATGCCGAGGCTCATCATTTAGGTGTTGATGTTGAGAATTTGAAAAAAATTATTATACTTATTGCATCTATAATGGTTGGTATTTCTGTTTGTTTTTGCGGTATGATTGGGTTTGTTGGATTAGTTACTCCGCATTTAGTTCGATTGTTTATAGGGCCTAAACATTCTTATTTAATTCCAGCTTCAGCTTTATTAGGAGCAATATTGCTTGTGTCTTCAGACTTGATATCTAAATTAGTTATAGCTCCAGCCCAATTACCTATAGGTGTTGTTACGTCTGCTATTGGTGCACCATTTTTTATATGGTTGATATTTAGTCAAAAGAGGAGGCTAGGTTATTCAGACTAATAAAATTTTAGAAGTCAAATCTTTATGCTTTGAAATTAACGGTAATAAGCTGATTAAAGATATTAGTTTTGGTGTTGAAAATGGTGACATGTTATCTGTCGTCGGACCAAATGGATCAGGAAAAAGTACTTTAGTTAAACTAATATCAGGTGAGTTATTACCATCTTCGGGATTTATTTTTTTTGATAGAAAGTGTATTTCTAAATATAATCCTAGCGATTTAGCATTAAAGCGCTCAGTTTTATCTCAATCTAATAATCTTTCATTTCCTTTCTCAGTCATAGATATAGTGAAAATGGGTAGATTCACTCAAAAAGATAAAAGGTTTATTCATAATGATGAAGCGATTTGTGGCGAGCTATTAAAAATTTTTGATTTACAAGATTATATAAATCGAAATTATATGACTTTATCCGGTGGTGAAAAACAAAGAGTTCAGCTTGCTAGAGTTATTGCTCAGATTTGGTCATTGGATAGTTATAATAAAAAATTATTAATATTGGATGAGCCTACTTCATATTTAGATATCAAACATCAAGCCTCATTGTTCGATTTTTTGAAAGTTATTAATAAAAAGGGGTTGACAATTATTCTAGTTTTACATGATTTGAATCTTGCAGTTAGGAATTCAAATAAAATTTTAATGCTTAAAAATTCTAAACTTGTTAAATATGGCTACACTAATGATGTTTTAAAATTAGATACTTTAAAAAGTGTATTTGATGTAGATTTGGATGTATTTAAAACGGGTTCGAACAATAAGCCTCTTATCGTTTTTAAATAGGATATTTTTATGGATGATTTATTAGTTAAAGCTATTGAAGCA
This sequence comes from Pelagibacteraceae bacterium TMED124, assembly GCA_002171275.2. Next base: position 22,963 of record NHFZ02000007.1, read on the forward strand.
AAAAATAGTTTAATTGAAAATATGAATACAGTAGTGATGAGCACTATTGGATCAGATGGCTTGCCTAACTCAAGTTATGCTCCAGCTATTGTTGATTTAGATTATAATTTTTATATATATATTAGTAGCTTGTCCAAGCATACTTCAAATTTACTATCAAATAATAAAGTCTCTATTATGATAATAGAAGATGAGTCTGTTTCGGAAAATATATTTGGTAGAAAAAGATTCACAATGGATGCTCATTCAGATTTAATTGATAGAGAATCAAATAAATGGAATCAATTAATACTTAATATGGAATCTAAATTTGGAGAAACTGTTACCTATTTGAAAAATATGACCGATTTTCATTTATTTAAAATAAAACCACAAAAGGGGTTACTTGTACATGGCTTCGCTCGTGCATTTGTTTTTGATGGTCCAGGATTAAGTCAGATTCGCTATCTTAATGAAAAAGGGCACACAAAAAAATAGATATTTTAATTTTCGACTTGTTATTCGAAAACAATTATATTAGTGGTATGTATTTTATTTTATTTTCTGTGTTTAGTTTTTTATTTTGTTCCGATTATTTTAAAGGTCAAATTGTTGATGAATTGGGAAATCCTATTTCAGGTGTCAATATTGAGTTAATAGAATCGCAAACGGGTACTTCTAGTGACAATGATGGTTTTTTTGCTATTGAGTACAATCAAAATCAGTTTTTATTCAAGATTACTCATATTGGTTATAATCAGAAAATTATTGATGCTTCAACAGAAAATGTTTCAAGAATTGTCTTAAAGAAATCGCCATTAGACTCTAATCCTATTGTTGTAACCGGTGCTAGACGTGATTCATATATTAAAGATGTACCTATTAAAACCAAAATTATAACAAATTATGACATTAAAACATCAGGAGTGTCATCTGTCAAAGAGCTTTTAGAGTTAGCTGTTCCAAATATTCAAAATGTAATGTCTAGCCACGCAGGAATAAGTAACGATAATATAAAAATTCAAGGGTTAGATAATAAATATGTATTGTTTCTTATTGATGGAGCCAGAGTGTCTGGTGAATTTGCAGGTAATCTAGATTTTAATATGCTAACTCTTTCAAATGTAGAAACTATTGAGGTTGTAGAAGGAGGTATGTCAAGTTTATATGGCTCAAGTGCAATTGGGGGTGTTGTAAATATTATTACATCAAAAGAATCAAAACCCTTTGAGTTTGAGTTCTCTCATTTGCACGATAGTCCGTTAGTCTCTTCTACAGATGCAAAAGTTGGGTTTGGCTTTAATAATTTTAATTATAGTGTAAATTTATCACAGCAAAAAAGTAATGGTTATGATCTTACACCGGATCCAATTGAAGAACGCAACCCCCTAAAAACTCTTGAAGAATACACCGCGAATACTATAAGTCATAGATTAAATTATTTTTTTAATGAGAGTTTTTCAGTTGGGCTGAGTTACAAAGATTATAAAAATAAAATATCTCAATATACTAATCATTTAGTTTTTACAGATGGCCCTTTATACCCATCATACTATTATTCTTCATTAGCTGGTAAATTGCCATGGTTCCAAGATAAAGAGTATAAACTAGACTTAAATTTTGCAAAAAATAAATCATCGGTGTTTATCAAGTATCATTATGATAAATATGATAAAGGTTATTATTTCTTTAATTATACAGATTTAGATTGCAGTAATGCTAGTGAAGATTATTTTTGTAACAATTCTAATAATTTAGTTGATGCAGAGTATGTCAATTCTACAAATAAAAGTGAGAACGTTATTTTAAAGTATATATATGATATGAGCGACACAAGTTATTTGACGTTTGGTTATGAGCAAAATAAAAATAGATATATTTCTGGTAATATATATTCGCATATTGGGGATTTGGGAAATGGTGAGTATGATGAAGGCATAGAGTCTTTTATTGATGAGAATGGAAACAATCAATGGGATGACGGCGAGCAATTTACTGATTTGAATTTTAATGGATTTACAGCTGGAGTTTATGATTTAGGCGAACCATTTATAGATTGTGATGAAGAATTAGGGATTTGCCAAAATGATGATGGATGGGATTTTGAGTCAATGGGTAATGGACAATATGACGCTGCTGAATTTTATCTTGATATAGGTGATGGCCTTTGTAATGGAGACTGTTTGGCGGAGTCTATTTATGGAGCTGTAGATGGGTCAAAAACATATTTAACAAAAGCTTTTTTTGTTGGTTACTATGGTGACTTTAATAATAAGCAGGTGCTTTCAATATCGCTAAGAGGTGTAGATTCAAAGAATTATGGCAATGATTTAGTGTCTTCTGCAGCATACATGCTTAGAGGGAAAAAATATAATTACAGATTTAATTACAGTAAAGGATTTAGAACGCCATCAATTAAAGAACTGTATTATGATTTTCAAAGCCATCCGCCACCAATCTTAGGCAACCCAGAACTAAAGTCTACAAGAAATAATTATTATTCGCTTTCAATAGATAGAAGAACCGGCAAACTATCTAGTTCTTTTGAATTATTTCACAATAAAGTTGAGGATATGATAGGCACCAATTATTCTGATTCTGATGGCGACGGTCAAGATGATATCATAATGTTTAACAATTATAATCAAGTTGAAATATCAGGATTTAATTTTCATTATGAGGTTTATAAGAACAAAAATAAAATTAAGCTTATTTATAATTATACAGACCCTTCATCATCTAATGATGGTGCTTTAGAGTTAATTTCAAAACACTCATTACAATTAAGGCTTAATAGAGAATTGATTGATGACAGGTTAAATTTATTTTGGAATACTAAATTTTCAGGTAAAAAGTTTATAATGTACTTAGATGATAGGCTTTATCTAGATAGTTATTCTATATCAGATTTAATGTTATCGTTTCAAGTTGATAAGGTATTATCATTAAATTTTGGTTGTAAAAATATTTTTAATTATAAAGATTCGAATAGGTTGCTTGAGAATGATTATTTAAGAGATGTGCTGTCTACCTATAATCCTGGGCAGCGACTTTTCTTTCAATTAAATATGTCTTTTTCTAACTAAATATTCTATAATTCGACTATTCATTCGAAAATTATTGCATAGCTTTTTTTTTAGCAATAAATTATTGTTAATGAGAATGGCTCTCATTAATGAATAATTAGCCAGGAGTTATAAATGAATATATTTTTTACCTTTTTAAATTTTATTTTTTGTGCACTTTTAATGTCAAGTGATGTTGATTTTAATCAGCAAAAATTTGATAGGCTTGATAAAATAGAATATACAATATTCAACGGTAATCGTGATACTGAAACATATATTGATGCAACTAGTTTTGGTGCATGGAATTATTTTTCATTTGAAACAAATTCTGTTGTGGCAACTGTATTAGATGGCGCAACTGACGATATTAATAATATTGAGGCTTCATTAGACTGGGATTTAGCATTTAGAAGAAATCATATAAAAACAAATAGCGGATTGTCAGGACCTGGGCAAGGCGGAGGATATGTGGATGTATCAAAAACTTGGACTGAGCATTGGCAAACTTTAGATAGTGTTCCTGAAGATGCTACTTGGCTTGAAGATGAAGAGTGGTGCTGCGCATATGCTGGTGGTGGAGTATTTAATTTGACGCTTAATAGTAATTTAGCATTAGCTGAATGGGGAGCATTTGGTACATCGGCTGGCTTTGGTATTAATAATTATGTTATGTTTGTTAAGGATGCAGATGGTGAGCTTGTAAAATTTTGGCCGTATAATTATTATAATTCTACAAGCAATGGAGGCCATATAGAAATAAGGTACGACTATGTTGACTTAGAGCCTGACTGTACAGGAGTTGTAGGAGGAGATTCGATTTATGATGATTGTGGTGAATGTTGGACCCCTTATTGTTATTTTGGCCAAGGTAATTTTCAATTTTTATCAGAAGATGAATGTGCGTCAGGTAATGGTTCATGGATAGGCCCTAACAATCCTGGAGATCCATTTTGGAATGATACATGTACAATAGATTGTGCCGGTGTTATTGATGGCCTATCTGTGATAGATGATTGTGGTGAATGCTGGACCCCTTATTGTTATTATGGAATGGGAAGTTTTGAATA
>NHFZ02000008.1 GCA_002171275.2 Pelagibacteraceae bacterium TMED124
AAAAAAATTAACAAAGATATAAAAAAATTAATTAATAAAGACTGTATACTAGTTTTTAATAAGTCAGATTTAAGGAAAAAAACTCCAAAAAATGAATTTAAAAAAAATGATCAAATTTTAATATCGGTAAAAAACAATAAAAATATTGATAGCCTCATAAAGACAATTAAAGGGAAACTAAGTAAAAAATTTATGAAAGCAAACAATATTTTAGTTACTAGAGAAAGGCATCGAGCAAAACTTAATGCGGCATTAAAAGAAATAGAAAAATTTTTAAAGAAAGATCAAAAAAAAGAGATAGAGACAGCTGCGGAAGACCTTAGACTTGCCACAAGACACCTTGGGAGTATAGTAGGTAAGGTTGACGTAGAAGAAATACTTGGATCTATATTCCAGGACTTTTGTATTGGTAAATAATCCATCTTTGAGCTTGTAATATCATATTTCATCGATACATTTGTCATATGAGTAATAAAATGACTTTTGATGTGGCTGTAATAGGCGGTGGACACGCTGGATGTGAGGCAGCAGCGGCATCGGCCAGAATGGGTGTAAATACTGGTCTTTTTACACATAAAATAGAGACTATAGGTGAAATGTCGTGCAATCCAGCCATCGGAGGACTAGGAAAGGGTCACTTGGTCCGAGAAATTGATGCATTGGACGGAGTTATGGGTATTGTAGCAGACAAATCAGGAATTCAGTTCAGATTATTGAATAGAAGCAGGGGACCAGCAGTCAGAGGACCACGAACTCAGTCAGACAGGAAGCTTTACAAGAAATATATGCAGGAGCTATTGCTCAACTATGAAAATTTAGAGGTTATAGCTGATCCTGTTGTAAAATTCATCTTCGAAAAACACAAAATTAAAGGCTTCATTTGTCAAAGTGGAAAAGAGGTATTGTGTAGTCAGTTAATTCTTACCACAGGAACTTTTTTAAATGGTTTAATACACATAGGTGAAAAACAGATACCAGCTGGAAGATATGATGAAAAACCTTCTACAGGGCTAAGTGAACAATTAGAAAAATTTAATATCAAAGTTGGAAGGCTCAAAACTGGTACACCCCCAAGGTTAGATGGAAGAACTATTAATTATGAGGGTCTTGAAATGCAGCCAGCCGATAATGAACCATACTTTTTTTCATTTCTAACTACTAAAGTGATCAATAAACAAATTAGTTGTGGAATGACTTATACTAACAACACTGTACATAAAATTATAAGTGATAATATTTCAAGAAGCGCAATGTACTCCGGTAACATCAAAGGGGTGGGGCCAAGATACTGTCCGTCTATCGAGGACAAAATTGTTAAGTTTAAGGAAAAACAAAAGCACCAAATTTTCTTAGAGCCTGAAGGATTAGAAGATAATACAGTTTATCCTAATGGTATTTCGACCTCCTTACCAGAGGATGTTCAGCTTAAAATATTAGCTAAAATTAAGGGTTTGGAAGAGGTTAAAATGGTAAGAGCAGGTTACGCTATAGAGTACGATTACGTAGACCCAAGAGAACTAAAAGCGAGTCTTGAAGCCAAAAAAATAGGGTCTCTTTTCTTGGCCGGTCAAATTAATGGTACAACAGGATACGAGGAAGCAGCAGCTCAAGGTTTGATAGCTGGAATTAACGCCGCTCGAAAAGTCAAAAAAGAAAATGAATTTATTTTAGACAGAGCGAGTTCGTACATTGGGGTAATGATTGATGACCTTATTACGAAGGGTGTTTCTGAACCTTACAGAATGTTTACGTCTAGGGCTGAATACAGATTGTCCCTAAGAGCAGATAATGCAGATCAAAGACTTACCCCGACTGGAATTAAAATTAATTTAGTCAAAGATGACAGAAAAAAAATATTTAATGACAAAAAAAATAAAATAAATAATCTAGAAACTTCTTTGTCTAAAAAATTCATAACACCAAACGTAGCTGCAAAGCATTCAATCAAGATTGCAATGGATGGAGTTAAAAGATCCGGACTAAATATTTTGGGCGTAAAAAATGTTAAATTAAGTAACATTAGAGAAATTTGGGCTGATATACCCCATTATGGACAAGATATTGATGAGCAGGTTGAAATCAATGCTCATTACTCCGGCTATCTACCTAAACAAGAAAGCGATATTAAAACTTTTAAAAAAGACGAAGGTCTAATAATACCTGCTAGCATTGATTATGACTCTTTTAGCAGTTTATCCAATGAAGTTAAGTCAAAATTGAAATTGATCAGGCCTAAGACTTTAGGACAGGCCCTTAGGATTGACGGAGTGACCCCCGCAGCAGCAATTATTTTGTTGGGAGCTATAAAAAGGGCAAAACAGAGAGTAACAGCCTAGAATACGCATGAATCTTAGTGAATCTAAGGTAAAATCAAAGTTAATTTTATCAAAAAATCTTAATTTCAATGATAAAAAAATAAAGTTAATCGAGTTATTTGTTCAGGACCTTTTAAATTATAATCAAAAATATAATTTAATTTCAAAAACCTCTGAGAAAGATATTTGGAACAGACATGTCCTGGATTCTGCTCAACTAATAAAGTATATTGATCATAAAAGTTTTAATAGCATAGCAGATTTAGGCACCGGAGGAGGTTTTCCTGGTATTATTTTGTCTATTTATTATAGTGATATTCTCACGTTTCACGTGAAACTTTATGAAAAATCCAAAGTTAAAGTTAACTTCATAAAAACTGTTATAGATAAACTAAGCATTAAAAATGTATATATATATGATAATGATTATCAATCGCATATATTAGATACTGATTATGTGGTGTGTAGGGCTTTTAAAAAATTACCTGAAATATTAAGAATTTCACGTGAAACTCTGAAAAAACCCCATAAACTTATTGTTATGTTAGGAAAGAGTGCACAGGATGAATTAAATAAAGCTTCAAAGGGTATGATTTATAAGTATAAGCTAGTACCTAGCATCACTGAAAGTGATTCAAAAATACTTTTAGTAAATGCTACAAAATAAATTGTGGCTAGATCTATAATATCAGTAATAAATCAAAAAGGTGGAGTCGGAAAAACTACGACTGTAATAAATCTTGCAACAGCTTTAGCAAAAAAAGGAAAAAAAATTTTAGTAATTGACCTAGATCCTCAAGGCAATGCTACGACCGGTCTAGGCAAGTCGAATAACGATGAAGATAAAAGTATATACAATGTCCTTATTGGAAAAACACAAGTTCAAAAAGCAATTCAAGAGAGCACCGTATCCGGCCTAGATATAATAGGCTCAAATGTAAATTTATCAGGATTGGAGGTAGAAACAGCAAATGATGCTAATAGGGCATTCCTATTAAAAGAAATATTAAGCAAAAGCAAAGATTCACATTTTAACAAATACGACAATATCTTTATCGACTGCCCACCCTCTCTGAGTTTGCTAACAATAATGTCTTTAGTGTCAGCAGATGAGTTACTAATTCCACTTCAAACAGAATTTTTTGCATTAGAAGGAATCACTCAACTAATGAAAACAATTGATAGAATAAAAGTTAATCTAAACCCAACTCTTGGTATTAGAGGGGTACTATTAACAATGTTTGACAAAAGAAATAAACTCTCTTCTCAAGTAGATATCGAAGCCAGAAATCATTTTAAAGATAAGGTATATAAAACGGTTGTCCCAAGAAACGTCAGACTATCCGAGGCACCCTCCCACGGTATGCCTTGTTTAATTTATGATAAAAATTGTTCAGGAAGTAAGTCGTACATTAATTTAGCTGAAGAGTTTATAAACCAAAATAATCAAACTATGGGTAGCGCAGCATGAATGCAGCAAAAAAAGGTCTTGGCAGAGGTTTGTCCGCTTTGTTTGGGGATATAGAGAAGAAATCTGGATCAAATCAAAATCAAACAAATAAAGTTCCAATAGCTGACTTGCAACGCAATAAATATCAACCAAGAACTATTTTTAATGAAGAAAAAATTATGGAACTATCATCATCAATTAAAGAAAATGGAGTTATACAACCAATAGCTGTAAGACCAAATAATTACGAGCCTGGAAAATACGAAATTGTTGCAGGAGAGCGAAGATGGTTAGCAGCACAAAAAGCGGGACTTAATGAAGTACCAGTTATTATTTTGGAAATCGATGATCAAAAAAGTTTAGAAATAGCCATCGTAGAAAATGTCCAGAGGCAAGATTTAAATGTCATTGAAGAGGCTAAAGGGTACCAAAGACTAATAAAAGAATTTGGTTATGATCATGAAAAAATTTCAAAATTTATGTCCAAAAGCCGAAGTCATATAAGCAATACTTTAAGATTACTTACCCTTCCACAAGACATATTATCAATGATTGAAGAAGGAGAGTTAACAGCCGGACAAGCTAGACCTCTTATTGGACTTCCAAATGCTAGTGATATTGCCGAAAATATTGTGAGAAAAAAAATAAGTGCTAGAGAAGTCGAGTCTTTAACCAAAATGAAAAAAGCACCAAAAAAATCTAAAATAGAAGATCCAAATATCACTTTTATAAAAAATGAAATAGAAAGTAAACTGGGCTTAAATGTTGAAATATTAAATAAAAAAAATAACTCTGGTAAAATTACAATTAAATATAAATCGTTAGATCAATTCGAATTAATCTCAAAGAAACTTACGAAGTAGAAATAGCCTTGTTATAAAGGTTTATTATTAGATTTTTAATTAAGGTATTATTATTTGAACTCACGTTTGTTTTAATTAAAACTTCTGTATTAAACAATATTTCTTTAGCCTCTAACAATTTTTTTGGACCCCATTTTTTAATTTGTTTTAAAAATATACTTTTATCTTTCCAGAAGATAGGTGGTCTTAAATTATCGATGGCTTTTTCGAAGTTTTTATCCTTAGCATACTGATTATTCAGGTCACTCAGTTTTTGAATTCTTCTACTTAAATTATTTAAGTAAAAATAGGCTTCCTCATTTTGCATTATTACATTTCCTAAATTTTTGTTTAAATTTCCCCTTTCTCCACCTAAACAAGCATCTCTTACACTATCGAAGTCTAAATTATGTATGTTATTCAATACTTCTGGAAGCTTTTCAAATTTTATTTTCTTGTCCAAAAAAAGCGCTTTAATTTTATCTATTTCATGAGATAAAGTTTTTCTGTCCATACCAGAGTTGCTGATGAGCAAATTTATAACTTCTTGATTTAAACCGACAAATCCCTCAAGTTTTTTTCTTAGGTATTCACTAAGGTTTCTGTGAGTGTCGTGATAACATGCCACAATTCCTGTATTTTTTGCCTTTTCAAACATTCCACGAATAACAGATTTTTTCTCTAAGTTCTGCGCAAAAAGAATTATTTTATAATCTAGGTTAGGATTTTCTAAGATTTTCTCAATCTTTTTTTTAATCTTATCTGAAGCCTCGTTTATAAAAATTAATTTTTTTTTGCTAAATAAGGAAATATTATATAATTGTTCATTTAAAAGTTGCTCATTTTTTAATATTTCACTTTGATCAAAGCTAATCTGCTCATATTCTTTAAAAAATTTTTTTATTTCTATTTTAATTTCGTCTTTTAAACCAATGTTTTCTCCATATATCAGTGTCAAAGAATATTTATCAAGAGTAGATATATTCTTTTCAATTATAAAACTTTTTAAAATCATTTATTTTGATAAATAGAAGTTAAACTAATTAATATTTCATTTGCAATAGCTTCAATCATATTTTCTATAGCTTTTTTTTCACTATTTAGCGTATCAAGGTGCACGTCAGCTGCTAAATAATTTTGATCTTTAGAGTAAACCCCGGTAAAAACTATCTCATTTTTTTCATATTCTGTTGCAGTTATCTCAAAATTTATACTAACAGAGTATTCCAAAACTTTGCCAGTATCATTTTTGTTTGCTATTACGTTTTTTTTGCTTGATTTAATTGTAATAGTTAAATTATTTGCCTCTTTACTAGAGGTGATTAAGTTGTTTTTTAGAAGGCCACCAAGTCTTTTATTGCCCTCTAATTCAAATTTTTTTATACTGAATTTTTGATTTTTGGCATCAAACAGTGGTTGATACCCACAACTAGCCAAAAAGTTAAAAATTATTAAAAACAAAAAAACTTTATTAAATTTAAAATTTTTCATTTAGTTATAAAATTTATTATTTTATTTTTAACAAATATATTCTTCATAATCTTCTTATCTTTTAAATTTTTAGTAATATTCTCAATTTTTTTAGCAGCGTCTACAACCTCTTTCTCTAAGCTATCTCTATTTGTAGAAATCAAACCTCTTTTTTTTCCATCGATTTGAACTACAATTGTTACTTTGTCATCAATTAAAAGCGCTTTTTCAAATTTTGGCCACTCTATTTTTGTGTAAAAATCTTTACCCTCAAGTTTAGATAAGCATTCCCAAGATAAATGAGGTGTAAAAGGCATCAATGCTTTCATAATGTTAATTTGTGCACTCAAAAAATGTTGATTACCAACGTTTTTAGCTAAGCTTTCCTCTAGAAAGCGAATGGCTTCGTAGACATTTGCTATAGCTACATTAAGACTAAATTTTTCAATCAAATTTGTAATTTTGAATAAATATTTATTAATATTTACTAGAAAAGTTTTTTCTTCTTCCTTTGAAGATGACATATTTTTTCTTTCTAAAACCTTACAATTTAATGTCCAAACTCTTTGAATAAATTTATGAGCCGCGGCTACTCCTTCATTAGACCACTGAATATCCCTATCTGGTGGGCTGTCAGAAAGCATAAACCACCTAATTGCATCTGCCCCGTAAATTTTAATCATACTTTCTGGATCAACTACATTCTTTTTAGATTTTGACATTGCTTCAGGCGGTCCAACAACAACTTTTGACTTATCAATCTTAGACATTTGTTCTGGACTTAACCATTCACCCTTTTCGTTTTTATATGTTTCATGACAAACCATACCTTGAGTGAAAAGTCCCTTAAAAGGTTCCTTAATCTTAATATCTGTATCGTTTAATTTAATAGCTCGCATAAAAAATCTTGAATACAGGAGATGTAGTATTGCGTGTTCAACACCTCCAATGTACTGGTCTACAGGCATCCAGTAACTAAAAGACTTTTTATCAAAAGGTCTGTCCTTTAATCTCGGCGAGCAAAATCTTATAAAGTACCATGAAGAATCAACGAAAGTATCTAGAGTATCCGTTTCTCTTATTGCAGTTTCTCCTGTTTTTTTATATTTAGTATTTTTCCAAGTTGGATGATTTTCAAGTGGATTTCCCTTTGAGTTTAAGTCTACATTGTCAGGTAATTTTATAGGAAGCTCACTTCTATCTACAGGAACAACTTTTCCATCTTTAAGATATATCATAGGTATGGGGCATCCCCAATACCTTTGTCTGGATATTCCCCAATCTTTAAGTCTAAAAGATATTTTTTTCTTTCCTATTTTTTTTCTTTCTATCTCTAGTACTATTTTTTCCTTTGCATCATCTATATTTAAATTATTTAAAAATTCTGAATTAATAATTTTTCCATCCCCAGTATATGCTTTTTTTAGTTTTTTATTTTTTTCAAACTCTTCAGATTGTACTACCTGTATTATTTCAAGATTATATTTAGTCGCAAAGTCAAAGTCTCTTTGATCATGAGCGGGGCAACCAAAAATCGCACCCGTCCCATAATCCATCAAAATAAAATTTGCAACATAAATTGGTATAGTTTTGTTTTTTATAAAAGGATGTTTTGCATTAAGTCCAGTTTTAAAACCAATCTTTTCCGCATTTGCAATCGCTTCTTCAGTAGTACCAACTTGAGATGATTTTTTTTTTAAATTCTATAAAATCTTTTTGTTTTTCAAATTCTTTGCAAATAGGATGGTCTACTGAAAGTGCCAAAAAAGTAGCACCAAATATGGTATCTGGACGAGTAGTAAAAATTTTTATTTTATTATTTTCTTCAATTTCAAAATCAATTTCACATCCAATTGATTTACCAATCCAATTTTTTTGCATTAATTTCACTTTTTCTGGCCATTCATCCAGCAATTTTAAATCTTCCAGTAATTCATTAGAAAATTTTGAAATATTAAAAAACCATTGTGATAATTTTTTTCTTTCTACAACTGCATCAGATCTCCATCCTTTTCCATCTATTACTTGTTCATTTGCTAAAACTGTTTTATCAACCGGGTCCCAATTAACATAAGTTTCTTTTTTTAGAATTAACCCTTTTTCATAAAAATCAATAAAAAGTTCCTGTTGATGTTTATAATATTCCTCGTCACATGTAGAAATTTCTAAACCCCAATCAATTGATAAACCAAGCGATTGAAGTTGCTTCTTCATTGTTGCGATATTTTTTTTAGTCCAGTCTTTTGGATTTAAATTATTTTCTCTTGCTGCATTTTCAGCTGGCATACCAAACGAGTCCCAACCCATCGGATGCAAAACATTAAATCCATTCATTGATTTATATCTAGCAAGAACATCGCCAATTGTATAATTCCTTACATGTCCCATATGAATTTTACCGGATGGATAAGGAAACATTTCTAAGCAATAAAATTTTTTATTCTTTTTTGTATTCTTAAAAATAATTTTTTCTTTTAGCCAAAAATTTTGCCATTTTTTGTCAATTTCATTTACAATAAGTTTGTTCATTAAATGACTTAGTTTTATTTAATTCTTTTTCTTTTTTTCTTTATCTTGAATTTTTAATTGTGCAGCTTTTTTAATAATATCAGACCTAATAGTCTGCTCAAGTTTTGGTGAGGAGATTTTTTGAATAATACAATTTTCTCCTTTTTTACATGTTTTTTTGTGGACTATAATTTTTAAACTATCAGCCCTTATTTCATTAGACAAAAATCTAATTGTAAATTTAAGTGACTCATTTGCTGTATTAGCGTCAGTATACCAATCTGTTATGATCATTCCGCCCGAATAATCTACTGTAACTAAAGGCATAAAATCTATTACATCAAAACTGGCTCTCCAAAGAGGATTTGAAGTACTAAATTCATAAGTAGTTTTACTATTTCCTATATTTTTAAGACTTATTCCTTTTCCTTCTTCAACATTTTTTCTAGCTCTTTCTATACCACCCTCCGGAGTACTTACCTTACCGCCAGGAAGTTTAGAGAATGGCCCCCCGCCGCAAGAAAATAAAAACAAAGAAGCCAAAGCTATTATTATTGATTTGAATAAAAAGTTTATAAGGTTACGCATATTTTTTATTATCGCATACTTTACAAATTAGCAGCAAAAAAGCCTATTTTTTATGTGGTATTTATACAACATATTGATAAAAAATGAGTAAAATTTAGTAAAAACACTGTGATATTTAGCATTTTAAGCTATTTTTTAGCGTTTATTTAAATAAACAACAATAAAAAGGAGATAAACATGAAAACATTAACTAAAGTTGGATTGTCTGCCTTAGCTGGAGCATTGGCTGTATCATCTGCAAACGCAGGTGAAATGTCATTATCTGGATCTATCGTAGCATCTTACTCAAAAGGTAGTGGTTATCATACAACTGGAAACCCTTTAGCAATGGATAAAGAATTATCTGTTACTGGTTCTGGTGAATTAGATAACGGAACTACTGTTAGTTACAAACAAACAATAACTGATGCAATGGCTTTCAACGATTCTGAAGTAGTATTCGGAAACGTAATGGGAACTACTGCTTCATTAGCGATGACATCTGCTGGTGACCCAATGTCAGCAATTGATGACGTTACGCCAACTGCTTTTGAAGAAGCAAACGCGGTAACTGGATCAATTAAAGACGTTAACGGTATCGACGGAACATACTCGCTAAGACTAACTCAAGCAGACTTACTTGGAACTGGTTTTACAGTTGATGCAGCGTACACATGGGAACATGGTTCGGGCGATGCAGGAACTGAAAAAGGTTCTTCAGGTGTAGATGCTGATGGTTCAGAAGATGGTTATTCTATCGTAGTAAAAGGTTCAGTGCCTATGGTTGATGGCTTAGACGTTGGTGTTGGTTACACAATGCTAAATACTAAAGCTCTTACAACAGGTGAAAGAGACCAAGAAGAAGGTACAGCGTATGTTAAATATTCGTCTGGACCAGTTTCTGTTGGTTACCAAAAAGGTGCGGTATCTGTAGAAGGAACTGCTGAAAATCTTTATGTGAATGAGTACATTGGTCTTTCATACAAGATATCAGACAGCATATCCGTTTCTTACAACGAAGCAGAATCAAGAAAAACTGATGACACTGCAGCTGATATAGTACAAGAGTGGGATTCAATTTCACTTTCTTATACAGCTGGTGGAATGACATTAGGTATAGTTGATCAAGAAGTTGACAACGCTACTTACACTTCTGGAAGAACTTCAGAAGAAACTGCATTCCAAATGACAGTTGCGTTTTAAGTAACTAAATACTATTTTTAAAAAAAGCCGGCATGTATTTGCCGGCTTTTTTTTTGTCCTTTAGCAAAGCACATCCGTGCACATTCAAAATTTTTATTTTTCTAAAGTTTTTTTCATTTATGCCACCCAAAGCAATAAATTTTCTTGAAAAATTTCTTGTTAGCAAGTTGAACTTGAATGTTCCAAGATTACCTTTTTTATATTGGTTTGATGTTTCAAATATTCTTGATAGGACAATATAATCGCAGCCTTGTTGTATTTTTTCTCTAATTTCAGCAACATTGTGAGCACTACCTATTATCTCAATTTTTGGATTAATTTTTTTTAAATGTTTATATTGTTTTTTGTTATAAGCAGAAATATAAAATTTATTTGATCTCAACGATAATAAAGTTTTTAAGTTATTAGGAACAAATAACCCAATATTTCTGCTTTTACATTTATAATTAAATTTTTTTAAATCATTTCTATTAAATTTATCCGGGTTTCTAAGAATTAAAATTGCACCTGTCTTTTTTACATAATCTAGGTTAATTTCATCCAATTTTTCTGTTATGAAGTATAAATAAAATTTTTTTTTAATCATGAATAACGAAGTTATAAATAAGTTAAAAGTAATACAAGCAAATATAAAAAATTTAAATGATAATTCAATTCAAAGAAGTATAATTTGCGTATCTAAAACTTTTTCAATTGACAAACTAATGCCACTAATTGACTTTGGTCATGTTCATTTTGGTGAAAATAAAGTTCAGGAAACTGAGATGAAGTGGTCCGAGATTAGGAAAACAAATAAGAATATTAAAATTCACATGGTTGGTAAATTGCAAACCAATAAAGTCAAAAAAGCAATTCATTTATTCGAATTTATTCATTCACTAGACAGTTCAAAATTAGCAGACGCATTGAATAAGGCAGAGACTGAAAATAATAAAAAAATTTCTTATTTTATTCAAATTAATATTGGAAATGAAATTCAAAAATCCGGAATTCCTACTAAGGATGCAAAAAACTTTCTAAATTATTGCAAGTTTGATAAAAAACTAAATGTTATCGGACTAATGGTCATACCTCCAAACGATGAGAATACTGAAAAATATTTTGAAGAAGTTTCAAAATTAAACTCTGAATTAGGTTTAAAACATTTAAGCATGGGGATGTCATCAGATTATGAAAAGGCAGTTAAGTTTAACGCTACTTTTCTTAGGATAGGATCTGGAATTTTAGGACCTAGAACTTTTAAGAAATTATAAATTTTGTTTTTTTTGTAATAAACGGCAAGATTCTAATTAAATCCTTTTTTTTTATAGAAATACATCCTTTTGTGGGACTAAGTTTTTTAGTTGAAACATGTAAAAAAATTGCACTTCCTTTATTTTTAACCACTGGATTTGAATTAAAATTTAAAACCAAAATTAAATCATAAATATTTTTTTTGAGATATAATTTTTCATGGTTTTTTTTAAAGGGCAGAAAAACTAATTTATTATAAAGTGATGAAGTTGGATCATCACACCAACCTAAGTTTTTTTTTATTTTCTTTTTTTTGATATATGTAAAAATATTCTTTACTCTGTCTGCTCTATACAATAATAGCTTAAAATTAAAAGATCCCCTGGGCGTTTTGAGATCACCCTCTCTTTTTCTATGAGTTAAACCCCTTTTACCTATTGAACATTTTATCTTATAATCCCTAAAGTAAAGAATATTTTTTTTTAAATATATATGCATATTAAATCTTACAATATTAACGTTGCATGTTTTTGCAATGAAAATTTTACAAAGTCTTTAGAAGAATTAAAATCTTTTTTTGGATTTAATTTAATTTCTAAAAATATTGATGATGAAGACTTAAAAGCAAATAAATTTCATGCCATAATCACTGATCTAGATAATAATAAGAAAAAATTTATTCATGATACAAATATACCAAAAATTCTTATTCAAAAAGATATTCAAGGAAGTAAACCAAAGGAAAGATTTGGACTTATAGCCAAACTTCCACTTAACGTTGTTCAATTTAATCAAGATGTAATAGATGTTTGTAAAAAACATGAATTTAATAAAAACTCTTTAATAAAAATTAAAGATTATACCCTTGATAAAAATGCGAGGATTTTAATAAAAGAAAATACAAAACTTCAAGTTACCGAAAAAGAAATCATTTTTATTGAAATGTTATATTCTTCTCAAAAGCCTCTTAGCCGAGATTATATTTTAAAAAATATTTGGAACTACTCATCTGAAACAGATACTCATACAGTTGAAACACACATATATAGATTAAGACAAAAAATTAAAAAAAAATTTGAAGACAATAATTTTATTAAAAACTCTAAAGATGGATATTCATTGTGAAGAAAAGAAATATTTTTGCTAAAGATTTATTTTCAAAGAAATATCATAAACGTATTGTTAAACCAAAAAAAGGTAAGGGAAGTTACAACAGAAAAAAAATTAAGAAAGTCTAGCACCAATTTTCTGAATAATTTTAGAAGACATCTCAGTTCCCTTGGCCAAACTGTCTTTATTAGATAATTTATTTATGTAGCCATGTAAAAATCCAGCTGCAAAAAGGTCTCCTGCTCCTGTCAAATCTACAATTTTTAAATTTTTTTGTATACCGCATTGTATTACTTCATTTTTGTTAATCACAATGCTCCCTTTTTCTCCTCTAGTTATTACTAATATTTTTCCAAGATTTTTTCCAAAAGAAATTACATCATCAAAATTTTTAGCATCTATAAGAGAATGAATTTCTTGTTCATTAGCAAAAGTAATATCTAGTTTATTTTTAACTAAACCCAAGAAGTCGTTTTTATGTCTATCTACACAAAATTTATCTGATAAAGACATAGCAGATATATTTGAAATATTAATAGCTTTTTCTATTGCTTTCTTTTGCTCATTACCATCCCATAAATAACCTTCTAAAAAAACTATTTCACTTTTTTTTATAGAATTTATATCAATATCTCTTACATTAATTTTATTGGCAATTCCTAAAAAAGTACACATTGTTCTCTCAGAGTCTGGGGTTATTAAAACCAAACAAGTTCCGGTAGGTAATTTTTCCTTTTTTTTCGAATAAAAATATTTTACTCTTTCTTTTTTAAGGCCTTCTTCGTATTTATTTCCAAATTCGTCGTCACATATTTTACCAATAAAACCTACATCATTACCAAGTTGTGCTATACCAACAATTGAGTTTGCTACAGAACCTCCTGAAATTGTTTCCTCAATCTTTAAATTTGATAATAGATTTTTAAGTTCAGCTTCATCAACCAATTTCATCGTACTTTTTGTAAGATTATTTTTAACCAAAAAATCATCTTTCACCCTGCAAATTACATCTACTATAGCATTTCCCATTCCAAGAATTTTCATATTAAGCTTTCTTTGTTTTTATAGGTATTTTTCGATTAGGATAACAAGTCGTACAGATTTTACAAGTTACACCATAGCATTCTCTAGCTTTACAATATTCCCTTCCATAATAAATTATTTGAAGATGAAGTTTGTTCCACGATTTTTTAGGGAATAATTTCTTTAAATCCTTTTCAGTTTGAATGACATTTTTTCCATTTGTTAGACCCCATCTTTGTGCCAAACGATGAATATGTGTATCTACAGGAAAAGCTGGTACCCCAAATTTTTGAGACATCACTACACTTGCAGTTTTATGTCCAACACCCTGTAAATTTTCGAGATCTTCAAAACTTTTTGGAACTTTACCTTTGTGTTTTTGAATTAGTTGTTTCGATAGAGTATAAACACTTTTTGCTTTGTTTCGAAAAAGACCTATACTTTTAATTAATTTCTCGATTTTCTTTCTTCCTAATTTTACAAAATGCTCAGGTCTATAGTACTTTTGATAAATATTTTTTGTAACATTATTAACATTTAGATCAGTAGTTTGCGCGGATAGTGCTACAGATACTAGTAAAGTGAATGCATTTTTATGTTTTAAAGGAATTGGAGTTTTCGGATAAATTTTATTAAGAATTTTTAATATTATTCTAGCTCTTTTAGCTCTACTCATTATTTTAAATTTATTTAAAATTTAAAACATTTCTCATAGAGTATAAACCTGGTTTTTTATTCATTAACCATTTTGCTGCAGTCAATGCACCTTCAGAGTATAAAGCTCTATCAAAAGATTCATGATTTAGAGTCACTATTTCTTTTCCACTCGAGAATTTTATTTCATGCTCTCCAACCACTTTACCTTTTCTAATTGAATTAAAGTTAATTTTTTTACTATAAGGAAAAGTTCTTTTATTTAAATATTTTTTTCCTATAATTTTACTTAAATCTTTATTTCTTCCCAAAGCCACACCTTTTCCAAGCATTAAGGCTGTACCTGAGGGATGATCTTTTTTATGTTTATGATGTACTTCATAAACTTTACTTAAAAAATTATTTCCTAGTGATTTTGAAGTAATTTCAGTTAGGTATACAAGTAAATTTACTCCTAGACTCATATTTCCTGCTTTCAAAATTGGAATTTTTTTTGAATATTTTTTAATTAATTTCTCTTCCTTTTTAGAAAAACCTGTTGTTCCGATAACAACTCTTTTCTTTAATTTTGATGCAATTTTGAGCACCTCAAGCGTACACTTTGGAACTGTAAAATCTATAATAACATTTGAATTTTTAAATGCATTTTTTGAATTTAATTGAGGTTTTAAACCTGATATTTTTTTATTTATTATTTTATTTTCTGTTACAGAAATAACCCTAAAATTTTTTAAAGATTTAGAAGACTTTATTAGTTGCTGTCCCATTCTTCCAAGACAGCCAGTAATTGTTAAATTAATTTTTTTCATCTATTGTTTCCAAAATTTTTTTGCTTTATCAAAAAAACTTTTAATTAATGGATTTGATTTATTATCCTCTAAATTTTTAAACTCAGCCAAAAGCTCTTTTTGTCTTTTAGTCAAAGAAGTTGGTATTTCAGTGATGACTCTAATGTATAGATCTCCAAATAAATTTCTTTTTAATACTGGCATACCTTTTCCTCTAAGTCTTAACTGTTTTCCACTTTGAGTTCCAGAAGGAATTTTAATTTTGGTCTTTCCACCATCTATTGATGGTACTTCCACATTTGCTCCTAAAGCTGCATCTGTAAAAGTAATTGGGAGTTCGTAGAATAAATTTTCCTCAGATCTTTTAAAAATCTCATGTGGTTTTACCGATATAAATAAGTATAAATCTCCATAAGAGCCACCTTTAGTTCCAGCCTCTCCTTTACCAGCAATTCTTATTCTTGTACCATCATCAACACCTTTTGGAATTTTTACTGAAACAGACTCATTGGATTGAGTTTTACCTGCCCCGCTACAATTGTTACATGGATTGGATATTTTTTCCCCCTCACCACTGCATTCTGGGCATGTTTGTTGAATGGTAAAAAAACCTTGGCTAGATCTTACTTTACCCTGGCCACCACAATAATTGCATGCAGATGGTTTTGAGCCAGGTTTTGCACCGCTGCCAGAACAAGTTTTACATTTTTTATAAGTTGTGTAATTAATTTTTTCTTCTTTTCCATTAAAAGCATCATTTAAATCTATCGTGATATCATATCTTAAATCATTTCCTCTATTATTTCTCCGTCCTCTTCTAGACTGTCCAGAACCACCAAAACCAAAGTCACCAAAAACATCTTCAAAAATATCTGAAAAAGAGGATGAAAAATCAAAGTTACCAAAACCTCCTTGCCCACCACCTTGAAAAGCAGCATGACCAAATTGATCATAATTTTCTCTTCTCTTATCATCGGAAAGAACGTGATATGCTTCACTTCCTTCTTTAAATTTTTCTTCAGAGCCTTTATCTCCTTTATTTTTGTCAGGATGATATTTGAGCGCTAGTTTTCTGTATGCTTTTTTTATTTCGTCTTTACTGGATGATTTTTTAACCCCTAAGACTTCATAATAATCTCTTTTTGACATGAGATGATTTGCTCCTGATAATTAGTCTTAGGCTCTTTTTTGTTTATCTTCTTTTTCGTCTACAACTTCTGCATCAACTACATTATCTTTTTGTTTATTATCTTTATTATCTTTTTTACCAGAAGCTGGCCCATCAGTTTTTTGTTGGCTTTTATAAACGGCTTCTCCTAACTTCATAGAGGCTTGGATTAAAGATTGAGTCTTTTTCTTTACTTCCTCCGTATCTGTTCCTTTTAATGCGTTTCTTAGATCAGATATTCCAGTTTCAATGGCTTTTCTTTCTGTTTCTGTAATTTTAGAACCATGCTCCTTAAGATTTTTTTCAGTAGAATGTATTATAGTATCAGCTTGGTTTCTTGAATCCACGGATTCTCTTTTTTTCTTATCGGACTCTTTATTCGCCTCAGCATCTTTTACCATTTTTTTAATATCTTCTTCTGACAAACCTCCCGAAGCTTGAATTTGAATTTTTTGTTCTTTTCCAGTACCCTTGTCTTTCGCAGACACGCTTACAATACCATTTGCATCTATATCAAAAGTTACTTCAATCTGAGGAACCCCTCTAGGAGCAGGAGCGATACCAACAAGCTCAAAATTACCTAAAATTTTATTGTCTGCTGCCATTTCTCTTTCACCCTGAAGTACTCTTATAGATACTGCAGGCTGGTTGTCTTCAGCAGTTGAAAAAACCTGGCTTTTCTTCGTTGGAATAGTAGTGTTCTTGTCAATTAATTTTGTAGATACCCCACCAAGTGTTTCGATACCTAAAGATAATGGAGTTACATCTAAAAGCAAAACATCTTTTACATCACCCTGCAACACACCAGCTTGAATAGCTGCTCCCATAGCAACTACTTCATCTGGATTAACACTCTTGTTCGGATCTTTTCCAAAGAAATTTTTAACAGTTTCAACTATTTTTGGCATTCTTGTCATTCCACCAACCAAAACAACTTCATTTATTTCGGCTGCAGAAAAACCAGAATCTTTAAGGGCAGTTTTACATGGCTCTAAGGTTCTCTCTACTAAGTTTTCAACCAAAGCCTCAAGTTTAGCCCTAGTAAATTTTAAATTTATATGTTTTGGTCCTGTCTTGTCTGCCGTTATAAAAGGAAGATTAATTTCAGTTTGAGTTGCAGATGATAATTCTATTTTTGCTTTTTCAGCGGCTTCTTTTAATCTCTGTAAAGCTAGTTTGTCACTTTTTAAATCAATACCGCTATCTTTTTTAAACTCAGAAACTAAATAATCTACTATCGTATCATCAAAATCTTCCCCACCTAAAAAGGTGTCACCATTTGTAGATTTCACCTCAAATACTCCATCACCTATTTCTAAAATAGATACGTCAAAAGTACCACCACCAAGATCATAAACGGCAATTTTTTTTCCGCCCTTTTTATCTAAACCGTAAGCTAAAGATGCTGCTGTTGGTTCATTAATAATTCTTAAAACTTCTAATCCTGCAATTTTCCCTGCATCTTTCGTGGCTTGCCTTTGTGCATCATTAAAATAAGCCGGCACTGTAATAACCGCTTTAGTAACTGGTTGTCCCAAATGTTTTTCTGCTGTCTCTTTCATTTTTTGAAGAATGAAAGCTGATATCTGAGATGGAGAATATTTTTTGCCCTTAGCTTCTATCCAGGCATCATTTTTATCTGACTTAACTATTTTAAACGGAACTCTTTCAATATCTTTTTTTACTGACTGATCATCAAAAGTTCTTCCTATTAATCTCTTAGAAGCAAAAATTGTATCGTTAGGATTTGTTACAGCTTGTCTTTTTGCTGGTTGACCCACCAACTTTTCGTCTTTTTCAAGAAAGGCTACCACTGATGGAGTTGTTCTCTGACCTTCAGCATTCTCAATAACTTTGGCCTGCTTGCCTTCCATTATAGAAACGCATGAATTTGTTGTACCTAAATCTATACCAATTACTCTACTCATATTAACTCCTATATGGGTATTTTTTTTTCCTCTGCAAGGTGAAAATAATTATTTTTTTTCATTTTTTTCAGGTTTTTTGACCTCATTTTGAGCTTTTTTTTTGGAAACAGCTACCAAAGACGGTCTCAACAATCTGTCACCAAACATATACCCAGCAAGCATTTCTTGAACAATAGTTCCTGGTTCAACTTTGTCATCTTCCATTTCAGTCATAGCTTGGTGAAAATTTGGATCAAATTTTTTATTTTTAGTATCAATTTTTTCAATTTTATTTTTTTTGAATATAGTAATTAGATCCTTTTCAATAATCTCAATATTATTTAAGAATTTATCTATATCTTTATTATTTTTTAAAACAGGATCATTTTTAATTGAAATATATGCTCTTTGTAAATTGTCTAAAATAACCAAATTTTCTTTTGCAAAATTGAAACCACCAAAATCTATTGCTTCCTTAATATCTTTTTCAAACCTTTTTCTTTGATTTTCTAGTTCAGCAAGTGATCTTAGCAGTTTTTCTTCAGTATCTTTAAGCTTCTCTTCAGTAGTTAATTCTCTTTTTTCTTCCTTTTTTACAGGATCATCTTTTTTACTTTTATTATCTTCATCATTTAAATTAGCCATAAATTGTATATAGTTATGAAATATCCAATTTCCAGACCTTATGCAAAAAATTAATAAAATATTAATAGGAACTCATAATAAGGGTAAATTTACTGAGATCAGCGATCTACTACCAAAGAATATAGAAAAAATCTCACCAATAAAACTTGGCATCGAAAGTCCGGTTGAAAACGGCAAAACTTTTGAGAAAAATTCAGAAATTAAAGCTAGTTTTTTTTGTGATAAGTCAAAATTGGTAACTTTATCTGACGACTCGGGTCTAGAGGTTGATTGTTTAAATGGAGAGCCAGGAATTTATTCATCTAGATGGGCTGATGAATTAGGTGGTTTTGATAATGCAATGTTAAAAATTTTAGAGAAAGTAAAAAAAGCCAATAAAAACACTAAAGCTCAATTTGTTAGCAGTTTAACTATTCAATGGCCAGATGGAAAAAAAATAACTGAAACAGGAATAATCAAAGGAAACATATCCAATAAAAGAGGAAAAAATGGTTTTGGCTATGATCCAATTTTTATACCAAATGGCTATTCCAAAACTTTTGGTGAAATGGATTATAAAGAAAAATTAAAAATTGACCATAGACAAGTTGCATATCAAAAGCTGTATAATCAAATTAAGGTTTATTTTTAATGAATTTATTCTCTTCTAATTTATATATTTCAAGTTTTTGTAAAACTTTATTATCAGATATTTTAAATTTGCCAATTTTTGCTTTAATTTCTTTTTTAAAATTGAAATCACTTGCTGTATTTATCTTTATATTATTTTTCCAAAGATAGTATATTAAACCAACGGCATCATAAGATAATATTGTAATTTCACTTGGTTTATATTCATAATTTTTTAAAAATTTTTTATTAAACCTTTTAAAATTTTTTAAATTAATTGAAGGAAAATAAAAGCTTTTAATAGAGGTTTCTGACAAAATACTATCATCAAACCATTGGTTAGCCGCAACTATTAATATATCTTTTTCTGAAACATCGGTATAAGCAAGCGATGTTAGAATACTTTTTAACCCATTTCCAAAATCAATAATAACCACTGAGTCAAAATTAACTTTTCCAAGAGTATATTTTTGTTTCAATAGGTTTAGCTCCCTTATGTCTTTTGGCAGATCTGATTCTTCTAATTTTTTTATTCTTGCATTTAGGTTAATTTTTCTTCTTTTATAGTTAGTTAATTTTTCAATTTGACCAGTTAAAATTTTTGAGTCACTACTATATTTAAAAAGTTTTGCATTCTTGAAAACAACGTTTTTTATTTCTTTTTCTACATGTTTAGAATTATTATTGTCCGGGTAAAGAATTATTGTTTTTTTTCTTTTTTGATTATTAATAAATTTTTTTATAGCTATCAATTGAGACTCTAAATTAATACCCATCATTATTATATTTTTATCAATACCTGAACCCATATTTGACAAGGACAAGAAAATTAAATTTTCAAAATTTTTAATTTCTTTTGTGAAAGAAGAATCAATAGGACCAATAATAATTTTAATACCCTCTTCCTGAAATTCTTTACATGCTTCCACCACTCTTTTTTTGTCGTAACCAGAGTCCTTTGGATAAATTTTTATCGAATCATCGTTTATGTCGTGTAAAGCTAAGTTTACAGAATAAAGTATTGTTTGACCTAACTCTTTAAATTCACCGGAGAATGGAGCTAATACTCCAATTTTTAGAATGTTTGCCTGATTATTCTCGACCGAAAAAACATTACTATTAAAAGTAATCAATAAATAAGATAAAATTATCTTAAAGGTTTTTTTCATTTTTTATGAATAGTTTTTTACCAGGTTTATACATTGTTTCAACGCCAATAGGAAACCTAGAGGATATTACATTAAGAGCTTTAAATGTGTTAAAAAATTCTGATAAAATTCTTTGTGAAGATACCAGAAGATCAATAAAATTACTTAATTTCTATGGTATTAAAAAAAAGTTAATTCCTAATCATAAATTTAATGAAAAAAAAATATCAAATTCAATTATACAATCAATAAGTAATGGTGAGAGAATATCCATTATTTCAGATGCCGGTACCCCAATAATTTCTGATCCTGGATTAATCATTGTAAAAGAGTGTATCAAGAATAAAATTGACATATTTCCAATTCCAGGAGTTTCTGCAGTTTCAACAGCGATGAGTGTATCTGGATTTGATGATCAGTATTTCTTTTATGGATTTTTACAAAAAAAATCTTCACTAATTGAAAAAGAAATTAATAAAATAAAAGATTATGATGCAAATATCGTCTTTTTTGTTCCAGCCGTAAAAATAAATTTTTATATCAAGTACTTTAAAAAGTTTTTTAAATGCAGAAATATTTTTATTGGTAGAGAAATGACAAAAATTCATGAAACTTTTTATAGAGAAAATTTAGATAAATTCTCAGGTTTTAAAGAAAAATTAAAAGGTGAACTTACGGTTGTATTATCAAAAAAAATTAACAATTCCTCGCAAGAAAATTTTTTTGATGAGAATAAACTAATAAAAGATATAGAAGCTTATTTAAAAAGATATAGCTTAAAAGATGTGGTTAAGTTGGTTTCAGAAAAAAATAATTTGTCTAAAAAGAAAGTTTATAATATTTGTTTAAGTATAAAAAAAAAATGAAAAAAAATTTAATATTAATTTTATTTAGTTTTTATCTTACATCTTGTATCGGCACATCTTCTGTTGGAATATTTGGATCAGGTGTAAGTGTTGCTTACGATCCAAGAACTGTTGGTATGCAAATTGATGATTCTATTATGCAAAAAAATCTAATGGCAAGGCTTACTTTGTCAGATAAAAAATATATCATTGATATAAGTACCAAAGTTATAGATGGACATATTTTTTTGTCAGGGAAAGTGGATGAACCTGAAGAAAAACTAAAGATTATTAAAATGTCTTGGGAAACAAAAGGTGCCAGATCTGTTCAAAGTGCAGTGATAATTAAAGGTCAGACTAATTTTAAGAATGCGGCAAAAGATGTTCTCATTACTTCTCAGTTAAGAACTGCTCTTATTTTTAACAAACTAACCAAGTCAACAAATTACACGATTGATACAATAAATGGAAAAATATATATCTTTGGAATTGCTATGACAAAAGACGAAAAGAAAAAAGTTATTTCCGAAGCCAACGAAATTCATGGGGTCAAAGAAGTAGTTCCAAGTATAATTTTAGTTGAAGATTTAAGTAGAAGTAAAAATTAATTAGCTTTCTTATTTTTGTAATCAATCACATTTGCTGAGTAAGCTGCAACAGATGCAAGATTAAGTATATCGTTTGGCGACGATCTAAGAGGTGCGATTTCAATTGGCAATCCCAACCCAATTAAAAGCGGGCCAATTGTTTTTGCTCCACCAATAGTTTTCATAAGTTTAGTTGATATGGCCGCACTATGAAGTGCAGGCATTATTAAAATGTTAGCATTACCTACTATTTTAGAAAATGGGTATGTTTCTTTATATTTAGGATTTAAAGCTACGTCTGGCTGCATTTCGCCATCAAAATCAAAATCTACTTTTTTATTTTTTAGAATTTCAATTGCTTCTACAACATGTTTCGTATTTCTAGATTTTGGTTTTCCAAAGGTAGAATGAGATAAAAAAGCTACTTTTGGTTCAAAACCAAATAGTTTAGCAACCCTAACACTGGACATTGCAATTTTTGTTAATTTTTCCGCAGATGGAAAATCATTTACCTGAGTATCAGCAATGAATATAGTCTTTTTAGGTGTAATCACCATATTTAGACCAAATAAAATTTCACCAGGTCTAGCATCAACTACTTTTTTAAGACTTTCAATTGAAGCAGCATAATGTCTTATATTTCCTGTAACCATTGCATCTGCATCTCCACAATCAACCATAGATGCACCCCAGATAATTCTATCATTTCTAATCAATCTATCAGCATCTCTCTCTAAGAGACCTTGCCTTTGTAACTTTCCATACAGTTTTTTTGTATACAATTCTCTTTTTTCTTTATCAGTTGAATTGACAATTTTAATTTTGTAATTTTCATCTAATCCAATTTCTTTTAATTGTTCTTTTACTCTTTTTTCATTTCCAATAACTACAGGTGTTCCTAAACGACTATTTTTATATGCAACTGCTGCTTTTAACATATTTTGATCCTCACCTTCTGCAAAAACAACTGTCTTTGGACTTTTCTTAATTTGTGCATTTATACCTTGCATAATGGACATTGAGGGATCTAATCTGTTAGCCAATTGGTCTTTATATATTTCGATATCCGCAATCTTCTTTCTTGCTACACCACTTTTTATCGCAGCTTCAGCAACTGCAGAAGGTATTCTGCTAATTAATCGTGGATCAAAAGTCGATGGAATAATATATTCCTTCCCATAATGAGGCCTTTCTCCACCGTAAGCATTTACAACTTCATCAGGAACTTCCTCCCTTGCTAAGGCAGCTATAGCTTTTGCTGCAGCTATTTTCATGTCTTCATTAATCTCTTTTGCTCTAACATCGAGAGCTCCTCTAAATATATACGGAAATCCAATTAAATTATTAACTTGGTTGGGATAGTCTGATCTTCCAGTAGCAACTATTGCATCTGATCTTACCTCGTCTACCAACTCAGGTTTTATTTCAGGATCTGGATTAGCACAGGCAAATATGATTGGATTTTTGGCCATAGATTTAACCATCTCCTGAGTCAATACATTTTTTGCCGACAAGCCTAAAAAAACATCTGCTCCTTTTACCGCATCTTTAAGAGTTCTTAATTTTGTTTCACAGGCATATGCCGATTTAAATTGATCTACATTATCCCTGCCTTTGTAAATAACGCCTTTTCTATCGAGCATAATTATATTTTTAGTATTGATTCCAATACTCTTGAAAAGATTGGCGCATGCTAAAGCAGAAGCCCCAGCACCATTAACAACAACTTTTACTTCGCCAGGTTTCTTATTAGAAATATCAAGAGCATTTATTAGTGCTGCAGAAGTAATAATTGCTGTACCATGTTGATCATCGTGAAAAATTGGTATGTCCAAAGTATCTCTTAATTTTCTCTCTATAATAAAACAATCAGGTGCCGCAATATCTTCTAAATTTATTCCGCCAAAACTATTTCCAATATTTTGAATACATTTAATTATTTCCTCTGGGTTTTTATTGTCTATTTCAATATCAATTGCATCTATGTCTGCAAATCTTTTGAACAAAACAGCTTTACCCTCCATTACTGGTTTTGATGCCAAAGCACCCAAGTTTCCCAATCCTAATATTGCAGAGCCATTACTTATTACAGCTACTAAATTTCCCTTACTTGTATATTCGTAAGCAGCATCCGGATTTTTAGAGATTTCTTTAACTGGAACTGCAACCCCAGGAGAGTAAGCTAAAGATAGATCTCTTTTAGTTGTTAAAGATTTTGATGAAATAATCTCAATTTTGCCAGACTTTCCCTTATTATGAAAATCTAATGCTTCTTTATCGGTGTAATGATCAATTTTTGATTTTTTTGTCATTAAAATTTAAGTATGTAATATAAATGACATTAAATCACTAAAAATTTTGGCTTAATTATGAATTTGTTATCCTCTACATCAGTTTTTGGTTTCTACACGCTCCTAAGTAGGGTTTTAGGATATATAAGAGACATTTTGATAGCTTTTTTTCTTGGAACAAGCATATATGCAGATGCCTTCTTTGTTGCTTTTAGATTACCTAATACCTTCAGACGTTTATTTGCAGAGGGCACTTTTAATGCTGCTTTTATTCCAAGTTATGCTCAAGAAAAATTAAAAGGAGAAAGTCATGGAAAAAAATTCGCTGACGATGTTTTCAATCTACTTTTATATGTTTTAATCATCATTATAATTATTGTTGAAATTTTTACACCTTTTGTAGTTTATCTAATTGCTCCAGGTTTTTACGAAAATTCTGAGAAATTTAATTTAGCTACTGAGTTCACAAGAAT
>NHFZ02000022.1 GCA_002171275.2 Pelagibacteraceae bacterium TMED124
GCATATGACTATTGAAACAGCAATACTTATAGAAACTTTAAAAGATCTAGGAGCTGATGTTCGTTGGGCAAGTTGTAATATTTTTTCAACACAAGATGAAGCTGCAGCTGCAATCGCAAAAACTAAAACCCCAGTTTTTGCATGGAAAGGTGAAACCCTTAAAGAATATTGGGATTGTACAATACAAGCATTAACCTTCAAAAATAACTTAGGTCCGAATCTTATTGTTGACGACGGTGGCGATGCAACATTATTAATTCACAAGGGATATGAATTAGAAAATTATTTTGATAAACACAAAAAACTTCCAAAAATAACTACAAAGATTGAGGAAGAAATTGTAATTGAAAAACTTTTAAGAAAAGTTCATCAAAAAAATCCAAATCATTGGCATAACATTGTTCCTGAAATAATAGGAGTTTCAGAAGAAACCACAACTGGTGTAGCTAGGTTGCAACAAATGGTTGAAGATGCTTCATTACTGTTTCCGGCATTTAATGTAAATGATGCAGCAACCAAGTCTAAATTTGATAATCTATATGGTTGTAGAGAATCTTTAGCTGATGGTATTAAGCGTTCGACTGAGATTATGCTTGCTGGAAAAACTGTTGTTGTTTGTGGTTATGGAGATGTAGGTAAAGGTTCAGCACAATCAATGAAGTCCTATGGTTGCAAGGTTATTGTTACAGAAATTGATCCAATATGTGCACTGCAAGCAGCGATGGAAGGATTTGAAGTTAGAAAACTGGAAGATGTTTTAGGCAGAGGAAATATTTTTGTTACAACGACAGGAAACAAAGATATCATTACCTTAAAACATATGAAAAATATGAAGGACCAAGCTATCGTTTGCAACATTGGTCACTTTGATAATGAAATTCAAGTAGATGCATTAAATAAGTCGAATGCTAAAAGAGATAAAATAAAACCTCAGCTTGATAGATATACTTTCAAGAATGGAAAGCAAATATTTATTTTGGCTGAAGGTAGACTCGTTAACTTAGGGTGTGCAACAGGCCATGCAAGTTTTGTAATGTCAACCTCATTTTCGAATCAAGTTCTAGCTCAGATATTTTTAGCAAAAAATAAACCTGCAACAGGCATTTATGATTTACCTAGAAAGCTAGATGAAGAAGTTGCTAGAATTCATTTAAAACATTTAGATGCAGATTTAACAAAGCTCACTAAACAACAAGCAAAATATATTGGTGTAGATGTGAATGGACCATTTAAAAAAGATGAATATAGGTATTAATGTCAAAAAAACCAGAATTTGATGTAACAGTAATTGGTGCTGGCGTTGTAGGTTTATCTATTGCTCATTTTTTATCAAAAACAAGATTGAGTGTACTTGTTATTGAATCAGAAGATAATTTTGGAAAAATCACTTCAAGCAGAAATAGTGAGGTAATACATTCTGGAATTTTTAACTCTCAAGAAAGCTTAAAATATAAATTGTGCCAAAGAGGAAATGATCTCATTTATAAATTTTGTGATGAAAATAAAATTTGGTACGAAAATTGTGGTAAAATTATTGTATCAAAAGAAAAAGAAATTGAAAATTTTAAATCGTTTACTGAATCACTTACAAAAAAAGGAATAGAATTTGATATTTTAACTTCTCAACAATCATCAAAAATGGAACAACACATACTTTCGGATAAATCTATTTATATCGATTGCTCTGGAGTTATTGATTCGCATGATTATATGAATCATTTGTTTAGAATTGCTTCCAGTCACTGCACATTTATTTTTGAAAGCAACGCGATAGAAATCAAGAAGAAAGAAGATAGATATAAATTAAAAATTCAAAGAAAAAATAAGGAAATTGAGACAGTCAATTCTTCAAGTATTATTAATTGTGCAGGACTAAACAGCTACAATATTGCAAATAAAATAATGGGTGAAAATCTTAAAATACCATCTTTAGAATTTTATAAAGGCTCCTATTTTGCTTTAAGTTCAAAGTGGAGAAATAAATTTGATAGATTAGTTTACTCTCTTCCACAACAAGACGACTCTTTAGGCATTCATATAAGCTTTGATTCAACAGGTAGAACAAAAATAGGTCCTGATTACGAAAAAATTGAAACAAAAAATTTTGATTATAACGTTAATGAGAATTCTCAAAAGAAATTTTTTGATAGTGCTAAAAACTACATAAAAGATTTACAGTTTAGTGATTTGACTCCGGACTATTCAGGAATAAGACCAAAGCTTTTTTTTACAAATGATGATTTTTCAGAATTTTATATTAATGAAGAAAATAAAAATGGATTTTCAAATTTAATTAATCTGATAGGAATTGACTCTCCAGGTCTTACTGCTTCTTTAGCAATCGGAGAATTAGTGGTTAAAACTATGATTCCGAAAATGAATCTTTAAGTTGAGAGTAGTTTGAATATTTTTTTTCTTCATAATCTAATAATGAATCATCTTCATTAATTTTTTTTATCATTTCATCCAAACCCATTTCAATATCATATTTTTTATCAAATCCTAGCTCTTTTGTAATCTTATTGAATGAAACCTTGTAATTTCTTTTATCAACATCCTCATCTACTGTATTGTATTCTGCATTAGGAAATTTGGCTGAAACTTTATCGCCAATTTGATCAATGGTAAAATTCATATCATCTGAACCGACATTAAATATTTGCTTGTGGGTAACTTTTTTATCTGAATCTATCACAAGCTTAAATGCACTTGCTACATCCTTACAATGAACAAATGGTCTCCATTGATCACCTCCAAAAACGCTAAACTTCTTATCACGCAATGCTCTAATTAATAAAGTATTTACTACTAAATCATATCTCATTCTTGGCGAGAAACCAAAAACTGTTGATAGCCTTAAGATTGTTGGGCTTACGTTTTTGCTATTATCTAAAATATAATTTTCGGAATATATTCTAGTCCTTGCATATAATGATACTGGGTTTAATGGAGAATTTTCTGTCAAGTATCCTGATGTACTTGCACCATAGACACTACAACTTGATGCAAATACTAATTTTTCGACCTCATAAAAATTACATATTTCTGTTAAAATCTTAGTGCTTTCATAATTTAAATTAAGAGTCTCCTCTGCATCAATGCTACTTGCAGGATCACCTACAATAGCTGCTAGTGCTATGACGTATCTATTATTTTTAACAGCTTTTACTAAATCTTTAATATTAGCAACATCACCATCTACAAGAGTTAGTTTAGGATGATCTTTGAAATGACTTATTGAACTTTTCCCAAAGGTGAAATTATCCAAAATAGTTACATTATAATCATCATCTAAAAGCATCTTTACTAAATGAGTACCTATGTAGCCAGCACCTCCAGTAACTAAAATATTTTTTGATTTATCAGAATCTACTTTCTTTAAAAGCGTATCTTCGATTTCACGAACCTGATCCATACTTGAAAGCGATAAGGGGATATCTTGTTTTAAAGATTGTTCAATTGTTAAAAAAGAAACACTCAAGTTAATAACTTCTCTTAAAAAGTTCTTTTTTAGAAAAAGATCGTTATCATATATACCTGAATAAATCACAATTTCAATATCAAGTTCATTTTTAAAATTATTTAAATCAGATATAGAGCCAATAACTTTATAGTCAAAAATATTCTTTCCTTTAGCATACTCATCATCTAAAATTCCAACAATATTATATAAACCTCTATTCTGAGGATTTTTTAAAAAATCATTGGTCTTTTTATTAACTCCAATAATAATAGTTTTTTTTGTTCCAAGTAAAATATTTTCACGCTCTTTTATGAATCTTCTAAGAAGTCTTATGCTTGCAGCAAAAAAACTAAAAAGTAAATAAAAGAGAACTAAAACTTTATAGTTAATTCCAAAATTTAAAAGGAAAGATATTATTATTAAAATAAAGAAAGAAAGTAAAACATTAGCTGCAAGACGAAATACCTCATTTAAACTAGCATATGCCCAAATAGAAGAATAATTTTTTGTTAAAAAAGACGATATAAGATATCCAACTGCAAAAAGTAAGAATTGTGATAAAATATCTAAAATATTTTTGTTGATAAAATCAAAATTGTATAAAAATGAATAGGATATTATCAACGATGAAAATGCAATAGACAAGTCAATAAGGAACTTTAAATATGGTTTAATTATTTCGCTCATGATTTTTGTAAACTATCTAACACAATTCTTTAATATTTTTTTTGTTTGCTCAGCAATTCTATGTATATCGTCTTCATCTATAGTAGGATGAACAAGAAACATTAATGAAGTTTCTCCTAATTCGCGAGCATTTATTAAAGATGGTTTGCCATTTTCTTCAAAAATCTTGTCAAATGCTTTTTCTTTATAGATTTCACTACAACTACCGCTATAGCATGGAATACCTAAATCATTTAGAGAGTTCATAATGAAATCTCTTTTTTTTTCACTTTTTAATTTTTCAGGCTCAACAAAAACATAATATTTATAATAAGCATGTTTAATGTGTTCTGGCGGTAAAGCAATTCTAAGCCCATCTACATTTTTAAACTCATTATTAAAAATATTAGATAGATTTGTTCTTTTTTCAATCCATAAATCTAATTTTTTGAGCTGCAATCTTCCAATGGCTGATTGTATTTCTGTCATCCTAGCATTTGTTCCATGATCTTCATGAAGCCACCTGAATCCTGGAGGGTGCTCTTTATTATAAACCGTATCATAATTCTTACCATGATCCTTAAAAGACCAAACTTTTGACCAATAATCCTTATTATTTGTGGTTACCATCCCACCTTCTCCTGCAGTTGACATTATTTTATCCTGGCAGAAAGACCAAGCATTAATATCTCCAAAAGAACCAATTGATTTACCATTAAATTTTGCACCATGTGCTTGTGCACAATCCTCAATTAAAAATAAGTTATGCTTATTACAAATTTCTTGAATTTTATCAATTTCACATGGCCATCCTGCTATATGTATGGCCATAATTGCTTTGGTATTAGGTGTAATTGCTTCTTCGATTAAATTTGGATCCATGTTTTGTGAATTTCTATCTATATCGATAAATATGGGTTTTGCTCCCAGGTGCATTACACTAAAAGCGCTTGCTACAAAAGTTCTTGGGCTCATGATCACTTCATCGCCTTTTGATATTCCTAAAGCATGAGCAGCTAGGATTAAAGCATTAGTTCCATTATCTACTGCAATGGAATGTTTAACTCCAACATACGATGAAAATTCCTTTTCAAATTCTCTACCTTCCAAACCGGTCCAATAATTTATTTTTCCTGATTTGAGAATTTCAGTAGCTTTTAAAATATCTTCTGAATCAAAATGAGGCCAGCTATTCATCTTGTAGCTCCTTAATTAATTTTGCTGGACAACCAGCAAAAAATGTATTTTTAGGTACGTCTTTTGTAACAAAACTATTTGCACCAATTATTGCATTTTCTCCAATTGTTATACCTGGCATAATAGTTGTGTGGGAACCAATTCTTGCATTATAACCAATCATTACTTTTCCTTTTTTTTCGTCTATTGAAGAGTATGAATATATTGAACAATGAGAGCCAAACTGAGCATATTCACCAATTTCGATATCGTATAATGCATTCAAATAAGTAAATGCACCAATATCTGTAAATTTACCCAATTTTAAATTTTCAGGATGATGTATGATCCAACCATACTCTGTAGGTTTTCCATGCTTCATCAAAGGCAATTTCCAATTTTTAAATCTACCAATGTCTGGCTTAATTACTTTCATAAACTTTAATTCCTTATTTTTTTATAATCCTTACAATATCAAAAGACTCAGCATAATTATTACCAACTGTTGACCCTCTAACGGATGCGAGATTTTTTAAATTTTCTAATGATCTTGAATTAGGAGAGTCTTTCAATTGGCTTTTAAAACATTTCATTGCTGCAATTTTCTTGTTTAGTACAGATTTTTGTAAAATATTAAAATATCTTGGCACAAAAACACTAGGACTAACTGTATCACTCCAGTCAGTTTCAGAAAGAGTTTCATAAACTAATATTTTCTTCACACTTTGGCTTGGTAGAGGTTTCGCAGCAACAAGAGATGCATCATAAATTGATTCATGATCTTTATGTAAATCTCCTCTATGTGGAATATAAATAGTATTAATCTTATATTTTTTAATTAAAAAGCTAATTTTATCTGCAATTTTATATAACGGATATTGATTTAAATTTGGTGCTGGAAAATCAAAAAATAATGTTTGGGCTACACATAAAATTTTATGGGCTTTTAAAGCTTCATTTCGAATATTGGTTATGTCTTTCTCTGAAAAAAGTTCAGGAGCACCGTTTGATGCATTTGTCATTACAGCAACATAAACTTGATCGCCATTTAAATGGTGCTTATATATGGTGCCTCCACAACCTAGTACTTCATCATCTGCATGTGGTGCTATAACAAGTATATTTTTCATTAATCTTTATTTTTTAATAGTTTTTTTAATTGAATCAATTCTTTTTTTAATCTGAAAATTTCTAAATCTTTCTTATACCCCAAAAGGGAGCCCACTCTAATTTTATATGATTCAAAATTATCAATCTCGATCCAAATAATTCCATCTCCTGCCTGAACTAAGCATCTATTTTTATTTAATTTCAGAACCCTTCCAATAACACCTTTTATATTAATTTTTTTTTCAACCCATGCGTTGTTTATTTTTAACATAGAAGAACCATAGAATGTAAATGCACCTGGATGTGGATGTGCAGCAGCTTTTACTAATCTCTCAATAGAGTATGCAGATTCATTCCATGAAACAAGTCCATCATTTGGCTTTCTAACTCCATACTCAGATTTATCCAATTCATTTTGCATTTTTGGATTCCACCATCCTTCAATAAGTTTTGGAAGAAGGTTATCTAAAGCAATTTCCATTGCACCTAATAAACTTTCCTCAACATCTTGTGCAGTATGCTCTTTATTAACATTAAAATTTTCTTGGTAAAGTATGCCTCCGGTATCTGCACCTTCTTCTAAAACAAAAAATGTTGCTGCTCCATCCTCCACGTCGTTAACAAGCCATGCTACTGGAGCTCTTCCTCTTCCTTTTGGTAATTGAGTTGGATGAAAACCAATTGAACCAATTTTAGCTGAATTAATTATATTTATATTTACCAATTGAGAAACCCCTACGACAAATAAGATATCCAAATTTAAATTTTGAATTTCTTCTGAAAAATCATTTATCTTTTCAAAATACTTAAATTGAATTTTCTCTTTATCACAAAATGGTTTTAAATCTTTATAAGAACTAACATTGGCTACATTTTTTGGCTTATTACCATAAACCTTTAAAATATCTAAATCATACTGTTTTAGTTTTCTAAGACATAAAAAACTTGAATTGACCCCACCGATTAATGCTACTTTCATTTTTTTAATCCCATTTTCTCTCCAAAAAGAACTATAAAAATTGTGTAAAAAACTATCCTTATGTCCAAAAGTAAAGAAATTCTTCTAACATAGCTATTATCAAATTTAAGTCTATCGTGAAAAGACAGATGAGTATTGCCACTAATTTGAGCCAATCCAGTAAGTCCAGGTTTAACGCTAAAACGATTTTCATTTTTGATAGAAAATTTTTCTATTACATGTGGCATCCATGGTCGGGGGCCAACAAATGACATATCTCCAATTAAAATATTAAATAGTTGAGGTAATTCATCTATTTTAAATCGTCGAATAAATTTATAAAAAGTGGTCAACCTTTCAGGGTCAGGAAGTTCATTATATTTATCGCTTTGAGTTAATTTCATAGATCTAAATTTGTAGATTTTAAAAATCCTTTTATTTTTTCCTAGTCTTTCTTGAGTAAAAATAATTGGATTACCATATATTAAATAAAGCAATATACCTGTTAATAAGAGTATAGGAATCAAACCTAATAGACAAAAAAAAGAAACAATTCTATCCATTAAGTTTTTGAAAAAAAAATACATTATTTTTTATTATAGTACTCTAATACACTTATCACATTTTTTGTATGATTATATCCAGTAATACACCTCTGCGGATCTTCAAAATAATTGATGAAGCTATTTATTTCATTAGTTAAGGGCGATAAATCGTTATCAAAATCAATATCTTCTATTCCATCATTGATATGGTTGTAGTTTGAATCAATTTTAATATTATGTAATAATATTTTTTTCTCAACATCGTCAAAAACAATTGTTTTTTCTTTACCTACAATAGTAAGCTTTCTTACTTTCTCAGGGTAATACCAACTAACGTCAATTTTAGCAAAAACATTATTTTGATATTCAATATGTGTTGATGAGAAATCATTATGAGGTGAAAAAGTATAATTTGATTTTTCATTTGATATCTTTTCGTGAGGTTTATCATTCATAAAGAATTGTACTAAACTAATATCATGAGGAGCTAAACTTTCAAAAACATCTATATTGTCTCTCATTATTCCAAAATTTAATCTTTGGCTATGAATAAACATGATATCACCAATAACACCACTATCAACGATTTGCTTAATTTTCTTAATAGCTGGATTATATAAATATGTATGTCCAGACATTAAAACTTTATTTTTTGCTAAATT
The DNA here is from genome assembly GCA_002171275.2 of Pelagibacteraceae bacterium TMED124. Next base: position 8,581 of record NHFZ02000022.1, read on the forward strand.
TTGTAATATCTCTAATTGCTTAAGATTTTCAACCATAGGTTTTTCAACTAAAACATGCAAATTATGATTTAAACATTTTTTTGCAATATCAAAATGACTAATTGGTGGAGTGGCGATAATTGCGCCATCAGCTTTTAATTGCTTATTCAAAAACTCTTCATAGGATTTGAAAAATAAGGCGTCGGGATAATTTTTGACTAAATCTGGGTTTTTATCATAATAAGGATCGATAACAAAAACTGATTTAACTCTTTCATTTAATGATAGCTCTCTTAAATGATTTTTCCCCCAATATCCAACACCAAATAATATAATTGATTTTTGCATCCCATTTAAGATAGCAAATTGAATTAATTTTAAAAATAGTTATTTTTAAGTAGATGCTAAAAAATGATTATTTAAAAATTTCTTTTAATTCTTTTTTTATTGTTTTAGCAGAACAATACTTTTCTAAGATATTTTTATAATCTTCTTTAATTTCATTTCTTTTCGCCTTATCGAGATTACATAGTTTATGATATTCATTTAACATTTCATTTAAAATCCCAAATTTAGACTTAAATTGATTTTTAGACTTTTTTAATATTGAATACTTGTCAAATGGTCCAATCATTAAAATTGGTATACCAGAATATAGATAATCAAACATTTTTAAAGATGCTATTCCATATTGATATATCTCTTTCTCAGGAAATGAAAGAATAGAAAAAGAACATTTTTTAATTAGGTTAAAAAGATAAGATTTGTTTTTTGTGCCAATGATAAAAACATCATTAATATTATTTTTTTTTAAATAATTTTCAGCTTTAGTTCTATAATCTCCATCACCTATTAAAATTAATGCTAATTTTTTATCGCTACTAGAATTAAAAGACTGGATTGAATCAATCATAAAATTTATACCATAATAGCTTCCTATTGTGCCAGCAAATATGCAGACATGATCGAAAGAATGAAAAATCTTTTGGTGCTCTTTTGAAATATTACATTCAGTATAATTTTTATTGTAATATTTTATATCCAAGAATTGTGGAAGATGAATATAGTTATTAACACTAAATGCAGATTTTTTTAAATAATTATGATAATTGGGAAGATTACTCACAACTTTATCAGATTTATTATGTAAAAAAATTTCGATTTTTTTAAGAAAAATAATAATAGGATTTTTTTCTGAAAAATTATGTAAATCAACTTGAGATTTTGGCCATATATCTCTTATTTCAAAAACAAACTTTGCATGCTTTTTTTTACTAAAATAATATGCAACAAGACATGTCATTAAATCAGGACTACTAGCATAAACTATATCTGGATTATGTTTTTCATAATTTTTTTTAAAATACCAAAAAAGATTTATTGAAAAAGAAAACATTCTTAAAAGTTTTATAAATAAATTTTTTTTATTTGAATCAAATTCATCAATAAAAAAGTATTCTATTTCATCAAAAAAGATTTGAGGCGTATTTATCTTTTGTTTACTTTGATAGGATTTTGAAGAAGTAATAATTGAACATTGATGATTATCTCTTTGCTGCAATCTAGCAATATTAAAATGTCTTAAAGATGCATCACTTTTTTGTGGTATACCTGCAAAATGATTTATAAAAAGTATTTTCACTAGATTGTCAAATTGGTTGGATTAAAAAATTAACATTTCTATCAATCTCACTAATCATATATTTTTGGGATTTTGTTTACTATACTAATTGCTCTACTATAGTCAACATTTACTGCATCTAAATACCATTTAATGTTTGGGTATCTTGGACGATTCTCTACATTAACCAATTTTAATGCTTCATCACGTGTTAATGCGCCCTCTCTTATCTGGTTGCTTCTAAATGTATCATGCTCCGTAAAACCTGCAACTGTATAATACACATAATTATAAAATGCTGCTGTACCGTCTCCAATTCTCCAGGTTGTTGGGGTATCAACTGCTTTTTCCCAATTATATTCTTCTAAAATTTGATCTACCTCTTTTTCATTCCAAGTATAGTAGTCAAACATATGAAAATAATCTTCTTTTTTATGAATACTTCTCCAATACTCTCCACTTAAAGTATCATATATTGAGCTATTGAAGTAGCTAGGATTTCGTACATACTCATTATATCTATTTTTTTGGTACCTTAGTTGATTTATAAATCCTCCGGAATAAACCTTTTTTTCTTCAAAGCTAGGTGGTATGCCCAGAAAACCTGCTTTAAAGTGTGTAACTTCAAGAGGATTGATACCCCAAATATTTAAACCAACACTTGTTTGTTTTTTAACTTGCTCGACATATTTAAAAAAATGTTTATCACCAGCAGTGAGCAAACTTAACATTCCTAAATGTGGGTTTTTTAACCAAGCCTCTAGATTAAGTTGTATCCATTTACGCTTTTTTTCAATGTTAGCTGCTACAATGATATTTTCTACTCCTAATGAAGCACACATACGACTAATATTTCTTCTACCAAGATCAGTGACCATTCCCCAATCATAAGTATAGGCAACGGACTTCATTTTTAATTCTTTTTGAATCAAATGTAATGCCATGCAACTGTCTCTTCCTCCAGAAAAAGGAACTATGCAGTCTACATGATTTTTTCTTTTATACGGCTCCACTAAATTAATTAATTGCTCTAATGGTTTTGGTTGATTTCTAAGCACATAGTTGTTGCAATAATTGCAAACACCAGCATCATCAAAGTGAATATATGGCATTGTTGAAGGAAGTATACACTTAGTGCATCTTTGTAATTTTGGCTCTTCAAAAACTAATTGTTTTGATTCTGGAGTTTCTTTTAAAAATTTAGGAACTTGTGGTACTAAAGTATTTCTAGTTCTTTTCAATACTTGATGTTCATTAATTCTATTTGAACTGGGGACATCAAAGACTCTGCAGCCTTTTATTTGATTAATATCATTAAATTCTTTATCAATTAAAGGCCACTCCTCAGATGAAAATGCAATTTTAGAATCTTTTGTACCTGTATATAAACTTCCGTTATTAGAAATTAATATTAATTTTTCTAAGGTCGGAGCATAAATCGCAGCAGAAATAACTCCTTCACACTCGCTTAAAACACAATTTGATGCTTCTTGAAAATTTTTACCAGCTTGCAGTGCCTCAGAAAAAATAACAGGTATAATTTCAGAATCAATTTTTTGTTCTCTTTTTCTACCATTAATCCATAAATCTTCACAATTAGTTACAATTCCATTATGAATTAATATTAAATTATCCCTATAAATTGGTTGATTGTCTGCAAAACCATTTGTTACCAATCTACTGTGCCCTAACATAAAGTTAGTTTCTGCTATTTCAATATTTTTTAATAGCTTATCAATGCTTGAGTCAGCTCGAAAAATATCAAGACTCTTCTTATTTGAAATTACCATTCCAGAAGCATCTACACCTCTTTGTCGCGCATGTAAAGCCAAAGTCTTTATGTCTCTGATATTTAATGTTGATTCATCTTTTATAACTCCAAAAATTCCGCACATTATCAGTTCCTCATTCTAATTATTTAAAAGAAAGTTATAATTTTGTATTAATTTTTTTTCTTGATCTTGCCAACTAAGCTCTTCAATATTTCTAAAACTATATTCTTTTTTTATTGAAGACATTTCATTCACTGATTTAGCAATATATTCTATATTATTCGAACATACCATCCCAAAATCATGTTTCTTAACTACTCTTGAAATTTCAGGAATATCTGAAGCCAAAACAGGTGTATTGGCAAAACAATATTCAAACAACTTATTTGGTAAACAAAAATAATCACTTAGTGATTCTGCATCAATCATACATAAACCATAATCACACTCTTTAACTAAATTAACAACATCAATGTGATCAACTGATTCATGAAAATGAATATTTTGACTTTCTAATGCTTTGCTTTTAATCAACTCTTCATATTGACCCCAGCCTACAAATAGCACATGAGAATCTATATCATCTCTAGAAAAAACTTTTAAATATTTTTCAATTCCCCTTCCGGGACTTAATATACCCAAATAAACAAATATAGTTTCATCATTAGCTATTTTATACTTTTTTCGAATTTCAAATTTTCTAGAATCTTGATTGGAATTATCTATTAATTCCGGTGAATTCAATATTATAACATTTCTTTTTTTACCTAAATTTTCTTCATACCATTCACAAATAGACGGACTAACAGATATTAAAAGATCTATATATCTCCAGCAAATGAGTTCAATAAATTTTATTACTGATGAGTTAATATTGCTTTGAAGATTTTTATTCGATTCAAGCTCATGAGCATCGTAAATTAATTTTGCACCTGTAAAAAACTTAACCACTAATCCAATTGGTAATGCTAAAGTATCATGACAGTGGATTATTCTAGGCTTCTTTTTCAAAGCATATTTTAATGTGTATATAAATAATTCAAAGAAAGTGATTGCATGATATAAAGATTTAAGTTTTGAGAAAATCCTACTAAACTTTCTTTTGCATGTATAGATATTTAAATCAATATTACTATTTCGATATTCTTTAATAACAGATTCTTCAATTCCTACTCCATAAATCTCAAAATTATTCATTTGACAAAATGTCTTTAAAGACTTCATTTCCTTAAGAATTCTGCCGTCATTATTAATATTAGTATTAGTAATGTGTATTATAAAATTTGACATTAAATATATAATCCTAAAAAAATTTTATGTATCTGAACTTGAAATTTAACATTTTTGATTTTTCTTATTTCATTAATTTAATTATTGAAAAAATAAGGGTGCTGAAATCTTAATCTATAATTCTTTTACTTTGTTATTAACTAATTTAAATTTTTTACAGGTGCTTATTCCATTATCTTGAAAAGAAATTTTATTCATTTTTTTATCAATCCAATACGAAAATTTTGCAGGATTTCCCATCCACATTGAAAAATCAGGGATATCTTTTGTCACAACAGAACCAGCAGCTATAGCTGCATACCTACCAATTGTAACTCCACATACTATCGTACAATTAGCACCTAAAGTTGCAGATTTTTTTATAAGGGTTTTAGAGTAATGCTTTGATCCTCTTTGAGGAAATTCACTTCTAGGCTTAATAACATTTGTAAAAACCATTGATGGACCACAAAAAACAAAATCTTCAATTTCTACTCCTTCATATATTGATATATTATTTTGAATCTTTACTCCATTACCAATTTTTACATTATTTGCTACATTTACATTTTGTCCAATTGAGCAATTTTCACCGATTGATGCATTGGATTGAATGTGAGAAAAGTGCCAAATTTTTGTATTTTTACCAATTAATACATTTTCATCAACATAACTTGACTCATGTACCATAAAAATTTTTTTATTTTTCATGTTTCTTAAATTTCGTTATTAAAATTTTTCAATCCTAAACATAAAAAGAAAAATGCTTTATAAAAACTGTCAAAACTCCCGGTAACACAAAAAACAAATATAGTAAATATAGAAAAGGCATTAATAAGCTCATTGCTACCTCTATTTTTGTAAAATAAAGAAAGTATTTTCAGAAAAATTATTAATCCAACTAATCCTAATTCACTTAAAATTTCTAAAAAAACATTATGTGGATATACGCCAAAATCATTTTGGTATATGAATATAGGAAATGATTTTACTCCAGCACCAAATAACATAGTATATATGTCTTGAGTCCATAAATTAATTGATTGTGAAAATAAGTATATTCTCATTGATTCATCATTGTCACCAAATAAAGCGAAAAGTCGATTAATTGTAAATAAGAATTCTTGATTTAATAATGTAAATAATAATAATAATACAAAACCAATTGCAGATAAATAGATAAATTTTTCGTCTCTTATATTTCTTGATAGATAAATTATTGATAGAATACAACCAATGAAAGCTCCCCTTGCTCCAGAGAGTAGAAGCATAATTATTGATAACAAAAAAGTAAAATATAAACCAAATAATAAAAATTTATTAGTTCTATTAATCTTTGAATTAATAAATATAAAATTGAACATATAAATTGCAGATAAGCTTATCCAGAAACCAACATTCTGGTAAATAGCAAACTCAAAGTCTAAATTTAATAGTTCAAAAATGTTATTATTATAACCAACTAATCCACCTGAAGATGAAAGAAGAAGATAAGTAATGAATCCAAGAAAAACATATGTACTACTTAGCAAAAATATTATATCACTAACAGAGTCTCTTAAATATCTAAAATTTGTACATAAAAAAATTACTACAGGTGTCACAAGATATACTTCTTCAAAATTGACTACCATAAATTGTGTTGATGGTTGAAATAGTAGTCTTATAGTGTACCAAGACAAAAAAATAGCACTCCAATAAAAAATAGCAGAATCATTAAAGAGTGATTTAAAGGATGTTTTATCATACAATAAGATAAAAAATAATATTATAACACTCATTGCGAGGAAATAAAGTGGTGATATTGGTAAAAAAAGTAATGGAAGATATGTAAATGAAAATGCTACAAGTACTAGCAATAAAGATAAAAAATGATCTTGAACATTTTTAATTATAATGTTCAATTGTTCCATTTTTTAAAACGTAAAGCAAACGGTACAGAAAAAGAGATTATGATAGATAAAAGTAAAGTGGTACTTAAGTTGGGATATGATTTACTCTCGTTAAAAGTCGGTTGCTCAATGACATCTATAAATGTTTGATTCACCCTCAATTGCTCCGAAGAATTAATCTCCAACTCTGAATAAAGACGATTCAATAAACTTTCCTTACCATTCATTTGTCTTTCTAAACGTATTTTTTCTGTCCTGAAAAAAGGTGAATTAGTATTTTGATTGGAATCTAAAAATTTAACGTAATCCTCTTCAAGATCTCTCAGATCATTTTCAACTTTATCTACTCTACTAAGAATGAAATCTTTATTCGTTTTTTTAGATTCAATATGATATTCTACCAATGTATCCTCTAATGTTTTGAGTATTAATTCTGCTAACAAATGAGAAAGCATTGGCTCTTTTGTGAAAACATTAATAGTAACAATGCCTGTTAGTTGCTCATAACGGACAGATACAAGTCGATTTTTATAAAGTTTATAAACTTTCGAAAATTCTATATTTTTATCTTTGTTATCTAAACTATAGGAGTCTAAAAGAAACTTATGGGTTGTTTTTTTCTGACGACCACTTTTTTCTTTAACTTTTAAATTGTAATATTCTAATAAAAAATTATGTAGTGTTTTGCTTTCACCGCCAGTTGAGACTATTTCTTGGGATAAGTCCTTATAGAAACTTTGTGATTTAATTATTGTAGAAAAAATTTGTCCACCTCTCGGGTCTTTTAATACTGTTGTAGGTAAAAAACTGCCAAATGAACTAAGATTGATGACATTATTTGATCTTTCAGATGGTAAAATACGGGCTCTTGATTCATACTCCCTATCTACAATCAAATAAAATGACAGTAAAACGATATTTGTAATTGTAAAGCTTATTAAGAATAATCTTATATTTTCCAAAAAAAATTGAAATAGTATTTTTAGAAGTTTCATGTTTCAATCTTACAAAAAAAAATCAAAATAATTGACTTATTATTAAAATTACTCAACAGCTTGTTTTAAGATAAAATCTAGAAGTTCTTCATTAGCGCTATTTAAGTAATCGATATAACTATTATTATGCCATAAAAGATTAAGTGTTCCATCATATTTTTTAATATTATTTATAACATTTGCTATGTGACAATCTTTTTCAACTTTATTTAACTCAATCATATATTCGGTAATTGTTACATCCATAATATTCAACGGAATTTCCGTAAGATTTAATTTCTTTTTTCTTTTTAAATCAAATACTTTAAATGGATAGCAAATACCACATCTAAACCCTATGAACTCAGGAAATCCAAGGGTTAAATCGTATTTAATTTGATTTTTTTCAAGAATATCCCAAGAATTTTTTATGTCGAACATCAAATAATGAAATCGATTATAAATTATATCTTTTTCTGTAATTTGCTTTAAACGATTAATTTCATTGCTGGCATTTTGAAAATTATTGTATGACAGTTTACTTAAATGAATACCAATGTTATGTTCTTTTTTAATCAAAATATTATTAATTCCTTTCCTAGCTTTTTTAATAGGATATCGAAAGTCAAATTCATTTTTTTCTATGGCCATAAATAAAAATGTTGAATTAATATTATGTTCTTCAGAAATATTCATTATTTGAGAAAAATTATAATAAGGGTCAATGGTGTGATTAAATTTTGAAAGGAAAATATTTTTATAATTTTTTAAAAAATCTTTTTTCATAAAATTAAAGATTGAATGTTTTATTATTCCCTTCCAGTTCCATTTTTTAATCATATCAATATCATGTGTAAGAATAATATTATAATTATATTTTTTAAAAATAATATTTGGTTCTAAGAATTCTAGAGCGTCTTTTATAAATTCTATATATTCATTGACAACAGGCCTTGTAATTATATTAAATCTTTCAGCAATAGAATTTTTATATTGATATCTACCAAATTTATCATGGTTATTATTTAATTCTTCAATTCTAGAAAGAAAGACAAAAGCAGTTCCAATAATGTCGTTATTTATAGTAATAGATTTTTCACTAATGGAAAAATCTTTGTTACCATATAAACCAAAAATTTTATGTTTATTCTTGATTGTAATATCTGTGTTATAACATAATTTAGGGTATTGATAATTTTCCCATTCTTTCTGATATTGTTGAGATGATAAGAATATATCAGGTATAATAATGTTTTTCTTATTTGGCAAAATTAATTCATATGATTCCGAATTAGATATTTCATAAGAAACATTAATGCCTAATATATCTTCAAAAATAACGCTTAATATATATTTTTTTTCTCTAAAATGTATATTATTGATTTTGATTTTAATCATATTATTAGCATTCATTTCTAAAGAAGCAGTCAATCTTTTATGAAAATTCCGTAGGATCTTAATAATCTTAGAAGAGGTAAAACAATCGGCCTCATATTATATACTTTTTCTTCAAAAAGTGATATGATTGGAATATTAAATTTAGTTATATCATTTGAATTTACTCTATTACATATTATGATATTGTAAGCGTTAAAATCTTTTTTATTTCCATCTAAAAATTTTTCTACAAAACCAATATTACTTAATTTATATAGTTCATCAAGTTCATTTCGAAAATTACTATTATATAAAAATTCTTTATTAATTTTTTGAAGTTCATTTTTTTTAATGACTCTAGCGGGATTGCCAATTGCAAAAGAATTATTGGGTATATTCGACAATACTATAGACCCTCCAGCAATCAGAGATTCATCTCCAATGTTCACATTTAATGCTCTAGTTCCAGCCCCCATCCAAACACGATCACCTATTTCAATATTAAAATTTTTATATTTTTTACCAGGGTTAAACCAAGTTTCAGAATAGTCGTGAGAAGTAATATTGCCATATGAACACGCGAAGGTGTGTCCAATTCTTACACCGCCAGAAGTATCGATATTCATATTTGTGATATATGATCCTTTTCCAATAATTAAGTTCCCATTACCAGATATTTCTACATCGTTACCAATAATTGTAAAACTTTCAATATTTAAATGGCTAACCTTTATATTTACATTGTGACCTATTTGAACATATTTTCCAATTATAATGTTTGAATAGTTTTTAGCGCGAATCGTTGATAAAAAACCAATTTTTACTCCGACACCTATTTTAGCGCCTAGTAATTTTAAAATTAATATTTTTAATGCACTAAACGGCATTATCTTTATTAGCAACATATTTAACATAAATGACAATAGTAAATTAGTGATAAAAGACCTCTTAAAAAATAACATAATAATGTCTATAGGATCGATTACAGCCTTAATCGTAAATATTATTTCTATGCCTATAATAACACGCGTTTATGTTCCTAGCGACATTGGTACTTTTGCTGCTTTACATGTTTTTTCACTTTTTTTATTTCCAATTTTTAGTATGAGATTGGAAATTATTTTTGGTCAAAAAATCAATACTTCTAAACTAAAGAATCTTCTTTTAACTTCAATATTAATTGGTTTATCCTTTTCTATTATATCATTTATATTATTATTTGTATTAGCGAAATACCTTGAGAAATATTTATTAATAAATTTTCTATCTTTTATAATAGTTCTTCCAGTATTCTTGACATTATTTCAATATGGTATCGGAATTTTAAACCATTTAAAACTTTATAAATCAATAGCCATCATTTCAACTCTTGGGATATTTTTTCAAAAATTTTTTCAGATTATTTTTGGGATTATCATGCAAGATAAGACAATGGCAATTTTTCTTTCTTATTGTATACCAACATTTTTTTTCGCACTAATTACATTTTTTATCATACATAAAAAAATTAATATCTTCAAAAATATAAAATTTAGTTTTAATGATATTAAAGAGTACTCAGATCATATCTTTTATAGGGTTTCTTATTCATTAAGTAATTTCTTTAAAGACAGATTTATTATTATTTTAATTATAACATTTTTTTCAGCTGATCAGGCAGGTTTATATAGTCAAGCTCTCGGTTTGTTATTAATTCCTACTGCGATCTTCTCTATACCAATTAAAACAATTATAACTAGAGAATATCAGGAAAATAGTAAAAACACAATTAATATGATTGTAATAATATATAATATGCTCATCAATATTTTATTGCCAGTATATGTATATCTTTTCTTTAATTCTTCTCATTTATTTCCGATCATATTTGGTCAAGATTGGGCACAAATGAGTAACATATTTAATATTCTATTGGCACCTATGTTTATTTTAATTTTTTCTACTTCATTTGATAGACTTTATGATGTTCTAGGGGCTCAGAAATATGCTTTTTTGTTCGAGTTCTTTTTTGGTATTTTTTGTTTTGGGAGCTTTTTTTTGATGGCATATCTTAATTTTGAATTTATAGAAGCATTAAAAGTTAATTCAGTAATTCTAATATTATTTTTTACAACTTTTATAATTTTCATTCTCAATAGAGCAAAAGAAATGATCTCTTTTATGAGAACTGCTAAATATTTTTTCTTTCAAACTTTATTTTGTTCTACTTTATTTTTATTGATAAAAGACAATTTATTTTATTCAACTTTGTTATTATTTGCGATTGTTTTAATAGGTTTATTAATAACAAAAAATGATTTAAAAAAAGAATTAATTTTTTAATTAATCTATAATGATAACTTTGTCCACTTAACAAACCTATCCATAACATACATACCATCCCACGGAACTTCGTAAAGTGTCATTGATCCTATATGAGGAAATCTATCAACTCCTTTATGAGCCGCTTTTCTTGCAAAATCTAATAAGTTATTTTTATTCATTGCTACTCCAATAGATTGAGTTAAGTGACTGCATTGATTTAAAATTTCGTCTCTTGAAGAAAATTGTTTTACAAAGATTGTTCTATTAAAACATGAATCTTCAAGCAAATTATTATCAGCATGTAGAACACTCCATTCTAAAGAATTCGGATAGAAAGCATCATAAAACATATCAAATTCAGTTCTTTTTTTAAGAATATTTAAAGTTTCTAAAGATGAATAGTATTGTTGAGGGTTTCTTTCAGATAGGTTTTCCATAGCTTTACTGAGTGATTTAGCAAAGTGTTTTGATCCAAATTTTGAACCTTTTTCAATAAAAACATTGTGCGGTGAATTACATCCTCTTTGATCAATTTGAAATACATCATTTGCAAGCCTTTGACATAAACTATTTATTTTTTCCTTAGTATCTATTTTCTCTTTTTCTATTACTGCAAATGATTTTTTTGGACCAAATATAACGTCTTCGGTACCATAATTTCTTTTTGTATTCATAACAGATTCAACAGCTTCCATACCACCCCATGCTACTCTCACATTTGAAATGTTTGAAAAATATTCTTGCGCTTGCTTGTTTTCTCTATCAAAATATACCACAGCAATACATTTACAGATATCAGATCCTTTAATTGTCTTATTGTCTGAGACTGTTACATTAATTTTAGATATTTCTTCTAAGAAAAATGGTATTAACATTCCAGTATCTTTTGATATTTTCAAAATATTTATATTTTTCGTAGCCAATCCTTGAATTAATGATAATAAACCAAGAATAGGGACATTTCCTGATAACCAATGAGTAATTAATCCTTTTGGAGTTGCAGATACTAAAGATTTCTTATCACTTGTTTCTATATATTGATTAAGTGCTGAGGGATCAGTTCTTAAAGATTCCCCAATAGCTTTTTCTAAGAAATTCTTTCTAAACCAATAAACTAAAAAGTTAATTCCATCGTTGGAAAATTTTTTTTGAAAAGGGCCATCCCTTTCAATTATTTTTTTTGATACTTCATTAAAAAATATAAGAATGTCTTCAATTGGTATACTTTGAAGATTGACATGATTTTCTTTTAACTTATTATGATAACTATCAAAACTTTCTACAAGAGGTGTATCATTAAAGTCAGTACCTAAACACTTTCCATCAAAATATAAAAGATTAATTCCTTTAATCACATTGCCTCCGACAAAATATCACCGCATCCTCTAATCTCTGAGTTTTTTGCCCTTCCTGTTATCTCAAAATATTCTTTATTGTTAGTTGTTTTCTTAATACCTAGATCATCTGTTAATACTGAAAGTCCTGGATAACTGTAAGGAATTGGATTAAGAAACTGCAATAGCCCTTCTTCATTATCTTGCAATACTTCTAATGTGTAAGGATCTCGAACAATGACTTTTGAAATTTTAGGAACTTCCTTCATTCCATCTCCTCTTGATACGTAAACAGTTCCTAACTGTTCTGTAAAACCGTAAACATCTAAAATATTTTCTTTCTTTATATCAAAAGTCTCCATTAAAACATTGTTAAATTTTTCTTTAGAAACTTTCTGTTCATATAATTTTTTCCAACCTCCAATGTGCATAATTATGCAGTTTTTTAAATTTAATTTCTCACCTCTTTTTTGCATTTCTAATGCTACATTTAAATACATAATATATGTATATCCAAATAAAACAAATTTTTCATTAGTTTGATTAAATTTTTTAATCATAGTTGAAAATTTTTCATAATCTATTTCTAGATTACTATTCATACAAAAGTGAGATTTAGATGCACCAATTAAAAATCCTCTTATTGCAGCTCCTCTAGCAGAGATTTCAAAGTCACCTTTTTTCTCATTTGGATCAATATCCATAATTAGATAAGGCATTTTTTTCTTTCCAAGAAAATATGTTAATATCCAAACAAGAGATCTCATTTGGTTTTGTCTTGTATTTTTATCAATAAATATCTGGCTTGGGCTCTGTGAAGTTGTTGCGCTAGAAGTCAATTTTCGAACAATAAATTCTTCTTTAACTGATTTAAGTTCATAATCCTTAAATATTGTTACAGGAATGTAAGGAATGTCTTCAAGCTCAAAATTTTTACTTAAGTTAAATCTCTTTTTATCCAAAAGCCTTCTAAAGGGAGCACAATTTTCATACTGATGCAACAAATTTAACTTTAATGATTCTCTTAATAATTCGTTCTTATCATCAATATCATAATTAAATGGCGATTCAAGAAAGTAGTCACTTAAATTATTCAATTATTTCCTCCAAAATATTTGATAGTTCTTCATCGCAAATATCAATTGGAGATGTTTTAAAACACATATCATTTTTAATTTCATTAATTAATTCTGAGTCAACTGAAATATTACCTGATTTAATAAGTTCAATATTATTTTGTGAAATAAATGAGTTAATAATACTTATTAATTCTTCAACATCTTCACATCCTATAGATTTTGAAAAACCATCAACATCTACACCCTTATGGTTGTAAAATTTTAATATTTGTGGCAAAATAATTGTATTAATGTGTCCATGACCCAAATTTACCTTTGGGCTGATTACATGAGATATAGCATGAATCATACCAACAGATGTAGTGCTTTGTGCTAAACCAGCCATATATGAACCGTATAATAGTTTCTCAAGCTTAGGGAGTTTATTTTCTTCATTAAAAATGTTATCTAAACCATTAATTATATTTTTACAACTCACTAAAGAAAGCATTTTAGAAAACTCATTAGAAAGCTTTGAATGGTATGATTCGAAGCCATGAGTAAATGCATCAATTGCTGTAGAAAGTAAAATTTTATCAGGAATACCTTCGCAAACCGAAGGATCAAGTATAACCAAATCTGGAACTATCAGATCTGAAACAATAGGTGTTTTGGTAAAATTATTTTCGAAAACAGCTACACCATCGCTTTCAGATCCAGAACCTACAGTAGTTGGAATTGCAATAAAATATGGTTTTTGCCTAATATCTTCTTTTAAAGTGAATGGAGGTATATTTTTCAAATCTCCGGAAACACTTTTTGCCAATAGTAGCTTGGTCGTATCGATAACTGACCCTCCCCCAATAGCAATAAATTCATCATATTTTGAAAAATCTTCAAGATTATTGAGTTGATCAAGCTTTGGTTCATTTGAATTTAGTTTAAATAATCTAATCTCAGGGAACATGGTTTTAATTTTTTCTACAAAACCATTTTTTTCAGCTGAGCTTGAGTGAAATAATATTGGTTTCTTAAGTTTTAAAAATTTAAGCCTTTGAATACTACCATTTTTTATAACTATTTCCTTAGGAAAGAAATATCTTGTAAAAAAATTTAACATTTTATTAACCCTCTAATTTGTTTCTCAAAATTTTACCATTATTTGTTTTTGGTATCTTATCAATATTAACGAATGTTGACGGAATTTTATAATATTCAATTTCATTTCTTAAATATTTTATTATTTCATGTGAAAGTGATTTAAATGAGCCCTTTTTTTTGACAACTACATATGCTTTTATCTCCGTTAAACTATTTCTTTCATTATAGAAAGCAATACAAGCAGATTCTTCCACAAAAGAAATTTGGTTAATATTTTTTTCAATTTCTAATGGAGAAACTTTTTTACCAGCAACGTTAATTAAATCATCTTTTCTTCCTTTGAAAAAAAGATATCCCATTTTATTTACATATCCATAATCGCCTGTTCTGAAATAATTTCCATAGTATAATGGTTTATTATCACAAAAAATATAATCTGAAAAAAGGTTTGTACCCTTTATACATATTTCTCCTGAAACTTCTGCAGGACAGTTTTTTCCTTCACTATTTAAAATTTTGATTTTTGTTCCAAAATTTTGTTTTCCTACTGATTCGATATACTTTATTTCTTTTCTAAAGTTTAAAAAGGTTGCTCTTGACGCCTCAGTCAAACCGTAATGCATACATATGTCAGTATTTGGCAATACATTTATTAAGTTAATTTTTTCTTGCCTTGTCATTTGTGAGCTTCCTAATTCCATCATTCTAATTTGTGATTTAAACTCAATAAGCTTTTCTTTTGAAAGCTTTATTAAGAAATTAATTCCCGCAGGTACAGTTGATATGACAGTACCTTTGTATTTTTCTAAATTTTGATAAAATTCTATCATGTTACCAAAGCCACTCATAAAAACAATTTTATTACCCTTTAAAACAGAGCATCTGATTCGAGCAAGTCCAAATGAATGACTGATTGGCATCATATGCATTTCTACATCATTATTTTTTAATTTTGTGAATTGATTTATATTTTTTGCAGTTTTATAAATTGTTTCATGCGATAATAATACTCCTTTAGGTTTACCAGTAGTTCCTGTAGTAAAAATGATTTCTGAAAAAGGATTTAAAGTAACTTGATCGCTATCTTTTAATGATTTTGATTTTGAAGATAAAACTTCTTTATAATTCTCATTTGAAAAGTAAAAAAAATTATTATCAGCTAGACTTGTATATTTTTCAGGAGATTTAGTTAGGGGGTCAATAAAACATGATATTTTTCCTAATTTCTGACTTGCAAAATATGCTGCTAAAGTAAATTGATTTTTTTCGGCATTTATAAAGATATAATCTTTTTCTTTTTGTTTAAGAAAAGAAATTGTTTTAGATACCAATATTAAAAAATCACTATAAGTGATTATTTCGTTATTTATAATTAAAAAAGGGTTGTCTTTTGGTTGGGATAATAATGCCTCTATGAATTTAATTTTCATTTAACTAAGAACAGTCAACTCCTTTGCTTGATAAAGTATTCTTTAAATCATTAATTGATTGAATAGACATTGTTTCCTCCATGTCAAAACTAATGTTAAATTTTTCTTCAAGACTTGTTAGTAAATTTAAATGTCCTAGTGAGTCCCATTCTGGAAAGTCTCCAGGCATAGTATCCAAATTAATTTTATTCTTATCTACTGAAAAAACTTCAGAAACAAATTCTAATAAATCCATATTATTCCTCCTCAACTAATTCAATCAAACCGATTTTAGGGTTGTACAAAAAGCAAACTAATTTATTATCATGTGCTGCGCCTGGCAAAGGCTTTTTAATTAACTTAAATTTATTCATTTCAAAATATTTAATTCCTTCATAAATATTTTCAACATCATAACCTATGTGGTTAATACCACCACCTTTTTTAAGTGAATTATAAGAGGGAGATTTTTCTGAATTTGGCATAATTAATTCAATAGTAGGCAGTGTCTTATGTAATAAAAATTGTAGGGTTACATCTTGCAATTCATCAATAACTTCTGGATTAATAAGTTCATACTGAAAAGATTTAATAAAAACATTAGCACTCTCAGCAAGATTTTCAACTACATATCCAATATGATTTACTTTAAAATTTTTCATATGTAAATGTTTGTATAAATTTTTCCCTTTAAAAAATTAGAGTAGTTTTTTTCTTATTTCTGTAGCAGAGATTTTTTTAATATCATTTGGAGGTTTATGCTCAATGATATCATACCCAACTCCTCTTCCATAGTTCACTGATTCTATGTCAGGTATAATTATCACTTTAACTCTTTTACTTTCAACTAAATCATTTAATGCATTTTCTACATTTTCTTTTACTTCTTGTGGTGTGTATGGATTGTTTTTGTCTGTCTCCATATCTCTTATACATATAAGGACATTTTTATTATCATTCAATCTCTGATCAATAAGCCAGCGATGTCCTTTGTGCCAAGGTTGCCATCTACCTATAAACATTGAGTATTTCATCTAAACTTTCCTCTTTAGTTTTTTTTGTTGTATCCATATCAATAAAATTATTTTGTGGGGGTTCGTAATCTTCAACAAAATAGTTTTCTCTACCTCTGATTTCACTCGTATGAACATAAACCTCTAAAACATTATACTTAGATTTAAACTCTTCTCTTAAGTTTATATAAGGAGATACTAAAGAAATTATTGGGAGACAATTTTTATTAATTAAATAAGCAGCAATACTCATTCCTAATCTTATATTTGCTTCTCTCCCTTTTTTTGAATAGTCCTTATTTTGAAAAAGATCTCTTAAATCATCTCCATCAATATTAAAAAAAGATTTTTTTAGAGAATTTTCTTTTAAATGAGAAAATAATAAATTAGCTAAGGTTGTTTTCCCACTTCCAGGTTGACCTGTAAGCCATATAGCTTGAAATGGTTCATTACTCTTCATCTGAAACAGCTCTTCCTTTAAGATTTTCCCAATCTTTCTCTGGTCTTACCTTCAAATTTGTTTTCCATGCACCTTTTAATACGTTCATCTCAATTCCATTTTGATCTCCAAAATTTATAAGTGCTTGAATATCTTTAGGGAAACAGCTACCTCCGAATCCAAATCTACCGTCAGGTCCAGGAACTGCTATATGTGAATGACCAATTCTTCCATCAAGAATAAATCCCTCAACTGCCTCATTCCAATCTACTCCAATTTGATCAGATAATAATTTCATTTCATTTAAGAAGGAAACTTTAGTTGCAAAAAATAAGTTATTCATATATTTAATTAACTCTGCGGTCTGAAAATTTGTTTGAAGAACAGGAAGATATTCACCAAATCTATCTTTATATAATTTTTTTACTTTATCAGTATGTTCTTTCTCACCACCTAAAATCACTCTTGTTTGATTAATAAAGTCAAATGAAGCAGATCTTTCTGTTAAAAATTCCGGATTAAACACAAATCGAAGTTTAGGATATTTTTTTTGAAAAGATTCCGTTGTTCCAGGAGTGACAGTTGATCGCAGTAAAATAATATTACTATCATTATTATTAACATCATTGATTGATTCAAGTGCGCTTTCTACTATTGATAAGTCCATAGTACCATCTTTGCTCGATGGAGTTGGAACAGATAAAAAAAGATAATCAGAATCATTTACAGTTTCTTCTAAGGAGTTTTGTGACTTGACTGGATTTTTATCATAAATCTTAATATCGGCACCGTAACCAGTTTGATGAGAAAATCCATGCGAGACAGCAGTGCCTACAAATCCTTTCCCAATTACTCCTATTCTAATATGACTCTTATTATCTGATCTTGACATTTTTTCTCCTATAATTTTTTAAATAGTTTCTATTATCTTAACAATTTTGTCGATGTCACTTTCATGCAAGTACGGATGCATTGGTAAACTTAAAATTGTATTACTTAATTGTTCGCTGATGGGGAAATCACCTTTTTTATAATTTAAATATTTGTAACCTGTTTGCAAATGACCTGGAATTGAATAATATACCACAGATGGAATGTTATTATTTCTCAATAATAACTGAGCTTTATCTCTAATATCCTGGCTATCAAAAACAATTGAAAATTGAGCATATACCGATTTATATCCTTCGGGAATATGTTGAAATCTTACATCTAAATTCTTAAGCTTTTTACGATATAAATCTGCAATTTTGTTTCTTAATTCAATTTCCTTTTCAAAAATTTTTAATTTTTCAATTAATATTGCTGCTTGTAATGTATCCAGTCTTGAATTTAATCCAATTCTTACGTTATCATATTTATCTGTCCCCTTTCCATGAACAGCTAAAGACCTTATGATTTTGTTATATTCATCAGAATCAGTAAATATTGCACCTCCATCTCCATAACACCCTAGAGGTTTAGCTGGGAAAAAAGAGGTAGTAGTTATATCTGAAAACTTACCAACACTGAATTCATCTTTGGATGCCCCAAAAGATTGTGCAGCATCGCCAATAATTTTTAACCCATGCTTTTCTGATATATCTTTAATTAATCTATATCTTGCCGGTAAGCCAAAGAGATCAACTGGCATTATAGCTTTAATATTATATTCGGAATTTTTAATCACATCATCTATCAGCTCAGGATTCATATTAAAAGTTGAATCATACACATCCACTAAAACAGGAATTGCACCAATTGTAGCAATGGCTTCCAAAGTAGCAATGTAAGTGAATGGAACAGTAATTACTCCATCACCAGGCTTAATCCCTAATGCTAATAAAGCAATAATAAGCGCATCTGTACCATTTGAGCAACCAATAGAGTGTTTGGCCCCACAGAATGAAGATAATTTATTTTCTAAGCCAGCAACCTCTTCACCAAGAATGTATCTACCATCATCAAGTACTTTATTAATTGAAGTATTTAATGATTCTCTAATTAGTTTTTGCTGTGCTTTTAAATCAATGAATTCCATTTATCTATAAAACTCTTTTATTTTCTGACAAACGTATTGAATCTCTTCTTTCTCAATCTCCGGAAACATGGGCAGTGAGAGAATTTTTTGAGAGGCATAATAACCATTAGGAAAATCTGAAGATGAATGATTGAGATGCTTATAACATTCAAGCATAGGCAAAATATTTGGATAATGCAAAGCAGTGCCTATACCATTATCTTTTAAAAAACTCATTAGTTCATTTCTTCTTTCAGCTAATATGACGTACAAATGAAAAACATGTGTACAGTCCTTATCTTCCTTTGGAATGGAAATGTTTGGTATATTTTCTAAGTAATTTCTGTAAATATCAGCGATATCTTGTCTTCTCTTTGTCCAAGATAATATATGATTTAGTTTAACATTTAATATATTGCCTTGTAGACCATCCATTCTAGAGTTAATTCCTTCATATTTATGATTATGTTTTACTTTTTGACCATGATTGGACATCATTCTTATTTTTTCAGCAAGATTATCATCATTAGTAATTACAGCACCGGCATCGCCAAATGCCCCTAAATTTTTTCCTGGATAGAAGCTAATTGTTGCTATATCTCCAAATGTACCAACATACTGATTCTTAAATTCAGAAAAAATTGCTTGAGCGCAATCTTCAACCACAAATAAAGAATGTTTATTAGCAATTTCAATAAGTAAATCCATATTTTTAACTGGTTGACCATACAAATGTACAGGAATTATTGCTTTTGTATTTTTATTAATAACGGATTCAATCTGATTTACATCTATATTGTAATTATCTGGTTCAATATCCACAAATCTAACACTTGCACCAGTTTGACTGATAACTTCAGAAGTGGAAATCCATGAATTACAAACAGTGATAACTTCATCTCCTGGACCAATATTTAATGCTCTTAAAGCAAGGTATATTGCGTCAGTACCATTGCCAACACCAATGCAATGATTAATACCGTACATTTTTGCAAGATTTTGCTCGAATCGTTCTACGTACTTCCCTCTTATAAAAGCTGTATCATTTAAAACTTCTTGAATAGCATGATTAATTTCATCATGAATGTTAGTGTATTGTTTTTTGATATCTGCAAAAGGTATATTCATTTATTCAATCTCCTTAGCTGGTGATCCAGCAACTTTTGTATTATCTGGAACATCAGATGTAACGACAGAGCCAGCACCAACTACAGCATTCTTGCCAATTCTAACTGGAAATATAACACACCCACTTCCAATAACTGCATTATCACAAATCTCTGTTTTTTCCCAATACTCTTTTGATCCTGTTCTTTTAAATGATGGTGGATTTACATCATTCACTGTCATTACTGAGTGTCCAATGAATACATCTTTGCCTATATCAACTAGAGAACAAATAAATGAGTGTGAACTTATAATAGAGTTGTCACCAATTTTAGTTTCATTTTGAATTTCTACGTAAGAGCCAATTTTAACATTTGAACCTATTTTTGAACCATATATGTTGCAAAAGTGCCATATCTGAGTTCCTTCACCTACATCTGAATTTATGACAATTGAATGATTACCTTTTTTCATCAGATAATTATAAGAAAAATCTATGATAATTAAAGTAATTATTTATAATATAATAATATAAATTAACTTTCATATCAGAACATCTTAATTATATATATTTTTAGGGCCCATAGCTCAATTGGTTAGAGCAACGGACTCATAATCCGCAGGTTCGGGGTTCAAGTCCCTGTGGGCCCACAAATGAGCAGTCATTCATATATAGAAAATGATAAAAATGCTAATATATTTATCAATATCAATGGAGAATTATTTCATAGAAGTGAAGCTAAAATTTCTGTCTTTGATAGTGGCTTTCTTTTGGGTGATGGTGTGTGGGAAGGAATTAGACTTCATAATAAGCAATTAGTATTTATTGATGATCATTTAGATAGATTATTTGAAAGTGCAAAAGGTATTTCATTAAATATACCTTTTACAAAACAAGAGATTATTAATCAGATTTCAAAAGTATTAGCAAAAAATAATATGGAGGATGACGTTCATATAAGATTAATTGTTTCTAGAGGTGAAAAAATTACTCCATATCAAAATCCAAATGCAAACATAGGACCAATCACGTTGGTTATAATACCAGAATTTAAAAAAACAAATCCTAATACTTATATAAATGGAATTAGTATTGGGAGGGTTTCAACGGTGCGCCCCTCACATAACATTTTAAGCACCCATTTTAATACTTTAAGTAAGCTTAATTGCATTTTAGCTAGTATTGAGGCAAATGAATTAGGATATGATGAAGGAATAATGAATGACCCTAATGGAAATATCAGCACTTGTAATTCTACGAATCTTTTTTTTATTAAAAATAATTCAGTTTTGACTTCTAAAGGCGAATATTGTTTAAATGGAATAACAAGAAGTAAGGCAATATACATTTGTAATAAAAATGATATTAATTGTTTTCAAAAAGATTTTACTTTTGATGAAGTTAAAAATTGTGATGAAGCATTTGTAACAGGTACATTTGCTGGTATCATTCCAGTTTCAAGAATTGAGAAAAACAACTTAGTATCAACTAATTCTAATTCGTTGACAAACTATATTAGAGAGCTTTATAACAAACATATTAATAATAATATAAAAAAAATATGATTGTAGCTTGCTGGTCAGGTCCTAGAAATATATCTACAGCACTAATGAGGTCGTGGTCATCGAGGAAGGATACATTTGTTACAGATGAACCTTTTTATTCATACTATTTAAAAGAAACAAAGCTTAAACATCCAATGTATTCAGAAATAATTAACAAATATCCTTCAACATATAGTGAAATTGTCAATTATCTTATAAACGAAATACCGGAAAATAAAAAAATCTGGTATCAAAAACATATGGCCCATCATATTTTAGATTTAAAAAATATTGAATGGGTAGCTAATTGTAAAAACTGCATCTTGTTAAGACATCCAAAAGAGGTAATTAGCTCCTATTGCAATAAAAATAAATTGAATTCTGTTGAAGAGTTGGGCTATAAACAACAATATGAAATTGTAAAGTTTCTAAAGAAGAAAAATAAATCATTCATAGTTATTGATTCAAATGAACTATTAAAAAACCCTGAAAAAGTATTATCGACATGGTGTAAGAAAATTAACATTAAATTTGATAGATCAATGCTTAAATGGAAAAGAGGTAATCATGCCAATGATGGTATTTGGTGGAAAAGTTGGTATGATAACGTGATAAAAAGTACTGAATTCCAAACATTCAAAAAAAAAGATATTACCATTGAGAATAAATATGATTCTATTTATAATGAATCAATGAAATATTATAGTTACCTAAAAGATGCTCAACAATGAATTCTTTACTAAAATTATGGTCACAACCCACATGGATAAAATGGCTTATTTATTTAGCTATTGCTTACATCTTATTTTTAATTAAAGAGGCATTTGCTATTGTTTTATGGTTTCTTTTTTGTATTATTTTGTATTATATAATTTTTGCTAACAATGTTTTTAGGACAAGAAGTTATTATGAAAAAAATAATTTTTAGTATACTAATGTGCACTTTGTTGTCTTGCCAAGAAAATAGGCCTCATGGAAATCAATATAATCTACCAGAACTAACTCCAAATAATTTCTTAATGGGCAATTTAAATGAAAATCGCTCGTCATATAGAGTCTCATTCTATGACATAAATCTTGATTTTGATATTGATAAGAAATCA
>NHFZ02000020.1 GCA_002171275.2 Pelagibacteraceae bacterium TMED124
AATGGTTTATTGTTCAGAACTATTTTAAAACCGTTATGATCCTTTGGGTTATGAGACCCCGTAACTATTATACCTCCATCAGCAATTAACTCAAAGCAATTGTAGTAATTAATATCGGCTTTAAGGCAAAGCACTGAATAATATTTGGCTTAAAAGTATGAATAATTTTTAATAATCTTATTAAGCAAGTTATATTATTTATTGGATTAATAGATTTACGATTAAAGTTAATATTTTGTGTTTTAAAACCTTTAGACCTAATCCTTTTTTCATACTTTGTGAAATTACAAATTATCATTACGTCAAATTTATTTTTTAATGCATCTTTAGCTTGAAAAATTTTATGAGACAAAAAATATTCATCTTCACTTACAAAATATAAAAGTTTATATTTTTTCATAAGGAGTATTTTATGGTTTTTTATCTTGTTTCTGCAATAGTCATTTTAACTATATTAATTTATATAGTTACTGAATTGATTCATCTACCTAAAAAAAAATTTAAAAAATACGTAAAATATTTTTTTTTAATATTTATTATTTGTATTGTTTTATTTTTAATGAGGTTTTTTCCTGCAGTAATTACTTCTATTCCTGCAATATTTTTAATACTTTTTAGATGGGGTAATTTCATTAATTTTGTTGCTAAGGTCTTTTTAAGAAATAAAATCCAAAATTTTAAAAAAGAAAATATGACTAAAAAAGAGGCTTTGGAAATTCTTGGGTTAGATGAAAATGCTTCGAAAGAAGAAATTATTAAGAGTCATCAAAAGCTAATAAAAAAAAACCACCCTGATGTTGGTGGTTCGGATTGGGTTACAAAAAAATTAAACAAAGCTAGAGATATTCTTTTAGGTTGAGATTTTTTATATTTTTAGTAACTTCATAAAGCATGAAACACTCAATTTCAAAAGCCATATTTCCAATTGCTGGTCTTGGAACTAGGTTTTTACCTGCAACAAAGTCAGTACCTAAAGAAATGTTAACTATTCTTGATAGACCAATAATCGAATGGGCTGTAATCGAAGCTGCCAAATCTGGAATAGATGAAATGATATTTGTAACCTCTTCAAGAAAAAATATAGTGCTTGAACATTTTGAAAAATCAGAATTATTGGAAATGAATTTAAAAAAAAAAAAAAAAAAGATAAAATTAAGCTTATTGAATCACAAAATAGGCTCGGAAAGTTTTCTCTCGTAATTCAAGACGAACCCAAAGGTTTAGGTCATGCAGTTTGTTGTGCTAGTAATTTTTTTAATAAAGATCAAAGTTTTGCAGTAATTCTCCCCGATGATTTAATTTTGTCAAAAACCCCCGCAATAAAACAATTAATTGAAGTTCATAAAAAAACAAATGGCGGTTCAGTAATTGGTCTTGAAAAGGTCCCTCTAAATAAAGTTTCAAACTATGGGGTAATTAAATATAAAAAAAAAATTAAAAATTTTTTCACTGTGTCGGGTGTTGTTGAAAAACCAAAAAAAGATGAAGCGCCCTCGAATCTATCAATTGTTGGACGATACATACTTAACTCAAAAGTTTTTCAATATCTAAAACAAGAAAAAAAAGGTTTTGGAAATGAAATTCAGTTAACAGATAGTTTGATTTCTCTTATTAATTCACCCGGTCTATATGCATCAGAGTTTGAAGGAAAAAGATTTGATTGTGGAAGTAAGTTAGGTTTTATCGAAGCAAATATTAATTTTGGAATTAATGACAAGGAAATTAATAAAAACCTTAGAAAGATAATTAAAAAATTATGAAGATCACTATCATAGGTACAGGGTATGTTGGACTTGTTTCAGGCACATGTTTTGCCGAATTTGGTGTAAATGTAACTTGTGTTGATAAAGATATTAATAAGGTTAAAAATCTCAAAAAAGGTATTATCCCAATTTTTGAACCTGGTTTAAATGAACTTGTAAAAAAAAATATGAATTCAAACAGATTATTTTTTGAAACAAATCTTAGGAAATCTATTAAAGATTCAGATGCTATTTTTATTGCAGTAGGAACACCTTCTAGAAAAGTTGATGGTCATGCTGATTTGAGTTATGTCCATATGGTAGCTGAGGAAATAGCAGAAAGTTTGGATCATTATTCGGTAATAGTGAATAAATCAACCGTTCCCATAGGAACTGGTAAAAAGGTTTATGAAATAATAAAAAAAAAAAACCCGAAGCTTGATTTTGACGTTGCTTCTAACCCAGAGTTTTTAAGAGAAGGTTCAGCAATTAGTGATTTCATGAGACCCGATAGGGTTGTAATAGGCTGTGATAGTGAAAAAGCGAAAACTATTTTAAAAGAACTTTACAGACCGCTATATCTTTTAGAAACACCAATTATTTTCACACAAAGAGAAACAGCTGAACTCATCAAATATGCAGCTAATTCTTTTCTTGCCACAAAAATTACATTCATAAACGAAATATCTGATCTATGTGAAAAAGTTGGAGCTAATGTAAGTGATGTTTCAATAGGCATTGGTTTGGATGGGAGAATTGGCAAAAAGTTTCTTCATCCAGGACCAGGTTATGGCGGATCTTGTTTTCCTAAAGATACTTTGGCATTAGTAAAAACTGCTCAAGATAGTGGCTCGCCATTAAACTTAGTTGAGCATGTTGTCAAAAGTAATAAAAATAGAAAAAAAAATATGTATAAAAGAATACTTAATGCTTTAGATGACTGTAAAAGAAAAAAAATTTCAATTCTTGGTCTGACTTTTAAGCCCAATACTGATGATATGAGAGATAGTCCTAGTCTTGATTTAGTACCAGAGCTAATAAAAAATAAATGTTTTTTAAAACTTTTTGATCCTGAAGGTATGAATGAAGCAAAAATTATCTTTAAAAAATTAAGTAAAAATATCGAATGGTGCAACGATTCATATGATGCTTGTAAAAAATCCGATGCGTTAGTTATTCTTACGGAATGGAACCAATTTAGAGCTTTAGACCTAAAAAAAATTAAAAAGTTGCTTAATCGACCCATTATAATTGATTTAAGGAATATTTATAACCCTGAGGAGGTCAAAAATATAGGTTTTGAATATTATTCACTGGGAAGAAACCTTGACTGATATAAAATTTCATTCATTCCATAATACTATAATAAGAGAATACGACATAAGAGGTGTCTATAATGAAACTTTGTTTGATAAAGATGCTGAAATATTGGGAAATTTATTTGGACTAAAGGTTGGAGTAAATAAAACTGTTAATGTTGCTTACGACGGAAGACTTTCCTCGATAAACCTTAAGAGAAAATTAGTTAAGGGAATAGTTGATTCAGGTGTTAATGTTAATGAAATTGGCCTGGTTCCTACACCATTATTATACTACTCTTGCTTTGAGTTAATTGCTGATGGAGGTATAATAGTTACGGGGTCTCATAACCCAAAGGATCATAACGGTTTTAAAATAGTTCTGAACAATAAACCATTCTTTGGAGCAGATCTTATCGAACTTAGTAAAAAAGCAAAAAAATTCAATTTTAAAAAAATGAATGGATCAGTGAAAGAATTTAGCCTAATAGACAAATATGTAAAAAGATTGATAAAAAATTTTAATCAAAAAAAAAAATAAATATAATATGGGATTCTGGTAACGGAGCAGCAGGAGATGTGATGGAATGTCTCGCAAAAAAAATTAATGGAAAGCATGAATTATTATTTAGTACCATTGATGGAACTTTTCCCAATCATCATCCTGATCCATCGGATCCAAAAAACCTATTTTTTTGTAAAAATAGACTTTTAGATTTAAAATATAATGTAGGGTTTGCATTTGACGGTGATGGTGATCGACTTGGGGTTATTGATGATAAAGGAAGAGTTATTTCTGGAGATAAGTTATTACTTCTTCTAGCAAAAGAAATGTTGAAATCAAAAAAATGTAAAGTTATAGCTGATGTAAAATGTAGCCAAGTTCTATTCGATGAGGTTGAAAGGCTTGGGGGAGAGATATTTATGTCAAAGACTGGTCATAGCCATGTTAAAAATAATTTAAAAAAATTGAATGCGGATTTAGCTGGAGAGATGAGTGGTCACATTTTTTTTGCCGAGGATTACTATGGTTTTGATGATGCTTTTTTTGCTGCTATAAAAGTTTTAGAAATTATTGATAATAATGAAAAAAAACTATCAGATTTAGTTGATGAAATACCAAGTGTATTCAACACTGCTGAAATTAGAATTGATTGCGATGACAATAAAAAATTTGATATCATAAAAAAAATTACTGAGAGACAAAAAAAAAGTAAAAAAAAAATTACAGATATTGACGGTGTAAGAGTTTCTGAAAAAGATGGTTGGTGGTTGTTAAGGGCGTCCAATACTCAACCCGCGATTGTTTTAAGATGTGAATCACTTACAGAGAAAGGTCTTGAGTTTCAAAAAAGAACAGTTAAAAATGAATTATCCGAATTTGAGGTTGATATAACTGAAAAATTAATTTCTTGAAAATAAAAATAAGATTAATTAATTTAATATTAAAGGTTAGTAATGAATGACGAGTTAAAAATTCCATCCTCACAAATTTTAGTTGAGCAAAAAAAAAAATTACAAAAACCTAAGCTCTTTAAAGTGATTCTCTTAAATGATGACTATACTCCTATGGAATACGTAGTTAAACTTTTAAAAGCAGTTTTTAACAAATCGGAATCTGAAGCAGTTAATATTATGTTGATGGTTCATAATAAAGGTTCAGGTGTCTGTGGCATATTTACGAAAGATATTGCAGAAACAAAGGTTTTTACTGTTTTAAAAATGGCAAAGCATGATCAACATCCTTTAAAGTGTATAATGGAGCCTGAATAATGATATCTGATGAACTAGAAAAAACACTTCAAAGGAGTAAAGCTTGTGCGGAATCTTTTCAACACGAATTCATGACTATAGAACATCTTCTTTTTTCAATGATTGATGATTTTGATGTTAAAGAAATTTTTAATGCATGTAATGTAGATGCTGAGCTCCTTAAAAAAGATTTGGAAATTTTCATAAAAGATAAACTTAAAGATTTAGTCAATTTACAATTACAAGAAGTTAAACCCACACTTGGCTTTCAAAGAGTTATTCAACGAGCAGTAATTCATGTTCAATCTTCAGGTAAAGAAGAGGCAACTGCTGCAAATGTATTAGTTTCAATTTTCAGTGAAAGAGAATCACACGCTGTATATTTTTTACAAAAACAAAGCCTTAACAGATTAGATGTAGTTGATTATATTTCTCATGGACAAAAAAAAGAAGAAAAATTCTCCTATGTTGATCAAAAAGAAAATGATGAGACTTTTGTTAAAAACGATAGAGATTCTCAGAGCTTTTTAGATAAATATTGTATCAATCTTAATAAAAAAGCTGAAAATAACGAAATAGACCCCATCATCGGAAGAGATAACGAGATACTTAGAGCAGTTCACATTTTATCAAGAAGAAATAAAAATAACCCTATATTTGTAGGTGACCCAGGTGTCGGTAAAACAGCATTGGCAGAAGGACTTGCATTAAGAATTTTTAAAAGAGATGTTCCAGATTCTCTCTCCGATTCAACTATATATTCATTAGATTTAGGTGGGCTTTTGGCAGGGACTAGATTTAGAGGTGATTTTGAAGAAAGATTAAAAAAATTGATGAGTTTCTTTGAATCAAAAAATAACAATATTTTATTTATAGACGAGATCCATACAATTATTGGTGCTGGGGGAACAAATTCAGGATCTATTGATGCATCCAACATTTTAAAGCCTGCCCTTACAAAAGGAAGTTTCAAATGTATCGGATCAACAACTTATAGCGAGTATAGAAATTATTTTGAAAAAGATAGAGCTCTATGTAGAAGGTTCCAAAAAATTGATGTTGAAGAACCATCTTCTGAAGATTCTGTAAACATTCTAAAAGGGGTCAAAAAGTTTTATGAAAAGTTTCATTCTGTTGAATTTGATGACGATTGTTTTTCTGAAGCCGTAAACTTATCAAAAAAATATTTACTTAATTCTAAGCTACCGGATAAAGCAATAGACCTAATTGATGAAACTGCGGCATCTGTTAAAATAAACCTTAAAAAGAAAATAAAAAAAGTAAGTGTTTCAGATATTCAAGAAACAATATCAAAAATAGCTAACATCCCTGAGAACACAATTAAATCCGATGAAAGGGTTAAGTTAAATAATTTGGAACGAGACCTTAAAACACTTATCTTTGGGCAAGACAAAGCTGTTAATGCTTTATCATCGGCAATTAAACTTTCCAAAACAGGTTTAAGAAACCAGGATAAAACTATTGGTTCATTTCTTTTTACGGGTCCAACTGGGGTTGGAAAAACTGAACTTGCAAAACAACTTGCTAACACAATGAAAATTAACTTTATAAGATTTGATATGTCAGAATATATGGAAAGGCATAGTGTTTCAAAACTTATTGGAGCTCCCCCTGGATATGTTGGTTATGACCAAGGCGGTCAGTTAACTGATGCTATAGATAAATCACCTTTTTCAGTAATGTTACTTGATGAAGTTGAGAAAGCACATCCAGACGTGTTTAATATTTTACTTCAAATAATGGATTACGGTAGATTAACTGACCACATGGGAAAAAGAATAGATTTTACAAACGTAATTTTGATAATGACAAGTAATGTAGGTGCAAATGAAATTATAAAAGAAAAAGTAGGTTTTTTAGCAAATTTTAGTGCTACCGATAATGAAAAAGAAATTAACAGCTTTTTTAGTCCAGAGTTTAGAAATAGATTAGATGCAATAATTAATTTTGATAAGCTAGGTAAAAAAGAATCGATCAAGATTGTTGAAAAGTTTTTAATGGAGCTAGAATCACAATTAGTCGATAAAGATTTAACTCTTAATGTAACAGTTTCTGCAAAAAGTAGAATTCAAGAGTTGGGCTTTGACGTTATCAATGGAGCTCGACCAATGGCACGTGTTATCCAAGAAAAGATTAAGATACCTCTTTCAGAAATTCTTTTAAAAACAAGAACTCCTTCAGGGGTAATTAATATTGATTATAATAGTAAGAGTGAAAAATTTTTAATAAAAATTAATTCGCATAAAAAAAAAATTAAACTCTCAACTTAAATGGCAAAAATTTGTTTAGGTAATTTATAGTATCCTTTACCTTTTTTTTTTCTTCAACCAAAAAACTTTTTATAAGTGGATTAAGTTTTGTATTTCCAAACCAATGATTACTATATGTTAATGTAGGTTCATATCCTCTTGCAATTTTGTGCTCACCTTGCGCACCAGCCTCTACTTTTTTAAGATTATTCTTAATTGCGAATTCGATTGCACTGTAATAACAAAGTTCAAAATGTAAAAATGGAATTTCTTTTAAGCAACCCCAATAACGCCCATATAAAGTTTTTTCACCAATAAAATGAAGTGAGCAACCAACAAATTTATTTTTTTGAAATGCTTGAATTAAAACAATTTTTTGTTTAACAGTTGATCTTAAAAGTTGGTCAAAAAAAGAGTGTTTTAGGTAAGCGATACTCCATTTCTTGTCTATTGTGTTAAGATAACATTCAAAAAAAAGATTTATATCTTCAATACATATTTCATCACCCCTTTTTATGACTAGATTAATATCATTTTTTTTTAAATTTTCTCTTTCCTTGACAATATTCTTTCTTTTTTTTGTTTTTAAATTTTTTAAAAAGCAACTGAAATTTTCATAATTTCTATTATACCAATAATACTGAATTCCTGTTCTTTGGTAAAAACCATGAGTATCAAGAAGTTCTGATTTTTTCTTATCAATAAAGTTAAAATGAAATGATGAGATTTTTTTTTCAGTACAATACTTTTTTAAAACCTCAGATAACTGTTTTGTATCAATTTCTTTTTCACTATAAATAATTTTATTTTTTGTGACAGGCGTAAATGGAATTGCTGACAGGTATTTGGGATAGTAGTTTGTACCAATTTGATGATGAGCATTTGCAAATACATGATCAAAAATATACTCTCCATTTGAATTTTGTTTTCTAAAATTTGGAATAAAACCAATACTTTTTCTATTATTTTCTATAATTAAATGTTCTGGCTCCCATCCAGTATCAAAATTTGTACATCCTGTTCTTTCTAAACATTTAAAAAATTCAAAAGAAATAAATGGTGATGAGTCTTCAAAGAATTTTTCGCAAAAAGTTTTACTATCTTCAATTGACGAAATTGTAGAAATTTTCATTGTTAAACCTATATTTAATCTAAAATTCCAAAAATTCCATCAATTTCAACTGGTGATTCTTTCGGCAGAGAACTTACCCCAATTACACTTCTTGAGTGGCTACCGTCAACTTCCCCAAAGACTTTTATCATTAAATCAGAACACAAATTAAGTAAAATAGAATGGTTTTTAAAAGCTTCCGTGCAATTAAAGTATCCTTTTAAATTAATACACTTTATTCGGTTAATTTTGAATTCATCAATTACATCATTTAAATTCCATAATAGGTTATTAGTAGATAAATAGACAGATTGTTGGGCTTCTTCATTTGATAATTCTTTATCAATTTTTCCTGTAAACCTTATTTTATTTTTTTTTAAAGGTAGTTGCCCTGAAATGAAAACCAATTTTTCAAAAACAACGAATGGCTTGTAGTTAGCTAAACTTAAAGCATCACTTTCTCTACTCAAATTTAACGATAGTAATTTTTTAGATAAAAAATTACTCATCAAAATTATGAAGACACGTAAGACATTTAATTTTTTTATCTTCTTTATAAACCGTAAAATTCCCACATCGATCACAGGGGTCTCCTTGAAAACTTTTTATCTTTTTGATTTTATCTGTTTCATTTTTAGAATTTTCTGTTGTAATTAGCGTCAAATTACCATCAAAAACTTTTTTTCTTATAAATCCTTTGCTGGTAAACTTTTTAAGTACATTTTCAGCATTTTTACCTTCATTTTTATAGTTATCATAATCGGGAATGAGCTCAGTTGTTTGATTACTCTTTTCATTACTTAAATCGTCTCTTCCAAGATATGATATAGCTAGCTCTTTAAAAATATAATCTAAAATTGATGTTGAAAACTTTATTTCCGCATTTCCTTTAACTTCTCCACTTGGCTCAAATTTAGTGAAAGTAAATGCTTCTACGAACTCTTCTAACGGAACCCCGTATTGAAGACCAATTGAAACAGCTATTGCAAAATTATTCATTAGACTTCTGAATGCTGCACCTTCCTTGTGCATGTCAATAAAAATCTCTCCTAAAGATCCGTCCATATACTCACCAGTTCTTAGGTAGACCTTATGGTTGTTAATGGATGCCTTCTGAGTGTATCCCTTTCTTCTATGAGGTAACTTATCTCTATTATTATTTTTAACTAATTTTTTTTTATTAATATTTGTATTTATTTCTTCAACTAATTCGTTAAAAAGAATTTCCAAATCAAAATTGTTATTTTTTCTTAAGTCATTAATTTTTTTTTGGTTTTTTTTTAGATAAAGACTGGTGATTTTTTTTATTTCTTTGAAATCAATCATTATATTAAGTATATATTAATATATATTATAATAATGAGATTATCATACAACTCTATTTTTTTTAAGATTTACTGTTTAATCTTCGCTAAAAAAATTGGTGAAGACGAATACGGTAATACTTACTTTACAAAAAAAAGTCATTCTCCAAAAAATAATTTCAGAGAAAGAAGGTTTATAATCTACAAAGGTATTGTTGAGGCAAGTAAAGTCCCTCAACGTTGGAATGCTTGGCTGCATCATGTTGAAGAGGACCCACCCGAAAAAAAAATTTCGAAGCCATCTTGGTTAAAAAACCATTCTCCAAATCTCACGGGAACACCTTTCTCATATGAATATAAATTAAATGAAAGTAATGATAAAAAATACAAAAAAACATCAATTTGGAGACCTGATGAGTAATTTTACAAAATTCTTTTTAGGTTTTTTCTTTATAGTGTTTATGTTTGATTTAATGTTAATTGATAGAAAGAAAACCATGAACAACATGATAAATCTTTTTGCAACATTTAATAAAATAGATGGTCTAAATATTGGTGATAATGTAATGATTTCAGGAATTAGTGTAGGATTTGTTAATGATATAGTTCTTGATAATAACTATCCCAAAATATCAATGATGGTAAATGAAAATTTAAAAATTACCCGCGATTCCTCAGTATCTATTCAAACGGATGGTTTGTTTGGTTCGAAATTTTTGGTAATTGAAATAGGTGGTGAAGAAGAATACCTTAAAAGCAATGATAGCTTTTCTTACGTGGAAGATTCAATTTTGCTACAAGATCTATTAGACAATATAATAAAAATTGGAGAAAATAATAAATTATGAAAAAAAATTATCTTGAATCTATCCTTGGTTTTATGACCCTGATCCTAGCTATATCTTTTTTAATGAAATTTATTAATGTCAATACTGAAAGTAACGAAACTTATGATTTAAGAGCAAAGTTTTTAAAAGCAGGAGGTATAATTATTGGAAACGATGTAAAAATGAGGGGAGTTAAGATTGGTGTAATAAAAAATGTCTCGTTAGATCAGGATTTTTTTGCTGTTATTGATTTTAGTGTTTATAAAGAAGTTGATGTACCAAGTGATAGTACTGTAAAGATTGCTAGTGATGGTATTCTTGGTAATAAATATTTATCAATCACTCCAAGTGGAGATTCAAGTAAAATATTAAATGCAAAAGAAGAAATAAAAAAAGTTGAGGATTATGAGTCTATTGAAGATCAAGTTAGTAAAATAATTTTTCTTGCTACGCAATAATGGAAAAGAAAGTTGATAAATTTATTTGGCTAGCAAAAGATAATAAAATAATTTCTTGTGATGAAACCAATAAAGTATTGAATGAAAACTATAATGAAATAAAAACTTTGATACAAAATGCATTTGATGATGCAGTATTAATTGGTTGCGATGAAAAAGATTTTAAAAATAAAATTATAGATCTTCTTAACAAAATTGAATTTTCCCTTGGGAGAAAATAATTTGAAAGTTTTCTTCTATATATCCCTTATATTTTTTTTTCTTAAATTCCCATTATTAGCCTCTGACGTTGAATGTCAGGGAGCTAAATTAAGAATTATAAATAAAATAACCGCCGAAAAAGTTTTTTATGATATTCCACTTTCACAAACTTTGGAATTAGATAATGCCAAAATTATTATTTTTAGATGTGTGAAAATTGAAAAAGAAGGAAGTGATGACGAGATCGCTTTAATAAGCCATAAGCTTGATTCAAAGGTAGATAAAAATCATTTTTTAGGTTGGGTTTTTAAATCGAGTCAATATTTAAATGTTCCTGTTAACCCTACCTTTGATATTAAACTTGAAGGATGTTTATTAAATGACCCTATTTTTTTAAAAAAATCATATGAAATACTCTAGTACGTTTTTTTTTATTTTTTCAGGAAACACTGAGTATGCTTTTCCGTGTTGTGATAAAATTTCTAAATATTTTTTCTTTTCAATTCTTTTTGTTCCGAACTGTTTTAAATGTTCCGAATAAAATTGAGTGTCAATATACTTAAACCCACCCTCAATAAGATAAGCGGCAAGATAGACCATTGAAATTTTACTCGAATTTTTTTTTATACTAAACATACTCTCTCCACAAAATATTTTACCAACAATTAAACCATATAAACCACCAATTAGTTTGTCATTTTCAAAACACTCAATTGATTTTGCAATCCCAATTTTAAATAACTCAATATAATTTTCTATTATTTGATTATTTATCCAAGTTGACTTTCTGTTAAGATTTCTTGCACATAAATTTATTGTTTTTTCGAAGTTTTTATTAACCTTGATATGAAAGTAGTTTTTTTTTAATTCTTTTTTTAAACTTCTAGATATTTTAAATTCATTCAATTTAATTATTCCTCTTTCTTTAGGGTCAACCCAGTAAATAAAAGGGTCATTGAAAGAGTCAGCCATTGGAAATAGACCCTTATTATATCCTTCTAAAATAATTTTAGGAGATAGAAACATTTTACTTAATAGAAGCGTTTAACCAATTGATATCAAAGTTAGCTTCGATAAAGTCATTGGTTTGTATTATTTTCTTTAAGGTTGGAATATTTGTTTGAACACCCTCGATCACGTATTCATCAAGAGCTCTCTTTAGTTTCATGATACATTCATGTCTTGTATTTCCATTACATACTAATTTTGAAATGAGCCCATCATAGAAAGAGCTAATATTACAGCCAGAGTAAAGAGCCGAGTCTATTCTTATTCCTGGACCTCCTGGTGGGTGATATGTTCTTATCAAACCAGTTGAAGGTAATTGTGTTATAGGATTTTCTGCATTAATTCTACATTCAATTGAATGCCCTTTTTTCTTAATTTCTTCCTGTTTCAAAGCGATTTGTTTTCCACTAGAAATATTAATTTGCTCTTTAACAATATCAATATTATAAACTTCTTCCGTAACCGTATGTTCAACCTGTAACCTGGTATTCATTTCCATAAAAAAAAAATTTCCATCACTATAGAGGTATTCAACTGTTCCAATATTAAAATAACCAATTTTCTTCATTGCTTTGATTGTTGTTTCACAAATTCTTTTTCTTTCATTATCACTTATTGCAGGGCTTGGGCACTCTTCTATTATTTTTTGATTTCTTCTTTGAATTGAACATTCTCTTTCTCCTAAGTGAATGGCGTTACCATGATTATCGCAAAGCACTTGAATTTCAATATGACGTGGGTTACATAAATACTTCTCAATATAAACTTGATTGCTACCAAAACTTAATTCTGCTTCTCTTTTTGCTAGAAGAAAATTATTTTTGAGTTCTTTTTCTTTTAAAACTACTTTAATTCCTCTACCTCCTCCTCCGTTAGTTGACTTAATAATAACAGGATATCCAATATCTTCAGCTATAGACTTAGCTTCTAAATAATCTAAAACATTATCACTACTTCCTGGTAAAATTGGTAATCCAACTTTTTTAGCAATTGATTTTGCTTCAATCTTATTAGCCATTTTTTGAATATGTTCGTATTTTGGACCAATAAATTTAAAACCGTGATCAGTAATAATTTTTGCAAAATTTGAGTTTTCAGAAAGCATTCCTATTCCTGGGTGGATTGCGTCTGCATTAGCAATTGTTGCAGCAGAAATTATGGCAGGTATATTTAAGTAGGAGTTTTTAACTTGAGGGGGGCCAATGCATACACTTTCATCTGCTAACCTTACAAACATTTCTTTTTCATCTGCAGTTGAATGAACTACAACAGTTTTTATATCTAATTCTTTACATGCTCTCAAAATTCTAAGGGCTATTTCTCCTCTATTTGCTACTAAGACTTTTTTTAGCATCACTCAATTAAAACTAACGGTTCACCAAACTCTACAGGAGATTCATTTTTTACGAAAATTTTTTTTACTTTTCCATTTTTGTCAGCAGTAATTTCATTCATTGTTTTCATTGCCTCAATTATAAGTAAAACTTGCCCAATCTTAACATTTTGTCCTTCTTCAATAAATTTTTTAGCACTTGGTTCTGGTGAAAGGTATGCTGTACCAACCATTGGAGACTTTAAAGCATTTTCTGTAAGGTTAACTTCTTTTTCAATAATGGGTTTGTTTTCAATTGTATTTAAATCACTATGGTTATTAACGTTATGTCGGGGATATTTTTTTAACTCATATGAAACGCTTTCGTCGGAAAACTTGATTTCAAACAAGTTATTTTTTTCCATTGCTTTTGACAAAATATCAATATCTTCTAAAATTTTTTTATTGATTCTATTCATTTTAAAATAAGTTTCTCAGTGATCCGAGTGCTATTAAATATACGTCTATTCCAAAACCAGCAATAATACCATTTACAGCTGGGCTAATAAAAGATTTTTTTCTAAATTCTTCTCTATTATAAATATTTGAAATGTGAACCTCAATTTTTGCGATTTTTAGAACCTTTAGTGCGTCATGAATAGCTATTGATGTATGAGTAAATGCGCCTCCATTAATAATGAGTCCGTCGTAGTTTTGACATTTCTGGATCTTCTCAATTATTTCAGCCTCTGAATTACTTTGAAAGAATGATATATTATAGTCAAATTTTTTTGATTCATCCTCACAAATTTTTTCAAGTTCCTTCAAAGTAGTTTTGCCATAAATTTCTGGCTCTCTCTTTCCAAGCATATTAAGGTTAGGCCCATTGATAATTAAAACTTTTTTCATTTAGACTCTCTTTTTAAAATTTCTTTTTCAAGATCCATAATTTTATTTTTTAACACTGGATCTTTTGTAAACCTTTTAACTCGTTGAATATGTATTTTAGCATTTTTTATTTGATTAACTAACAAATATTTTTCTGCCAATGCATAAGATGAAAAATCATGTTTTTTTAATTTGCCATAGTTCAATCCTAAATAGTGCCAAGCTTCATATGGAAAGTCGTCTTCTTTAATATAAGACCAAAGTATTTTTATTGATTCTAAATATGTTTTGTTGTCGTTAACATGATACAAGGATTTTGCAAGAAAAAGTTTGAATGATTTTTCATCAGGTTTCAATCCTATTGCTTTCCTAAACTGAGGAATTGATTCAGTAATCATTCCATTTTCAAAAAGTATTTGACCTTTTAATTCAAAAAAATAAGGGTTGTTTTGATCAATTTTTATGCATTGATCAACTAACTTCAGGGCTTTATTGATTTTACCAACCCGATAATTTCTAAGTGTATAAGCATACAAACTCTCAATTTGACTGTTATCATCATAAATCTTTTTTAGCTTTTTATCGTCTAAAAAAAACCCATCTATTTTTGCTTTTACTAAATTATATCTTTTCTCTAGAAGAGAAAAATTTTTAGTTTTTTGACCTTGAAGATTAAAAAATATATTTTTTTTTCTATCACTCGACAATGGATGAGTTAAAAAATAAGGATTTAATTGCTTAAGATTTTCGTTTTTTTCCAAAATTTTAAAAATATTTAACATTCCCTGTAAAGAGAAACCCGATTTTTTTAAAAGCCTAATTGCATTTTGATCTGCTAACGATTCTTGTGATCTGGAAAAAGAAAGAAAACGTGCTGAACCTAATTGTTGACCACCTAAAAGAATTGCTGATCCTGCTTGACCTGCACCAGCTGCAATAGCTCCTGCTGCAAGAATTGACGAAATTATACTTATCATAGAAGTCTTTTCTGCAGCTTTTAGTTTATCTGAGAAATGTCCCCCAATTATGTGACCTATTTCGTGAGCAATTACACCTGCTAAATCTTCAATTTTTTTACTTTTCATTAACAGGCCTTTAGTTAAGAAGATTTTTTGACCAGGAATTACAAATGCGTTTATGAAATCCTTATTATCGATAAAAAAATTTAGATTATTTAAATCTAAATTGTTATCTTTAATTAAAATGTATGCGATTTCTTTTAGAAAGTTTTCTGTTTCAGCATCTCTAATAATATTTAAGTTTGAAGACTTGACAGAAAAAAAGAAGAAAGTTGTGATTAAAAAAATTATGAAAGCTTGCATAGAATGATATATTTTATATATATTTTAACTTCTTAAAATGAATAATAAATTTTTTTTTCCCTCAAAAAGATCAAATATTGACGCATTTAAAGTTATGCAGCTACTTTCAGATGCAAGTAACTTGGAAAATCATGGAAAAAAGGTTTACCACTTAGAACTTGGTGAACCGCCACAACTTACTCCTTTAATGGTAAAAAATGAAGTAAAGAAACTTATTAATTCAAATTTACCTGGTTATACTCCTTCAAATGGAATAAATGAGCTCAGAAAAAAAATTTCTAATTATTATAAATTTAAATATAAACTTGATATAAGTCACGATAATATTTTCGTTACGACAGGATCCTCAGGAGCATTTTTGTTATCTTTTATTTCTTGTTTTGATAAAGAAAAAAAAGTTGGAATATTTAATCCCACTTATCCTGCTTACAGAAATATTTTAAAATCATTAAATATTGAGGTTATTGAAATATTCTCTAAACATTCTGAGATTTGTAAAATTGATTTTAAACAAATTGAAAAATTTAAGAATTTAGATGGTTTAATTATCTCGAACCCAAACAACCCTAATGGTCAGGTTTTCTCAAATAAGGAGTTAGGTTATATTTATAATTTTTGTTGCAAAAATAATATTTCACTAATATCTGATGAGATTTATCACGGAATTGAATTTGAAAAACCATCAAAATCAATATTAAATTTTGGTCCAAAAGCCATAGTAATAAATAGTTTTTCAAAGTATTTTTTAATGCCAGGATGGAGGTTAGGTTGGGCAATTATTCCTGATTCATTGAGAGAAAGCTTTTTAAAGTTATCTCAAAATCTTTTTATTTCATCGGGAAATATTGCACAATATTCTGCAGTTAAAATTTTTGAATGTATCGATGAATTAAACGATGTAGTAAAAAAATACTCAGTTTCAAGAGAGCAAATTTATAAACTATTGTCTGAAATAAAAGGGTTAAATTTTATAAAACCTGATGGAGCTTTTTATTTTTACTTGGATATTACAAATTTCAATATAAATTCAGAGGTACTTACAAAAAAGATTTTGAAGGAAACAGGTATTGCACTTACACCAGGCACTGACTTTGATAAAAAGTTTGGACACAGGACTTTGAGACTTGCCTTTTCAATTGACAACCAAAAAGTTATTGAGGCAGTAAATAAATTAAAAAATTGGTTTAAAGAAAACTATTGATTCCACCAACCTTGTCTTTTTTCCTGGTTACCCTGGTTCTTGATAACTTCGAAATTTTTATTATTTTTTGGAATGTCATTTGAATCTTTACCTTTTAATTTATTTTTCTTAAAGTCTTTCACTTTTTGTCTGTAACTCTTTCTTTTATTCGATATGATATTTTGTTCCTTTGAATCTTGAATACTTTCTTTAGAACTAGATATTAGTGAGTTGTCTTTTTGAAAGCCTTTTGTTTTTTTAATTCTTTGATCATTTTTATTATTTTTTATTATTTTTTTTCCTTTTATTAAATTGCTTAATTTTTCCGAATCAATTTCTTTTTCTATGTTAGTTAAAATAACTTCATTTTGCTTGCAAATTATAAAGTCTAACTCCTTAAGCTCTTCTTCTACTATGATACTACCTTTTCTTTTTTCTAAAATTTTTGAGCTTGAGCTTTTTTCAAGTAGTGACTTTAATTCTTTACTACATACTATGTGAACATTTTCTTTTTTTTTGTCATAAGTAAGTTCTTCAAATACTCTGATCAGTTGATTTGTTAAAAAATGAATGGAAGGTACTCTTCCATATCCATTACAATGTGAGCACTTGATTGAAACTTTTGAGTCCTCATTAACTTTTAATCTCTGTCTTGAAAGTTCTAGTAAACCAAAATTACTTATTCTTCCTACCTGGACTCTTGCTCTGTCATTTTTTAAGTAATCTTTAAGTCTCTTTTCAACTTTAAAATTATGGTTTCTGTCTAGCATGTCTATAAAGTCAATAACAATTAGACCTGCTAAATCTCTAATCCTAATTTGCCTGCTGATTTCTTCTGCCGCTTCAAGGTTGGTTTGGAATGCTGTATCTTCAATATTTCGATTTTTTGTAAATTTACCTGAATTAATATCAATTGCAACAAGCGCTTCTGTTTGATTTATTACAAGATATCCACCTGATTTCAGATCTACATTTGGGTTGTTAATATCTACTATTTTTTTTTCAATTCCATGATTAAAAAAAATAGGCTTTTTATCTCTATATAACTTTAACTTCTTAACAGAATTAGGCATAAACTGTTTCACAATTTCTTTGCATTTAGAGAGAATAAATTTATCGTTGATTAAAACAGATTCATAAGAAGCATCAAAATAGTCTCTAAGACACCTTTTAATCAAGTTATCTTCTTCGTGAATTAAACATGGTGCATTAGATTTTATTGTTTTGGATGTAATTTCTTTCCATAACTTTATCAGTGAATTATAATCTCTTTTAATTTCTTTTAAGCCCATTGCTTCGCCAGCTGTTCTGATAATAGCACCCATGCCAGCTTCTATTTTTAGTTTGTTCAACACCTCTTTTAATTTTTTTCTTAGCTTTAAATCAATAATTTTTCTAGAAATACCTCCACCCTTATTAGTATTGGGCATTAATACACAATACTTTCCAGCTAATGAAAGTCTAGTTGTTACAGCTGCACCTTTATTTCCTCTTTCTTCTTTAACAACTTGAATTAAAATTACTTGGTTACTTTTAATTACTTCTTGAATACTATATTTTTTGTGAAAAATAACATTTTTGTTTCTTTTGGGAGCTCTAAAGTGTCTTTTTCTTTTAATTCTTGATTGAGGGTAGTCATCAATTGGTTTGTAATTGAAAAAATCAAATACTTTTGAAAGAAAACCTTCACCTTTATCATTTTTGTTTTTTTCTATTTGATTATTGTTTTCTTGATCTTCGTTAAAATTTTCATCGATGAAATTTTCTTCATCTTCGTTAATACTAAGGTTTTGCGATTCATTAAATTCCTGCTCTAATAATTTTTTCTTATCTGCAGTTGGTATTTTAAAGTAGTCAGGATGAATTTCGTTATAGGCCAAAAATCCGTGTTTCTTAGCACCATAATCAACAAAAGCTGCCTGAAGTGAAGGCTCAACTCTAATAATTTTTGCTAGATAAATATTTCCTTTTACTCTGTTATTCTTAAAACTTTCTGACTCATAATCAATCAAATCATTTTTATCGACTATGGCAACTCTAACCTCATCATTTTGGTTAGCATCAATTAGCATTTGTTTCATTATAATTCCTTTAAACTTTACTTTTATTATTAATAAAAAATCAACAAATTACAAAAAAAAAAAGAACATATTGTTTTTTTTTGTAAAAAAACCACTATATTTAGTATAATTAAACTAAAAAACTTAAATTGAAATTAATCATAAAAACTATAATATATTTTTTATTTCTTTTTTACAGCAACGAATTATTTTCGTTAGAAATTAATAATGTTAGATACGGTTCGAACGCTGAAGTTAAAAGAATTGTCTTTGATATTTCTAATGATATTACCTTTAAAAATAAGGTCTCAAAAAACAAAATTGAAATTAAATTTGATAAAAACTTGTCTTTAAAAAAGACATTCACAAAAAATAATGATTTAAAAGAAATAAATTTTGATACAGCAAGTAATTCAATAATTTTAGTTTTTAATAGAGATATTCATTCTCCTAATATCTATTTTCTTAAAAAAAAAAATAATGAGTTCGCTAGAGTCGTTATTGATTATAAAAATAAAGTAAAAAAAAGAAAAATAGTCGTTGTAGACCCTGGTCATGGCGGAAGGGATTCGGGTGCTGTTGGCATTACTAAAATTTTTGAAAAAAATATAACACTTAAAGTTGCTTTATTATTAAAAAAAGAATTTAGCAAATACGATGAATTTCATGTAATATTAACAAGAGAAAAAGATGTTTATTT
Source organism: Pelagibacteraceae bacterium TMED124 (assembly GCA_002171275.2). The sequence continues at coordinate 19,434 of NHFZ02000020.1, forward strand.
AAAATTACGAGAAAGAACAAAGATTGCCAAAAATAGTAATGCTGATATATTCATTTCATTACACGCTGACTTTAATAAAAGTAGGAGGACGAGAGGTATATCACTTTACACATTGTCAGAAAAAGCATCTGATAAGGAAGCAGAGGACTTGGCTAGGAGAGAAAATAGATCAGATTTTTTAGGAAATATTGACCTATCTGCTGAAAGTTCAGAGGTGACTAATATTTTAATTGACCTTACAAAAAGAGAAACTTTAAACCAGTCAAGTCATTTGGTTAATTTTTTAATTAAAGATATAAAAAATGAAATGAATTTGTTAAAAAGAGCTCATAGATTCGCAGGTTTTGCTGTTTTAAAATCGCTTGATATACCATCAGTTTTAATTGAAATGGGATATTTGTCAAATAGAGAGGACTCTAAACTTTTAGTTAGTAGTAGTTATCAAAAAAAAATCACGTCGAATATAGTAAAAGCTGTTAAAAATTACTTTGATTGGATTGAAAAGAATAATTAAATAATTAATAATGATGTCAAAAAGTTTTATAAATGTTTTTTATTCAATTCTAATACTTTTATTTTCCGTATTTTTTTTTACAGTATTTATATTATTTTTTTTTGGTAAAGATCTTCCCAGTTTTGATAAGCTTTCATCTTATAAACCTAGATTGGTTTCAAAAATTTATACAGCAAATGGTAATTTTTTGGAAGATTATTCTAATGAAAATAGAGTATTTATTAAATACGAGGATATTCCTACTGAACTGATTAACTGTTTTTTAGTATCAGAAGATATAAATTTTTATAAGCACGATGGGATTGATTATAGAGGAATTTTAAGGGCCTTTTTAAAAAATGTCTCTAACACTTTTACTGACAAGAGATTACAGGGTGCATCTACAATAACTCAGCAAGTTGCTAAAAACTTTTTGCTAACCAATGAAATATCTTACACCAGAAAAATTAAAGAAATAATAATAGCTTTGAGAATGGAGAGAGTTCTTAGTAAAGAACAAATAATGGAATTGTATCTTAATGAAATATATTTAGGTAACGGTTCTTATGGAATTGCTTCAGCATCATTAAATTATTTCAATAAGTCTGTGACTGATCTTAAGGTTCATGAAATGGCAATGTTGGCTGCATTACCAAAAGCTCCCTCCACCTATAACCCTTATCGAAATTCGATTAGGGCTCTTAAAAGAAGAAATTGGGTTATAAAAAGACTGTTGGATGAAAAATTTATAAAACTTGAAGAATATTCATCATTAATGAGTGAAGAACTTGTGTTATCAAAAAGTAAAAAAATTTTAAATAATAAAGCCTCTTTTTTTAAAGAAGAAGTCAGGAGAGAAATAATTTCAAGATTTAATGAACAGAAACTTTACGATAGCGGACTAACAATAATGACTACAATAAATGAAAAATTACAAGTTGCAGCTGAAGATTCATTTCGTAAAGGATTAAAAAATTACTCAAAAAGGTCAGGATGGTATGGACCAATTAATAGTTTTAAGGTAGATCAAAATTTTGAATGGGTTAAGACTATTTCTAATTACAAGCAACCTGCTGGTCTTTACAAGGATGAGATAGCAATCGTAAAGAAAATAAAGCCAAAATTGATTGAAGTTATTACTAAAAATCAAAAAACTTTAACTATTAGTCGAGACCAAATGACTATATTAAAATCTGAAAAAATTAATTGTAAGAAATATTTTAAACGAGGAGACGTTATTGTAATTTCTCTCAATAAAAAATTCGGTAAATATGAATTAAGTCAAATTCCAAAAGTAAATGGTGGTATGGTTGTGATTGAAAATAAAACTGGAAGAGTTCTTGCTATGGTAGGCGGGTATGACTCTAGTTCATCATTTAATAGAGTTACTCAAGCTAATCGACAACTTGGGTCTTCATTTAAACCATTTGTTTATATTACTGCACTTGAAAATGGATACTCGCCAGTTAGCCGAATACTTGATGCACCCTTCGTAATTGATGACCATTCAAAAGATGGAGTTTGGAGACCAACTAATTATGGAGAAAAATTTTATGGGCTAAGTACTTTGAGACTTGGTATAGAAAAGTCAAGAAACCTCATGACAATAAGACTTTCTGATCAAGTTGGTTTAGATAAAATAGCTGAGTTATCAAAAAAACTTGATATTTATGATGATTTTCCTTTTTTAATTTCTAGCTCTTTGGGTTCACTAGAAAGTTCTTTGTTGAAAATAACTTCTGCGTACTCATCAATCGCTAACGGAGGGTTTCTAATTTCTCCAAGGTTAATTGATGTTATATATGATAATTCTGGAAAAATTATATTTAAAGGTGATAAAAGAAAATGTGTAAACTGTTCATTTGAAAATGATGATTCTCTGACCAGTTCATTAATATTTGAGTTACCGAAACCAGAGATTAAACACAATACTAATAGGGTGTTTTCAGAAGAATCTGCCTACCAAATGATTTCTTTTTTAATGGGAGTCATACAAAGAGGAACTGCAAAAAATATCAATAGTTTCGAGTATCAAATTGCTGGTAAAACTGGTACTACTAATGAAAACCAGGATGCATGGTTTATTGGGTTTTCATCAGAATTAACGGTTGGGGTTTTTGTTGGGCACGATGTTCCACAATCTTTAGGAAAATTTGAAACAGGTTCAAAAGTAGCAGCACCTATATTCCATGATTTCTTTAAAAATGTATATAAGAGTTACGTTCCTAAACCATTTAATATTCCAAAATCAATAAAATTTATTAACGTCGATATAGCTACTGGTAAACCTAGTAATCAAAATTTCATAACTGAGTCTTTCAAAAACAACTTTGATTTTCAGAATAAATACGATATTAAAAAAGATTCCACTGATGGTTTTCAATTTAAAGGATTTTATTAATGAAATATGAAATTATGGAATTGTCTAATAATATTAAGGTTTTATTAAAAAACCTAAGGGGGTTTGTTTGAAAAAAAGAAAATTAATGAAAATCTTCTTAGTCTAAAGAATAACTTAGAAAATAAAGATAACTGGAATGATTTCGAAAAAACAAATAAAGATCTGAAGAAACTTAACTATCTTTCTAACTTTTTAAAATCAATTGGTGAACTCGAAAAATCCTATGAAGATACAATTGAACTTTTAAAAATTATCGATGAAAATACTAATGCCGATATGTATTTAGAGTTAGAAAATGAATTAAAAGTAATAGAAAAAGACGCAAATACACTGCATATTGAAACTTTAATGTCTGGAAAGGCTGATTCAAAAAATGTTCTATTAGAGATTCATTCTGGGGCAGGGGGTGTTGAAGCTCAAGACTGGGTTGAGATGTTACTAAGGATGTATTCTAGATGGGCTGAATCAAAAAGCTTTAAATTACAAATTATAGACCAGAATGTTGGAGATGAGGCAGGACTAAAATCTGTAACATTAAAGATTGACGGTGAAAAAGCATATGGTTGGTTAAAATTAGAAAATGGTATTCATAGGTTAGTAAGAATCTCTCCTTTTGATTCTCAATCCAGAAGACATACAAGTTTTGCCTCAGTATTTTGTTATCCTGAAGTTGATAATACAGTTAATATTAAAATTGAAGATAAGGATCTGAAAATTGATACCTTTAGAGCTTCAGGGGCTGGAGGACAGCATGTAAATACAACAGATAGTGCAATAAGAATAACTCATGTTCCCACGAAAATTGTTGTTCAATGTCAAAATGATAGATCTCAACATAGAAATAAATCTACTGCTATGGAAATGCTAAAGTCAAAATTATATGAGTTGGAATTAGTTAAGGAAGAAGAGGAAAATAAAAAAAAAAGATCTCAAAAGAATGAGATTAGTTGGGGTAATCAAATTAGATCATATGTAATGCAACCATACACGATGGTTAAAGACCATAGGACGAAAACTGAAGTATCAGATGTGATTGCTGTTTTAAATGGTAATTTAGATAAACTTTTAGAGAGCCAATTGATTGCGTTAAGTTAATTTAAATTTTTAACAAAATTTAAAACTTCATCAACATGTCCTTTTACCTTCACATTTCTCCATACTTTTATAAGCTTTAAATCTTCATCGAATAAGAATGTAGCGCGCTCAATGCCCATATATTTTTTACCATACATTGATTTTTCAACCCAAACACCAAATTTTTCACATATAGATATATCATCTGAAATAAGGTCTATTGTTAAAGAATGCTTTGTAATAAACTTCTTGTGTTTTTCTATACTATCTTTTGAAACACCAAGAATTCTTGTATTAAGTTTGGTAAATTTATTTTTTGATTTTGAAAATTCTATTGCTTCAACTGTACAACCAGGTGTGTCATCTTTAGGGTAAAAATATATGATTAGGTTTTGGCCTTTTAAATCTTTGGTATTTATGATTTTATTTTCATCGATCTTAAAATTAAAATCATTTAATTTATCGTTTATATTCATAAGAATTTATTTAATAATATTTAATGGATAATTGTTATAGTATTGTAATATATTATGAATTTTAAATTTTTAAAGAATTTTTCATTTTTTTTTTCAATACTCTTTTTAGTAGTTTTTACTTTTTTATTTTCTTTTACTTTAATTGTTTCAGAGAAACCCATGAAAATAAATATTCTAGATTTATTTGACAGAGAAAGTCAGATTTTAAAAAAAAAAAATGTACGTGAAATAGGTAATATTTACATAAGCTTTAATAAAATATCCAAAAAATTTGAATTTCTAATAGAAGATATTTTAATTAGCGATTTTTTTTTCCCAACTATTATGATTAGCTTGGACATAAGTTTATCAAAGGATTTTTTCAATACATCTTTAAAATTATTTGACGGAGAACTTTCTTTTCGGGATAAAAAAAACTCAGATCTAAAAACCAATTCTTCAACAACTCTCGAAAAAATAGACAATTTTAAAAATATTGATTTAGTTAACTTTTTTTCAGAGATAGAGGTTATTAATAATAGATTAATTATTTTCGATAAAAACAATATCAAGTTTGAATATGTAATTGATTTGATATACGATAAGAAAAATCTCAAAGGTTTACTTAGTCAGTATAACAACCCAAATCAAAATTTAAGTTTTATGATTTCTAATCATAATAATTTTTCCTCATCTTTAGAGGCCAATAACTTTAATGTTGAGTTTGTTGAGTCATTTTTTGCTGAAGACCATGTTTCCCTCAATGATTTAATAATTTCCGGTAAGGCTGAAATAAATGGTAAAAATATTAAAGAAATTAATAATTTAGACTTTGATTTAAATTTAGATGGAAATGTAGAATATTTAACTTTTTCTGGTACAAAGAAAATTGAATTTAGTGAGGATTTGTTAACTGGTTCATTCGAAAATAACAACATTGATATTTCATCAAACTTTTTTGTAAACCAATCTTTACTCAAGATTGGATTTAAAAAAAAACCTGATGGTTTATCCCTTTTTTATCTGGGAATTGATAAAATTCCTGTGTCTAATCTATTGAAAATTTGGCCAAAGAACGTTGGTAAATCTACTTATGACTGGATGGTGAAAAACTCAAAGGGTAAAATAGAAAATGTTAATATTGAAATAGAAACTGAGTTTAGAAAAGGAAAGTTTGAAACAAAAGATCTTAAAGGAAATTTTGAATGTAAAGATGTTGAAATCTCATATATGGAATCGATGCCTTCAGTAAAAAATATTAACGGGCTAGCAAGGATTTTTAAAGATAAAGTAGTATTTGATATTAAATCAGGACAATCAAATAATCTTAATTTAAAATCTGGTATAGTAAGTCTTTATGACTTAAATACTGATTTTGAGCAAGCTGACATATCACTTGATATAATTTCCCAAAATGAGGATGTAGTAAAATATTTAAATTTAACTACCATAGAAAAAAAAAATTATTCGAAATTAGAAAAAATTACTGGAGAGGTAGATTTAACTTTAAACTTACAATTTCCACTATTAGTTGACCTTGCGGTAGAACAAATAAATTATTCATCAATCGCAAATCTTTCAAATGGCTTTTTACAAAATCTTTATGAAGATTATTCAATTGTAAATTTAGATTTAGATATTGACGTTAATTCAGATTTTATAAATTATTCTGGAAGTGGTGAAATTAAAAACTCTCCTTTAAAATTCCAAGGAGAGCAAAAAAAAGTTAAAGATCAATTTGTGGATGAGATCAAAGGTAATCTTTTATATGATGGAAAAAATATTCTTGAATTTTTTCCTGGAATAATAGATCAAATATCAGGAGTTTTAGATTTAGATTTTATTATTAATAGTTACGATGATGAATATAAAATTGAAGTAATTGGTAATACTGAAAACCTTAATCTAATTTCATATTTTTTGGGTGAAAAATCAGTTTTTAGTGATGGTAAAGTTAGACTCTTGGTAAATCCTTATGATAAAAAATATTCTGGTTTTTTTGATTTAAAAACAAATAACTTGGACATTGAGATTAATACAATTTTTTCAAACTCAGGTTTGTTGTCTTTAAAAATTAATAAGTTTTTAACTCCAATTCAAGATTTTAAAATGGATTTAGACTTAAAAAACTCAGTTGCAAAATTATCAGGAAATAAACTTTCTATTCAGAAAATTGATTTTAAAGAAAAATCTTTTTTTTCTGATATAAGTAATTTAGATTTTAATATTGATATTGAAAAATTAGTATTGGCTAAAAATAATTTTTTAAAACCAATTATAAGCTTCAAAAAAAAAAATTTTGAGTTTTCTGATCTTAATGTTGAGCTAAATGGTGAAAAAGATTATCATAAAATTCAAATTTTTAATGAGAATAAGAAAAAGAAATTTTTTTTAGAATCAAATTATGCACCAAGGTTATTTAATATTCTTGATATTAATTTGGATTTAAATAAAGGAAGTTTAAAAATTGAGGGTGAAAAATCACCTGACTCAGGAAATTATATAGGTAATATTGCTGGAAAAGATTTTGTGTTTCTTGATGCGCCCCTTTTTGCTGATTTTATAACACTATTTTCAATTAAAGGGTTAACCCAAAAACTGAAAGACGGTGGAATAATTTTTGAAGACTTTACTAGCAGATATGAGTTTTCTCCAAATAAGTTAAGATTAATTGATAGTCTTATTAAGGGAAGTGAGTTAGGTTTAAGTTTTGATACAGTTGTAGGGTTGAATAATGACTATTTTTTAACTACAGGAACAATAATTCCCGCATATACTCTTAATACTCTGATAACTAATTTTCCAATAGTTGGAGATATTATAACAGCTGGCTCTCCCGAAGATGGGTTGCTTGGAGCAAGCTTTAAAATTGAAAAAAAAGAAGGGGAATATGACATATCTTACAATCCAATTTCTGTTTTTATTCCTAATCTTTTTAAAAACTTTTTAGCTAATTAACTGAATAACTCCATACTTTTTTTTCCCCACGTAAATTACAACATATTTAATTTCGTTGTTAATGAAGCAATCATTATTTACTAAAAAATCTTTGTCTGTTACTGTTTTGTCATTTAATTTTACAGCTCCTTGGATAATTAATTTTTTTGCCTCACTATTTGAATTACATAGTTTAAGTTCAACTAAAGCTTGTTTAACTGAAATGTTTATTGTTTGATTTTCATTTAAAATAATCTTATTTTCACATTTTGAAATAGTTTCTAAATCTAAGCTTTTTTTTACAAGAATTTTATTTGCTTCTCTTTCTGCATTTTTTGCCTCATTTTCTCCATGACAATTTTTTGTTACTTCGTTAGCTAATATAATTTTGACTTTATTGAGATCAGAACCATCAAATTTTTCATAATTTTTAATTTCATTAATATTTATTTCAGTGAAAAGATATAAGAACCTAATTACATCTTCATCAGCTGTATTTCTCCAATATTGCCAAAAATTCTGTACACTATACTTATCTTTTGAAAGCCAAATTGCACCATCTGCAGTTTTACCCATTTTTTTTCCGTTAGACGTTGTTATGAGTGGAGAAGTTAAACCAAAAACTTGTTCAGTATTTTTAATTCTTTTAATTAAATCAATACCTGAAATTATATTACCCCACTGATCAGAGCCACCAAATTGAACTTTACAGTTATATTTTTTGAATAGTTCAAAAAAATCAAATGCTTGAAGAATTGAATAATTAAATTCTAGAAAGCTTAGGTTTTGTTCTCTATTTAATCTTTGTTTAATTGACTCTAAGGATAACATTTTATTCACAGAAAATTTACTGCCCACATCTCTCAAAAAGTTTATTAAGTTTAAGTTTGACAACCATTCATAATTATCTACGAGTAAGGCTGGATTTTCTTTAGAAGAATCAAATGATAAAAATCTTTCAAAAACTTTTTTTAATTTTTTTTTGTTAGAATTTATTTCTTCTGAGGATAGAATTTTTCTTGTTTCATCTTTACCTGATGGATCTCCAATTAATGTGGTGCCACCTCCAAGTAAGACTATTGGTGTATGACCAAAATTTTGGAAATGTTTTAAAATCATCAAGGGCAATAAGGAACCAACATGTAAGCTATCTGAAGTGCAATCGAAACCAATGTATCCTAAAGTTTTTGTGCTAAGGGTTTTTTTTAAATTTTCTTCATCAGTACATTGACTTATAAAACCTCTTTTTTTTATAAAATCTAAAAATTGATCATTCATTTTTCTATACTGAGGTTATAATACTAAATAATGAAAAGAAAAGAATTTTATGCATTAGGTGTAATGAGTGGTA